>DAHVRW010000016.1 GCA_027322215.1 Marinimicrobium sp.
CTACAATTTGGAAAATAAGTTGTGGCCGCAAGATGTCTATAAAGATGATATCGGTCAGCCAACAGCGTCGCCTCTGATTATTGGCTATTTTGGTCTTTTACGATGCACAGTGACCTGGCAGTTTTTAGTAAACCTCGTAAAGTCCGCGAAAGGGAGCATATTGTTAAAAGTCAGAGGAATCCCTCAACGCGCCACCGAACGCTTTGAAAAAGATATTGAAGAGGTGCCTTGGATCACATACGAGGGCCCGTATAACAGCCCAAAAGATATTTTTGATATGTGCCAATCGGTAAGCATGGTATGGATTGCCGGGTATCAAGGCAAAGACAGTTACAAATGGTCGAGAACGTGTCGATTCTACCAAGCCTGCTGTTATGGCCGGCCACTGATAGCTCAACAAGGAACCTATGAATACGAAGCGGTACGCGACCTGGATATCGGACTGGGAATCGATCTCCAGGACCAAGATGCGGCATCGGAAAAGATTAGCGCTATCACCGAACAGGATTTAAAGAAATGGTATAAAAACTTAAAACGCTTACCGGCTAACACTTATACCTACACAAACGAGAGCGCGGAAATACTGAACATCATTGAAAGTATTTAAGGAGGATTTATGAACCGGCTGGAAAGAACGTTACATCAGTCACTGGAAGGCCGACCACGCCTTAGAAACAGCCTTAAGTTTTTTTACCAAGCCGCGCTGTCGTCACTGCCTGCGCAGAACGTGAACGAGAATCTGATACAAATCAGGCCGCAAGCATTCTACGGATTCCATACGACGTGCCCTTGGTCGAAGGATAATCGATTTCTGTTGACACACCGCTTTAACACACAGACTCCTTCAGGCTCTCCAGATAAGAGCTGCGTAGAAATCGGCGTATTTTACGGTGACGATTGGAGCGAGTACCGACGAATTTCCGAAACGAAACTTTGGAACTGGCAGCAAGGATCAATGCTTCAGTGGCTCGGAGATAAAGACCTTGCGATTTTTAACGATTGGCGTGATGGAGCGCATCGCGCCCAGGTTTTCGATACGTCCGGCCGACAAGTAACCAGCTTCGACGTGCCCGTCGCCGCCACCTCGCCAGATGGTTCCAGCTTCCTGAGCTATAGCTTCGACCGGCTTTCTGAAGGGCTAAAAGGATATGGTTACTCCCGGAAAAGCGGGACCGTTATGATTGACGGTGTCGCCTCTGAACGCGCACTGATATATGTAGATTGTGAGACGAGACGGCCATCTGTTTTATTTACCCTGGACGACATAATTGGGGTAAGTAAAAGAACATTTTCTCCTGGAGCGTACCATTACTTCTCCCACTGCTTGTACTCTCCCAAAGGCGATAAGGCGTTGGCGTTTCACCGTTGGACTGACACATCGGACGATGTGAAAACCCAAGCGCTCGTGTACAACTTTCAAAATAATGACGTGTCGATTTTGCCTCTTGGCGAATACATCTCCCATGCCAGTTGGCTTACGCAAAGTGAGTTAGTGCTATACGCACAGAACTTAGATGGACAACGCGGATACTTCGTCGTTAACGTTGAATCAAATAGTGTTTCACCATTAGGAGAGAAGACGCTATCCAGCGATGGTCACCCACAAGCACGTCACGACACGCCGATGATTGTCACGGACACCTATCCGGACCGGTACCGAATGCAAAAACTCTATTGCGTTGATTTGGCGGCGCGAGCATCACATTTACTATTGAGCCTAAAAATACCGTTACGATACCGAAACACAGTACGCTGTGACTTTCACCCCCGCTGGGACAGAACCGGGAAATACGTTTCGTTCGACTCCGCCCATACGGGTGTTAGGGCTCATTGCACACTACGGCTCAACGATGTCGTGGTTTGACACACTGACATAGGGCAACCTGTGAACGCAGAACCCCTTCTCCCGAATGCGAATTGGGACAGCGGACGCTGGCCGAAGGCCGAGGCGCAAGGATGCGCCGAGTCAACGCCGGACCTTGGTCCGGCCTGGCAAGTATAAAAAAAGCCCTTCACGTCAGTGAAGAGCTTTCTTTAATTGGTGCCCAAGGCCGGACTTGAACCGGCACAGCTTGCGCTACTACCCCCTCAAGATAGCGTGTCTACCAATTCCACCACTTGGGCATAAAACTTAATAACAAACCGCCGTACTATTCAAACGCCGGCACTTCGGACGCTTCTGGCACCTCGGGTACGGCCGAGTCGCTGTCTGGCGCATCGACTTGCGGCACGTCGGTTTCTTCAACCTCTTCCGCCACAGGGATTTCGAACGCATCCACGCCGGTCGGAATAAAGGAATCATCGACCCTGACTTCCTGCTTGGCGATGATGGCCAGGCCGAAGCTGGTAGCGAAGAATACCACCGCGAGAATGGCCGTAGCGCGGGTGAAAAAACCACTGCTACCTTGGCTGCCGAATACGGTCTGTGAAGCACCACCGCCAAAGGAGGCGCCTGCGACCGCACCCTTCCCCTGTTGCAGCAGGATTAGACCGATGATGGCCAGTGCGGTCAATACATGGACCAACAAAATAATGTTTTGCATTGCGTTTTGCTCTCTCGGTGAGCGACTCTACAAGGCCGGCGGTTAATCGGCCGCCTGGCATATGGCGATAAATTCGTCAGCGTTCAATGAGGCGCCACCCAAGAGCGCGCCATCAATGTCAGCCATAGCAAAGAGCTGTTCGGCATTGGCGGGTTTAACGCTGCCGCCATACAACACCCGGGTGCTCGACCCTAATGCACCCAGTTGAGTGCGGATAAAACGGTGTACGTCTTGGGCCTGTTCCGGGCTGGCGGTTTTACCCGTGCCCACTGCCCACACTGGCTCATAAGCCACTACCGCGCGTCGGAAGCTTTCCAGCCCTGCCACATCGATCACGGCATTCAACTGCCGACCGATGGTTTCCAGTGCGTTACCGGAATCCCGCTCCTGCTGCGACTCGCCCACACACAAAACAGGAATCAGCTCGCTCTCGCGGGCGGCGATAAATTTTTTCGCAATCCGCTGATCCGTTTCGCCCTGTAGGCGGCGGCGTTCATTGTGGCCGATGATCACGTAGCGGCATTGCCAGTCGGCCAGCATTTGCCCGGATACTTCGCCGGTAAACGCGCCCTCGTCGTATTCGCTAAGGTTTTGCGCGCCTAATACGATATTGGACTCGGCGAGTAATTCCGCTGCTTGTTGCAGATACACAAACGGGGGGCATACGGCCACTTCCGCTCGGTGCACGCCCTGCCAACGGGCCTGAATTTTCGATAGCAGCTCGGCGTTAAACGACCGGCCGCCATGCATTTTCCAGTTCCCTATTATCAGCCGGCGTCGTGTATGCTCAACTTTGCTCAAAGGGTCCCCCTTAAGCGGGCGCCAATGTTAGCGAAGATAGGGGTAACATACAATCCTATTTCCGCCTGAGCGCCCGTCTTTTGTCGCTTTTTGGTTGTTTTTGGTGCCGAGAACTCATCCTTCGATGACTCGCTGTGCATCCCTAGCCCAGAATGCTTTCCACTACGGCCGCCAATTCCTGGGCCAGTTCCTTCACCTGCTGCTTATCCTGCCCTTCTACCATAACACGCACAACCGGCTCTGTTCCCGATGGGCGCAACAGCACTCGGCCCTTACCCGCCAAGCGGCTTTCAACACTTGCCACGGCCGCGTCTATTTCCTTGTTATGCTCGAAGGCCGCTTTACTGCGCATCCGTACATTAATCATGGTTTGCGGCGTCTTGCCCATGCCTTTTTTCACATCGTGCAGGGGCGCGCCGATGGTACTCAACGCCATGAGAACCTGCAGCGCTGAGATAATGCCGTCGCCAGTGGTGGTCACATTGCTGCAGATGATATGGCCCGAGGATTCGCCCCCCAGAGTCCAGCCCTTCTGGCGCATAGTTTCAATCACGTAGCGATCACCCACTTTGGCGCGGGTGAAACCTATGCCCAGCTCTTCCAGAGCAAGCTCCAACCCCAAATTGCTCATCAAGGTGCCGACCACGCCCTCACAGCCGCCGCCGTATTGGTGCTGGTACGCCGCGATAACGTATAGCAGCTCGTCACCATCAACGGTTTCGCCGCGGTGATCCACCATAATCAGCCGGTCGCCATCGCCATCAAAGGCAATGCCCAAATCGGCACCCAACTCCTGTACCCGCTCTTTAAGGGCCTCGGGTTTGGTTGAGCCGCAGCTGCGATTGATATTCGTGCCGTTGGGCTCGGTGGCCAGAGGAATGACTTTGGCGCCCAACTCACTGAACACACTCGGGGCTATGTGATAGGTGGCGCCGTTGGCGCAGTCCACTACGATCTGTAAACCCTGTAAGCTAAAACCCCAAGGCATGGTGCCCTTGCAGAACTCCACGTAGCGGCCGGCGGCGTCCTCGATGCGTCGTGCTTTGCCCAGTCGCTCAGCGGTGACCATCGGTTGCTCCAGCTGAGCTTCGATTAATTCCTCAATGTCGTCGGGAAGTTTCGTGCCGTTGCTACTAAAAAATTTGACGCCATTATCGGCATAATGATTATGGGACGCGCTGATCACAATCCCCGCCTGGGCCTGAAAAGTACGTGTTAGGTAGGCGATACCGGGCGTCGGCATGGGGCCGAGCAAACCCACATCCACGCCGGCGTTGATTAAACCCGCCTGAAGGGCGGACTCGAACATGTAACCCGATATACGTGTGTCTTTGCCGATCAAGATCAAATTAGGACCCGAAAAACGATTCACCAACACGCGACCAGCGGCCCAACCCAGCTTGAGCATAAAATCTGGGGTAATAGGGGCTTCGCCGACTTCGCCACGAATGCCATCGGTACCAAAGTATTTACGCGTCATAGTTACGCCTGCTCCCAGGTGGACGGTTTGGTGGTGCTTGAGTCAGTCGGTTTCAGCGCTCGCAAGACCTTGAGCACATCCGCCGTAGCGGCCACATCGTGTACACGGATAATACTGGCGCCCCGCTCGGCGGCCGCCATAGCCAACGCCAAACTACCGGGTAGGCGCTCACTCACGTCGCGCCCCAATAACTCCCCGAGCATGGACTTGCGCGACAAACCCACCAACAGCGGGCAACCCAGCTCAGCGAACTCGGGCAAGCGGCGCAACAACTCCAAATTGTGGTTGAGGTTTTTGCCGAAACCGAAGCCCGGGTCCAGCACCAGCCGCTGCCGGGCAATGCCGGCCTGCTCGCAAGCACTGACACGCTCACGCAAAAACTGTTTCACATCGTCGACCGGCTCGCGGTAACGAGGGCTTTCTTGCATAGTGGTGGGCTGGCCTTGCATATGCATTAGGCACACGGGCAACCCTGTGGCGGCGGCGGCATCTAACGCACCGTCGCGCTGCAAGGCGCGTATATCGTTAAGCATACCGGCGCCCGCGACCGCAGCCTCACGCATGACCGCGGGAGTGCTGGTATCGACGGAAACGATCGCCCCCAGCTCACGCACCAACACCTCTACCACCGGCACCACACGCTCTAATTCTTCCGCCTCACTGACGGGGGCTGCCCCGGGACGGGTGGACTCACCCCCGACATCGATAATATCCGCGCCTTCGTTCAGCATCTGCTGAGCGCGGGTTAACACCAAGTCTAGACAAAGGCGACCGTTGCGATAGTGTTGGCCACCGTCGGAAAAAGAGTCAGGCGTAGTGTTAAGAATCCCCATTACACGGGGTTGAGACAAATCCAGCGCTGAGTCGCCAAATTGCAGTGGCATACTGAATCCATGTGTTGCGGTTATTTTGGAAAGGGAATCCCCGGCGAAGGCCGGGGATTATATAACACTCCCTGCGTCAGTGCTCTTCGGCTGGGCCGCCGATTGGGCCAGGCTTTTTCTCGTCCTTGGTTTCGGGCTCGGAGCTGCTGCCCTCTCGGGATCTCAGATGGCTGTTAAAATCATCATCGTGCCAATCTTTGGGCGGGCGCACTTTGCGGCGGGCCATCAAGTCGTCCACCTGTTCAGCATCGATGGTTTCGTATTCCATAAGGGCGTCTTTCATGGCCTCGAGAATGTCCCGGTTCTCTTCCAGAATTTCCTTGGCACGGTTGTAGCACCGATCGATGATATCGCGCACTTCCTCGTCGATCATTTTCGAGGTTTCACCCGAATAGTTCGCCGCCGACATACCCGGCATGCCTGTGTCGTCTTCGCCGTAATGAAGCGGACCCAACTTATCCGACAGACCCCATTTCGTGACCATGTTGCGCGCCAACTCGGTGGCCCGCTCAATGTCATTGGAGGCGCCGGTGGTAATTCCGTCCGCGCCGAGTGTCATTTCCTCGGCGATTCGACCGCCGAATAAGGTGGCAATGCTCGATTCAATAGCACGCCGGCTCAAGCTGTACTTGTCGCCCTCGGGCAAAAACTGAGTGACACCCAGAGCACGCCCACGGGGAATAATGGTCACTTTATGGATGGGATCATGCTCCGGCACAATCTTACCCACAATGGCGTGTCCAGCTTCATGGTAGGCGGTATTTTGCTTTTCTTTCTCGCTCATAACCATGGATCGACGCTCGGCGCCCATCATGATTTTGTCGCGAGCCTTTTCGAACTCTTCCATTGTTACCAGGCGCTTGTTGCCCCGGGCCGCAAACAGTGCGGCTTCGTTGACCAGGTTGGCTAAGTCGGCACCAGAGAAACCCGGCGTACCGCGGGCAATCACCATGGCCTCAACGCGCTCGTCAATGGGCACTTTGCGCATATGGACTTTCAGTATCTGCTCGCGGCCGCGAATATCCGGCAAGCCGACCACCACTTGGCGGTCAAAACGGCCAGGACGGAGCAGCGCCTTGTCCAACACGTCGGGGCGGTTGGTAGCGGCAATGACGATTACGCCCTCGTTGCCCTCAAAACCATCCATTTCCACCAGCAACTGGTTGAGCGTTTGCTCACGCTCATCGTGGCCACCACCGTGGCCGCCGCCGCGATGGCGACCAACGGCGTCAATTTCGTCAATAAAGATGATGCACGGTGCCTGTTTTTTGGCCTGGTCGAACATATCCCGCACTCGGGAGGCACCCACACCGACAAACATCTCCACAAAGTCCGAGCCAGAGATGGAGAAAAATGGCACTTTGGCTTCCCCGGCGATGGCTTTGGCCAACAGGGTTTTACCGGTACCCGGAGCACCCGCCATCAACACGCCGCGCGGGATAGTGCCGCCGAGCTTTTGAAATTTACTGGGGTCGCGCAGAAACTCCACCAGCTCCTGCACCTCTTCCTTGGCCTCGTCCACACCGGCCACATCAGCAAAGGTGGTTTTGATCTGGTCTTCACCCAACAGACGCGCTTTGCTCTTGCCAAAGCTCATGGGACCACCCTTGCCACCCATGCCGCCACCTTGCATTTGGCGCATAAAGAACACCAGCACGGCAATGATGATAAGAATGGGGAAGCTGGCTACGAGCAACTGCTGCCAGAGGCTGGCGGTTTCGGGCAATTTGCCTTCCACAGCCACCCGGTGGTTGAGCAGATCGGCCATAAGCCCATCGTCGCTCACCTGGGGGCGAACGGTGCTAAAGCCACGGCCGTCACGCAACGTGCCCTGGATTTCCAGCCCTTCAATCGTGACTTCTCGAACTCGCTCGTTTTGAACTGCTTCGATAAATTCCGAATAGCTGAGGGTTTCACCCGATGTAGGCTGTTGAAAGCCCTGAAAAACGGTGAAAAGAACTGCGGCAATGATCAGCCACAGGATGAGGTTCTTGGTCATGTCGTTCAAAAAAATACCCTCATGTCACGTCGGTTGGCCCAGGCCTCTGGCAAGTTGTGACGCTTCGCCAGAATAGACGCCCTGCGCCGTTTAAGCATCCCGTGCCAGTATATAGTGCCCTGAAATACAAAAATACCTTGATTAGGCGGCCTTAATGTCTATCGCCTTTATAGCCTTTGGCTACCAGATAGACCTCCCGCGAGCGGGCTCGAGAGGCATCAGGCTTGCGCACGGCCACCTGAGCAAATGCACCGCGTACATCTTTTAGCAACGAGTCAAAGCCTTCGCCATGGAACACTTTGGCAACGAAACCGCCCGCGGGTTTCAAAACTTCGTGGGCCAGTTCCAGCGCAAGCTCCACCAGGTAAATAGCCTTAGGCTGATCAACGGCGTCCATACCACTCATGTTGGGGGCCATATCCGAGATTACAAGATCGGCGCGCCGCTCCCCCAGAGCCGCCAGCAAGCGTTCCAGCACCTCGATTTCGGTAAAATCGCCTTGAATAAACTCGACACCGGCCAATCCATCCATGGGCAAAATGTCCGAAGCCAACACCAGCCCTTTGTCGCCCACCAGATCCGCGGCTACCTGGGACCAACCGCCGGGCGCCGCTCCCAAATCCACCACGGTCATACCGGGGCGTATCAACCGGTCTTTCTTGTTCAGCTCCAACAGTTTATAGCTTGCCCGGGAACGGTAGCCGTCCTGTTTGGACTGCTTGACGTAAGCATCGCTGAAGTGCTCGTCTAGCCAGCGGTTGCTGCTTTTGGATCTGGCCATGAAAAACTCGAAAAATGCGTTTATGGATAGGGTACAATGCCGCCCCGTACACTAACAGTCTGTCACCACACGCGGTAGCAACACAGTCCCCAGTTTTGAGGTAAACCATGCCCCTGAGCACCGAGCGGAAGAAACAGCTCCGCACCATTGGCCATAAACTCAACCCGATCGTGACCATTGCCGACCGGGGCCTGACCGACAGCGTGCTCGCCGAGCTGAACCGTGCCCTGGACGACCATGAATTAATCAAGGTCAAGCTCGCTTTGACCGAGCGAGAAAGCCGTCATGAGGCGGTGGCGCTACTGCAAGACATGCGGGGTGTGGAAGTTGTGCAAAAGGTGGGCAAAACTGTACTTCTGTACCGTGCCAACAAAAAGCCCAACCCGAAACTCTCCAACCTGCTCCGCTAGGCTTGGTCCGCTAGACTTGGCAGCACCACTGGCTGGCTATGTGTGAGCCAGCCTGAGGCCTACAATACCCACGCAGATTAACCCCAGACTGACCACCTTGAGCCAGTCCGTGGACTCACTGAACAGGATAACCCCCAGCACCGCCGTACCCACGGCACCGATACCTACCCAAATGGCGTAGGCGGTACCCACAGGTAAGTTTTTCAGGGCCAGGCCCAGCAACAAAAAGCTCACCAGCATCGCGGTGACGGTGCTTACCGTCGGCCAGAAGCGGGTAAAACCCTCGCTGTATTTCAATCCTATGGCCCAGCCAATTTCAAACAGTCCAGCCAGAAAAAGAATGACCCAACTCATACATACCCCTCAGTAGCAGGGGTCGTCCCCTTAACAGTTTTGGCCCTCATAGCTCTGGGCCGGTGAGGTCGTCCTCACTCTGCGAAACGGGATGGTTAAATATGCTCTACCCGATCGATTTCGTATTCCACTTCACCGCCCGGGGTCTGCACCACCACCACATCGCCCTCCTCTTTCCCAACGAGTGCGCGGGCAATGGGCGAATTGACGGAGATTTTATGGGCTTTCACGTCCGCCTCGTCATCCCCGACTATCTGATACCGCATTTCCTGATCGGTTTCCAAATTGATTATGGTCACGGTAGTGCCGAAGTACACTTTACCCGTGTGCTCAATGGTAGTGACATCGATCACATGGGCATTGCTCAGCTTGCTTTCGATCTCTTGAATGCGGCCTTCACAAAAGCTTTGCTGCTCTCGTGCCGCGTGGTACTCGGCGTTTTCTTTCAAGTCGCCATGTTCGCGCGCCTCGGCAATTGCCTGAACGATGCGCGGACGCTGTACCCTTTTAAGATCCTGCAACTCTTCGCGTAGGCGCTCAGCGCCTCCCACGGTCATTGGAACCTTACTCATGCCTTACTCTCCCATGCAGCTCCTGCAACGGCCGCACTTGCGTTTGTTTGCCGAAGCGCAATGCCATGCACACGGCCTCGCCCCCGGCGAGTGTCGTGGTGTAATACACATTGTGATTTTCCGCACTGCGACGAATCGAGGCGGAGTCTTTGGTGGCTTGTCGCCCTTCGGTGGTATTAACAATCAAGTCGATCTGATCATTCTTGATCATATCAACAATGTGCGGACGACCTTCCTGAACCTTGTTCACCTCCGCCACCTCGAGGCCAGCTTCGGCGAGCACGGCGGCGGTGCCACGGGTAGCAACCAAGGAAAAGCCCAGGCTACTTAATTCTTTACCCACGACCACGACACCGGGTTTATCCACATCGCGCACACTGATAAATACCGTTCCGCCAGTGGGCAGCTCACTGCTGGCGCCCAACTGCGATTTAGCATAGGCCTCGCCGAAGGTGTCACCCACGCCCATGGCTTCACCGGTGGATTTCATCTCCGGCCCCAACACCGGGTCCACGGCGGGGAATTTGTTGAACGGGAATACCGCCTCTTTGACGCTGTAATAATCAGGCACTATCTCTTTAGTGAATCCCTGTTGGGCCAGGCTGATGCCAGCCTGACAGCGGGCCGCCACCTGGGCCAAAGACACCCCCACGCACTTGGATACGAAGGGCACGGTGCGCGAGGCACGTGTGTTCACCTCAATCACGTAGATCAGGCCATCCTGATAGGCCAGCTGAGTATTCATTAACCCCACCACGCCCAGCTCAAGCGCCATGGCACGAACTTGTTCGCGCATCTCGTCTTGCACGTCGTTGGGCAGCGAGTACGGCGGCAGTGAACAGGCGGAGTCACCCGAGTGGATACCACACTGCTCGATGTGCTGCATAATGCCGCCAATAACCACTTGCTCGCCGTCGCTGACCGCGTCGATGTCCACCTCGATCGCGGCGCTGAGAAAGTGATCCAGCAGCACCGGCGCATCTTCGGATACTTCCACGGCGGTGCGCATATAGGTGCGCAACTCGTCTTCTTTGTAAACGATTTCCATGGCACGACCGCCGAGGACGTAAGACGGACGCACCACCAGCGGGTAGCCCACTTCTTCAGCCACGCTGAGCGCTTCTTCGAGGGAGCGGACAATGGCGTTAGGCGGCTGGCGCAGGCCCAGCTTGTCAATCATCTGCTGGAAGCGCTCCCGGTCCTCTGCCCGGTCGATGGCGTCGGGTGAAGTACCGATAATGGGCACACCTTCGGCTTCCAAAGCGCGGGCCAACTTCAATGGTGTCTGTCCACCGAACTGGACGATTACGCCTTTGGGCTTTTCTTTGTGCACAATCTCCAGGACATCCTCCAGGGTTACCGGCTCAAAGAACAGCCGATCGGAGGTGTCGTAATCGGTAGAGACTGTCTCGGGGTTACAGTTCACCATAATGGTTTCGTAACCGTCTTCGCGCATCGCGAACGCGGCGTGTACACAGCAGTAATCAAACTCGATGCCCTGGCCGATGCGGTTGGGGCCGCCACCAATCACCAGTATTTTTTCCCGATCGCTGGGATTGGCTTCGCACTCTTCCTCGTAGGTGGAGTACATATAGGCGGTGGAAGTGGCAAATTCGGCCGCACAGGTATCCACGCGCTTGTAGCTGGGCCGGATGTTGAGCTGGTGACGATGATCGCGCACCGCTTTTTCGGTGGTGTTCAGCAGGGCCGCCAGGCGCGCATCGGCAAAACCTTTGCGCTTGAGTTTCCACATCAGTGCGTAATCGATATCGGCCAACTGCGTGCTGCTCAGCAGCTGTTCAAGCTTGATAAGTTCTTCAATTTGCACCAAATACCAGGGGTCGATTTTACTGGTGTCGTACACCTGCTCCACCGTCATCCCGGCCCGAAACGCGTCACCCACATACCAGATGCGCTCAGCGCCCGGGGTTGCCAACTCGCGGCGCAGGCTGGCCACGCTTTCTTCATCTTGCAGATCCAGCTTGGGTTCAAAGCCGCTTGAGCCAGTTTCCAGGCCGCGCAAGGCTTTTTGCAAAGACTCCTGGAAAGTGCGGCCGATGGCCATGACTTCACCCACGGATTTCATTTGCGTAGTCAGACGGGCGTCCGCCTCGCCAAACTTTTCGAAAGTGAAACGCGGCACCTTGGTGACCACGTAGTCAATGCTGGGCTCAAAGGAGGCCGGGGTGGCGCCGCCAGTGATATCGTTTTGCAATTCGTCCAGTGTATAGCCGACGGCCAGTTTGGCGGCAATTTTCGCGATGGGAAAACCGGTTGCCTTGGAGGCCAGCGCCGAAGAACGGGATACCCGCGGGTTCATCTCAATGACTACCAGACGGCCATCTTCGGGGTTGACCGCAAACTGTACGTTGGCACCCCCAGTTTCCACGCCGATTTCACGCAGCACCGCGATGGACGCGTTGCGCATGATTTGATATTCCTTGTCGGTGAGCGTCTGTGCCGGCGCTACGGTGATGGAGTCACCGGTGTGCACACCCATGGGGACGAAGTTTTCGATGGAGCAGACAATGATACAGTTGTCGTTTTTGTCCCGCACCACTTCCATTTCGTACTCTTTCCAACCCAGCAGCGATTCATCAATCAGCAGCTCGTTGGTGGGGGACAGATCCAGCCCCCGTGCGCAAATCTCTTCAAACTCTTCCCAGTTGTAAGCGATACCGCCACCGGAGCCACCCATGGTAAAAGAGGGGCGGATAATGCAGGGAAAGCCAAACTTTTTGGGCACCTCTTTGGCTTCTTCCATAGAGTGCACAATTTCGGCGCGGGCGCATTCCAGGCCAATACGACGCATGGCTTTATCAAACTGATCGCGATCTTCCGCCATATTGATGGCCGCCTCGTTGGCACCGATCAGTTCCACGTTGTATTTTTCCAACACGCCGTGTTTGGCCAGATCCAGTGCACAGTTCAGCGCTGTCTGACCTCCCATGGTAGGCAGCACCGCGTCCGGGCGTTCTTTCTCAATGATGCGAGCTACGGTCTGCCACTCGATGGGCTCGATGTATGTGGCGTCGGCCATGGCCGGGTCGGTCATGATGGTGGCCGGGTTGGAGTTCACCAGAACCACCCGGTAACCCTCTTCTCGCAGCGCTTTACAGGCTTGGGCCCCGGAGTAGTCAAATTCGCAAGCCTGGCCAATGACAATGGGGCCGGCTCCAAGAATCAGAACACTTTTGATGTCGGTACGTTTTGGCATGGTTTTCTCACTTGTGCGAAATCGGTTGATATGGGTAGTCAGTGCTCAGCGGGAGCCACTCACCGTTTCGCGTTCTCCATCAATTCAATAAAGTGGTCGAACAGCCCGGCGGCATCGTGGGGGCCGGGGCTGACTTCCGGGTGACCCTGAAAGCCAAAGGCGGGTTTATCGGTGCGGTGCAAGCCTTGCAAGGTACCGTCGAACAGGGATTTGTGGGTCGCTTTGACATTGGCTGGCAGGCTGGTTTCATCCACCGCAAAACCGTGATTCTGGGCAGTGATCATTACCCGTCCAGAGGCCAGATCCTGGACCGGATGGTTAGCACCGTGGTGGCCAAACTTCATCTTCACGGTTTTCGCCCCTGACGCCAAAGCCAGCAGCTGGTAGCCTAAACAGATACCAAAAATCGGCGTGTCGGTTTCCAGGATCTCCTTGATGGCCTCGACCGCATAATCGCTGGCGGCCGGGTCGCCCGGGCCGTTGGCCAGGAAAACACCGTCGGGCTGCATGGCCAGAACTTCGCTGGCGGGAGTGTCCGCCGGCACCACGGTCACGTCGCAGCCACGCTCAATCAGCATACGCAAAATGTTGCGTTTGACTCCGTAATCGTAGGCCACCACTTTATAGGGCTGCTCTGCCGGTGCCTTGCCGTAGCCGCTGCCCAGTTGCCAGATGTTTTCGTCCCAACGATAGGCTTTCTTGCAGGAAACTTCTTTGGCCAAGTCCATCCCCTTGAGACCGGGGAACCCGCGAGCCGCGGCGAGCGCTTTGTCTTCATCCAGATCATCACCGGCAACTATACAGCCGCTCTGCGCGCCTTTGTCCCGTAGCAGCCGGGTTAACCGACGGGTATCAATCTCTGCAATACCGACAATATTCCGCGCCTCAAGAAACTCAGACAGGGTTTGTTGGCTGCGGAAATTGCTGGCCAGCAACGGCAAATCCCGAATCACCAGACCGGCAGCCCAGCTTTGGGCGCATTCATCGTCCTCGTCATTGGTTCCGGTATTGCCGATGTGGGGGTACGTCATCATGACGATCTGCCCGTGGTAGCTGGGGTCGGTGAGGATTTCCTGGTAGCCGGTCATGGAGGTGTTGAACACCACCTCCCCCACCGACAGACCTTTGGCACCAATGGCGATGCCTTGAAAAATACTGCCGTCTTCCAGTACCAGTAAAGCGGGTGTGGGGGCCCCAGTAGTCAAATCAACCTCCTCAGTGTTCTCACAGCTGTGACGATGGAACCGGACTGCACTTTACCCAGGTTCACAGAGACGGCCACACTGCAAGCAGGAGTGCGGGAGGCGACGTCATCGTTACAGCGAGCTGCGTGAGTGAAAAGCCCGGTCCCGGGCTGCAAAAAAGCGAGATGAAACTGCCGCCTCATCTCGCTTTCGTTGGGCCTATGGCCAGTGGCTCGGCTTTGGCAAACCGTTTTCTGAGGGCAAATTTTACGTGACCCAGACCGCCCTGTCCAACTAATATTTTTGTGCCTGTTTGTGCCCACCTAGAGGAGCTCGGCGTTCTGAGCGCGGCGCGGATTCCCTGCCTTGCGCAGCCCACCGGCCACAACGCGGAGCAAAGCGTCCGGCGAGGGGAATTGTGCCGCTCGTCGCTATGCGCTAATCTTTCGCGTCCCAGCGTTTGCTTGGGCAGAATAACGACGTGGATGCGGGGACGAGCAGTAATGATCATACACGCGCAGAAGGTTACCAAGCACTACCGCAACGTCACCGCCGTGCAATCGGTTAGCCTGTCCGCCCAATCCGGGCAAATTCTGGCGCTTCTCGGGCCTAACGGCGCGGGTAAGTCGTCTTTAATTCGTATCCTGACCGGCCTCATCGCACCGGATGAAGGTCATCTAACGGTGGTGGATGGCGAGCGGCAATACCGTTACGTACCCGAGCAGCATCTGGGCTATCTTCCCGAAGACCGGGGGCTGTACCGGGAGAAAACCCTGCGCCAGAATCTACGCTATATCGGTGCTTTGCGTGCCATGCCCAAGGCGCTGCGCAATGAGCGCATCGATTACTGGCTCAACTATTTCGAGCTGACGGCGCGCGCCGATGAGCCCTTGAGCCGACTATCCAAAGGCAACCAGCAAAAGGTTCAGCTGATCGCCACCCTGCTGCATGACCCCAAGGTAATCATTCTCGATGAGCCTTTCTCGGGTTTGGACCCGGTCAACCAGGAGCAGGTACTTAATCTGCTGAGCGAGCTAAAAGACCAAAACCGTTTAATTCTTCTCAGTGCTCATCAGATGGCACTGGTAGAGCGGGTTGCGGATCAAATGCTGCTGTTGGATTTGGGACAGTGCATTGCCTCGGGCACTTTGGCGGAAGTCAAAGCGCAACTGGGCGAACAGCAGGCCTATGTGGCCACGTTCGCAAACGAAGAGGAATGTCAGAGAGCTCGGCGCGCTCTGGATGAGCTGCCAGGGTTAACGGTCAGTGCGCCAAGCCACACTTTAGGCCACACTCTAGAATGTAGGAACCCAAAAAGTAGCGGCTTAGAAAGCAGCAACCGCCCGAACGCCGCCCCCGAGGTCAGCGCCACCGTAGAGTTCGCACTGTCGGCGCCAGAGCAATTAAGCCCCGCATTGCAACGCCTGAGCGCGGAAACCACCATTCTCAAGCTGGACCGGCAAACCACCAGCCTGCACCAGCTCTATCTACAGTCGATTCGCAAGCGCCGAACTTCGGGCACCGGGGAGGCTCAGCCGTGAAACAAGTGCTCACCATCGCCTTTTGGGAATTTTCGCGCTTCTTCAAATGGAAGCAGGAGCTGATCACTCTTGCACTAATGCTTATCGGTGTGGGAGGGGCCGCGTCGTGGCCAGCGTTGGTGAGCCACTTCGCGACGGAACAACGCATCGCGGTCGTAACGGATTTGGAACTGCCCCAGGCCGAGGGTTTTTATTTCGAGCGCGTGGATCCCGCCCAAGCCGAGCAATTAATCGGCGCTCATAGTATCGCCCAGGGCTGGCATGGCGTGGTGCAACATGAAGGTTATGCACTGTCTCTGACCACCGCCACCTCGGCGGCCTGGACCGACAACCTGAGCGAGCCCCTGCGCCGATGGCTGCAGCAGCAAACGTTGGCAAACGCTCAGTTGACCCCCGAGCTTATGCACTGGATTAGCGAGTGGCCCCAATGGCACGTGCATAACATTGCCCCGGAGCCAGTCTCTGTCGAGGAGCGGGAGCAGAGCAGCGCCGTCGTATTTTTAGTGCTGCTGTTATTGGGTGTGAGTTTATTTTCCGGTTTTGCGTGTTTTTTCTCCGCCATAACCGCCGAGAAGCAGCAACGGGTAACGGAGCAGCTGCTGACGCTGATGACACCCCAACGCTGGCTGGACGGCAAGATTATCGGCATCACGCTGTTCTGCCTGAAAACCATGGGCACGATTTTGCTGCTGATCTATCTTGGGGGTTTGGGGTTTAGCCTGTACGTGGGTGGGGGCATATTTGTGCCCGACCTGCCCTGGCTGGACACCCTAAACGCCTTGCTGTTTATGTTGCTCGGTATTTTGCTGGTCAATACACTTATGGGGGCGTTTACCGCCACCATCGATGACCCCAACCACTCCTCACGCAGTATCATTATGCTGGCGCCAGGCATTCCTATTTTTATCGCCTTCACTTTGAAAGACCACCCGGAGTCGGCCTTGACGGTGTTTGCCAGTTTGTTTCCGCTCACGTCATTTGCGGTGATGCCGGTGCGTGTGGCAGTCGATGAGGTTGGCGCAACTCAGTGGCTGTTGTCCCTGGCGTTGCTTATCGCCACTTTATATTGGGCGCGCCGCGCCGGCGGCCGGTTGTTTGCTTTGGGCGTACGCACCTATGGACAGGAACCCGGCTGGCGCCAGATGGGGCGCGCCCTGTTGGGCCGAAAACAGGCACGTTAAAACGTCACTTCGGCCATTAATGGCTTGTGATCGGATAGTCGGGACCAAGGTTTGTTGGGCAATACCAATGGCGCGTGAAATTGCGCGGACCGCACAAAGATACGGTCCAGCCGCAGCAGCGGAAACGCCGCTGGGAAAGATCGGGGCGGGGCGCCGTAAATGCTGGTAAACACCTCATTCAGACCCGCTTTGCGCAGCAAGACCTCATGGGACTTGCAACGCCAGTCATTAAAATCACCCGCCACCACCACCGGCTCGTGCTCGGGAATGCTGTTGACCAAGTCGCATAACATGAGTAGTTGGCGCTGACGGTCTGCTTCATGCAGGTTCAAGTGCACACAGACGGCGTGAAGAGGCTGGGACGATTCCACCAAATCCAGCTTGCAGTGCAAGAGGCCACGCTGCTCAAAGCGGTTCAGGGAAATGTCGTGATTGTTCCAGGATACGATGGGAAACTTGCTCAGCAGCGCATTGCCGTGGTGGCCCTGGGGGTAGACGGCGTTGCGCCCATAAGCAAAATCCTGCCAGATACTGTCGGCGAGAAACTCGTAATGGGGCTCCATAGGCCAGTGGTCCTTATGGCGGCTGGACCGGCCTTTATGCTCCCCCATAACCTCCTGTAGGAATACCACATCCGCCGACACAGCGCGCACCGCGTCGCGCAGCTCATGCAAAATGAAACGGCGGTTGAACAGACTGAAGCCTTTATGGGTGTTTACCGTAAGTATGCGAACGGTTTGACTCACTCAACACCCCCAAGCCACGGGGCGGTGGCCGAATCGGTATCTTACCGGCGCCCGCCCGTCCAATGGTGTGGCCTGCTCTATGAACATGACGACATCGGGTAATAGCGCGATATCGGCTTTCAACCGCTGGCTAGCGTAAATCCAACACATCCTGCATATCGTAGAGTCCGGGCTGCTGTCGCGCAAGCCAGAGAGCCGCCCGGACCGCCCCGCGGGAGAAAGACTGACGGCTGGATGCTTTATGGGTAATCTCCACGCGCTCGCCATCGGCCAGAAACATGACGGTATGATCCCCCACCACGTCACCACCCCGGGCGGTGGCAAAACCGATTTTGCTGCGCTCGCGGGCGCCGGTCAGCCCCTCGCGGCCGTAAATGGCCTCGGTCGCTAAATCTCGGTCCAGCGCGGCAGCCACGACTTCGCCCATGCGCAGGGCGGTGCCTGAGGGTGCATCCACCTTATGACGGTGGTGCGCTTCGTAAATTTCGATATCGGCGTCGTTACCCATCACTTTCGCGGCCGTGTCCAGCAGTTTCAAGCACAGATTGACGCCGGTGCTGAAGTTGGCCGCAATGCACAGCGGAATTCGCTGCCCATAAGCTTCCAGCTGAGCTCGCTCCTCGGCGCTGAAACCCGTCGTTCCCACCACCAGCCCCAGCCCCTGCTCGGCACACAAGGCCGCGTGCTGCAAGGTGGCAGCGGGAGTGCTGAAATCGATGAGGACATCGAACTGCTGACTAACAGCGGCGAGATCGGCGCCCAAGGTAACGCCCAGGGTGCCTACTCCGGCCAACTCTCCGACATCAACCCCTTGCAGACTGCTGCCGGGGTTGCCGATAGCGGCGGTCAGCTGAGCGCCTGTGTGCGCCGAGAGGGTTTCAATCAAAGCCTTGCCCATGCGGCCTGAGGCTCCAGCGATGGCGATTCTGGTGGTCATTGAGAATCCTTGTGGTTTCAATAAATCAATTGTGCGAGGCAAAAAACTCAGGGTAGGTCCAGTTCGTCCTGCTCATTGAGCAGGTGGCCCAGTTTGCCGCGCTTGGTTTCCAGATAGCGTGCATTGTGGGGGTTGCGGCCGGTTTGTAGCGCAATGCGCTCAGCCACCACCACTCCCAAATCCTCCAGCGCTTTGACTTTACGGGGGTTGTTGGTCATTAAGCGCAGGGATTTTATCTGCAAATGTTCGAGCATGGGTTTCAGAATGTTGTAATCCCGCAGGTCCGCGCCAAAGCCCAGGCGTTCGTTGGCTTCCACGGTGTCCGCGCCGCAATCCTGCAGATGGTAGGCGCGGATTTTGTTGAGCAAGCCGATACCGCGACCCTCCTGACGCAGATAGAAGAGCACGCCTCGGCCTTCCAGGGCGATTTTGTGCATAGCGGCGTGCAGCTGAGGCCCACAATCACAGCGCAGACTGAACAGCGCATCGCCGGTTAAGCATTCGGAGTGTACTCGGGCCAGCAGTGGCTCATCGCCGCTGATATCGCCCATGGTCAGCACCACATGCTCTTTCTCGGTCTCATCATCGGCGAAGCCGTGCATTTTGAACATGCCCCACGATGTCGGCAATTTGGAAGCTTCGATAAAACGGATGGCCACACATAACCTCTTTATTGAATCCGGTCACAACCGGTCACGGTGTTTGATGCCGCAGCTTTTGCTACAGCCACCAAAACGCCAAAACTTGTAGCACCAACAAGGCGTACAGCCCCGCCAGAACATCGTCCACCATTATGCCCATGCCGCCGCCGACGCGCCGATCCAGCCAACCGATGGGCCAGGGTTTCACAATATCAAAGAACCGAAACAACACGAAGCCGACTAACATCCACAGCCAACCCGCTGGTGCGAGCAGCATGGTCAGCCAATAGCCGACCATTTCATCCCACACAATGCCGCCGTGGTCGTGTACGCCAAGTGCGTTGGAGCTTCGCTCACACCAGTACACCCCCAGAGCGAAGGTGACCACCAGCCAAAGCAGGTAGATGGGCAATGCCAGATCCTGGATTAACCAGTAGATGGGAATCGCGGCCAGGGTGCCGAACGTACCGGGCGCCTTGGGCGCCAGCCCGCTGCCAAAGCCAAACGCAAACAGGTGGTTCGGGTTGCGCAGAAGCTCGGCGAAGGTTGGGTTAACTTTGGAAATGATGATAGCCCGTTTGGTCAAGTTCAAAGGTTTCGCCCTGAAGCAAACACTGCACGCCCACGCCGGTCACCATGTGACCCACAACCGTCGCGCGCAATTCGCCCCGGGCGATCAATAGTCCCACTTCGGCCATATGAGACTCGGGAACCGTAAAGCACAGTTCGTAATCGTCGCCGCCGCTCAAGGCCCAGCGTCGTGCTTGGTCGATGTCCCCCAGCTCTAACAGCGCTGGGGACAGCGGTAGATCTTCCACATACACCTGGGCCGCCAAATCACTGGCGGCACAAATATGCCCCAAATCCGCCGCCAGCCCATCGGAGATATCGATGGTGGCGCTGGCCAGAGCACGGATGTGCTGCGCTTCGGCCAGACGCGGCTCTGGACGATAAAAGCGTTGACGCAAATAATCATCGTGAGGCGGCGCCAGACTCAAGCGATCTTCGACCGCGGCCAACCCCGCCGCGCCATCACCCAAATAATGGGTTACGAGAATATAGTCGCCAACGCCGGCACCATCGCGCCGCAGCGCTTGCCCCCGGACCACTGACCCCATCACTTGCAAGGTAATGCTCAGTGGGCCGGTGGTCGTGTCTCCACCGACCAATGTACAACCGTATTGTTGCGCCGCCGCAAACAGGCCGCGGCTAAAATCCCGCAACCAGTCCTCGTCCACCTCAGGCAAGGTCAGCGCAAGGGTAAACCAAAGCGGCTCGGCCCCCATAGCGGCCAGGTCGCTGAGATTGACCCGCAGCGCCCGTTGAGCCACATCTTCAGCATTGGCCTTGGCCGGAAAGTGTACGCCGCTTACCAGGGTATCGACGCTAACCGCGAGTTGCTGATCGGCCGGCAAATCCAGCAGCGCGGCGTCATCGCCGATTCCCAACAGCACGCCGGTGGCGGAATGCTCCGCCTGGGCCTGCCGAAAAAATCGGCGGATAAGTTCGAATTCACCCATGGTGTTCCGTCTGAGCTGGTTACTGGTTAGCTTTTTTTTCGACCGCTCGCTCGCGGTCGGCAACCCGATCCAAAACGCCGTTAACAAATTTGTGGCTGTCCGCCGCACCGAACTTTTTGGCCAGTGCTACCGCTTCATTAATCACCACTTTGTAGGGCACATCCAGGCGGTATTTCAGTTCATAGCTGCCCAGCCTCAACAGCGCCTGGGTGACCGGGTCCAGCTCATGGGCACCGCGACCTTGCAGGTGAGGGGCGAACACGGCCTCCACTTCGCTCAGGTGCTTGGGCACGCCGTGCAAGAGGTCATGAAAATAAGCCACGTCCACTTTGGCCATGTCGTTGTCGGTGCGCAGTTCGGCCTCAATAGTGCTGACGTTGGCGCCCGCCATGTGCCACTGATACAGGCCCTGCATAGCGTAATGACGCGCGCGGCGGCGCGCCGCCGGGGACATGGCTGGGGGCTTATCCATCATCAAAGCTTACCCAACAGAGAAACCATCTCCAGCGCAGTGCTGGCCGCCTCGACGCCTTTGTTGCCCGCTTTCGTGCCGGCGCGCTCAATGGCTTGTTCGATGGTGTCCACGGTGAGCACGCCGAAGGCGACGGGCACGCCAGTATTGAGCGAAACCTGGGACAAACCTTTGGTGCACTCGCCAGCCACGTATTCAAAATGAGGGGTTCCGCCACGAATGACAGCACCCAAAGCGATTATGGCGTCCACGTCCCCTTTGGCGGCAATGCGCTGGGCCACCAAGGGCATTTCAAAGGCGCCGGGGGCGTAATACAGGGTGATTTGGTCGTCACTGATACCTTGTCGGCGCAAAGTATCCAGAGCGCCTGCCTTCAGGCTCTCCACAACAAAGCTGTTCCACCGGCTGACCAAGAGCGCATAGCGGCCCTTGGAGGCGGAGAAATCTCCTTCAATCACTTTTATCTGGCTCATAAGGTTTTCTCGTTGTTTCTACTGGGTAATAGGTTAATTGGCGACCGGATCAGCCTTCACTTGGGGCGACCGGGGATAAATGTTCGACGATTTCCAGGTCAAAGCCGGACAGCGCCGTAAAGCGCATCGGAATCGACATTAACCGCATTTTGCGCACACCCAAATCCCGCAGAATCTGCGAGCCAGTGCCCACCTGTTTGTGCACCAGGTCCGGGCTGGGCGCGGGTTGTTTGCCCGAGAGCAGCCAATCGATGCTTTCCTCAACGTCTTCGGTACTTTCATCGTGACAGATCATAACCAGTACGCCTGAACCTTCTGTGGCGATCCGTTTGAGGGCATCCTGGTAGCTCCAGGATGGGCGCTGATCCTCATCGGGACGCTTGATACTGAGCAGATCCCGGGCGATATCCATCACATGCACACGCACTAAAAACGGTTCCTCCGGCACAACATCACCTTTGAGGAAAACAAAGTGCAGATCGCCCCGGGCTTTATCCCGGTAAGTGCGCAGCTCGAATTCACCATAACGCGTGTCCACCTGCCGCTGGTTGATGCACTCAACGGTTTTTTCTTTTACGGACCGGTAGTGAATCAGGTCGGCAATGGTGCCGATTTTTAACCCGTGCTGCTGGGCAAAGGTTTCTAAATCAGGGCGGCGGGCCATTGAGCCGTCGGGGTTCATCACTTCCACAATCACCGCAGCGGGCTCGAAACCCGCCAATCGTGCCAGGTCGCATCCAGCCTCTGTGTGCCCGGCACGGCTCATAACACCACCGGGCTGGGCCATGATGGGGAAGATATGTCCCGGCTGTACTATATCGCTCGGCTTGGCATTCGCATGCACCGCCGCGCGCACTGTGCGCGCCCTGTCCGCGGCGGAAATACCTGTGGTAACGCCCTCGGCCGCTTCAATGGATACGGTAAAGTTGGTTGAGTAGCGGGTTTTGTTGTCCGCCACCATCAGCGGCAGGCCCAACTGCGCGCAGCGCTCCGGTGTCAACGTCAGGCACACCAGGCCGCGGGCATGGGTGGTCATAAAGTTGATGTCCTCAGCGCGCACCTGTTCGGCGACCATGATGAGGTCGCCTTCGTTTTCGCGATCCTCGTCGTCCATCAAAATAACCATTTTGCCCTGACGAAGATCTTCGATCAGTTCTTCAATCGTGTTCAGTTCCATAAATGTCCTGCGTGAGAAACTGTGCTGGCGCTGCACTTATAGGCAGCCTAGGCAGCCCGTCTAGGCCTGATTAAATCCATGCCGGGTAAGAAAGTCCAGGCTGATGCCCGAGTCGGCGCCGGGCTCGGCGGCGCGCTCACCCAACAGCAGCCTTTCCAAGTAACGCGCCAAAAGGTCCACCTCCAGATTCACCTCGGTGCCCGGTCGGTAGCTGTCCATGGTGGTGCACTTTAACGTGTGGGGCACGATATTCAACTCAAACTCGGCGCCGTCAACCTGATTTACCGTGAGGCTAATGCCGTCGACGGTTATGGACCCCTTACGCGATATGTAATGGGCCAACTCAGCGGGGGCGCGCAGGCGAAAACGTTCTGATCGGGCATCCCCCCAGCGCTTGAGCACTTCGCCTTTGGCATCCACGTGGCCGCTGACAATGTGCCCTCCTAACCGGGTACGCGGCGTCAGTGCTTTTTCGAGATTGACGGCGTAGCCAGGCTGCCACTGGCCAACGGTGGTGTGCTGCAGCGTTACCGCCGACACATCCGCCCAGTAACCACGGCCGGTCAGCTCGGTGACAGTCAGGCACACGCCATTGGTGGCAATGGAGTCGCCCAGCGCGACATCGTCCAGCGGCAGTGCGCCCGTTTCAATGCACAAACGCAGGTCCCCGCCGTGGGGCTGCACCTGGACCACTGTGCCAACGGCTTCAATAATGCCTGTAAACATGGGGGTTCCACCAATTGTCTGTCAGTTGACAAGTCTCAAGTCTAAAGACCACATGATAAATAGACACGGCGTTCACCACCGGGGGTTCAACACCCGAACCAACGGTCACGCCTATCTCTTCGGCCCTTTCAGGCCATTCGGCGACCAAGTTTACACGGTAAGGCCGGGGGCCGCCGTTTGTGTGATGTCCGTTAGCCTTCGGGATCCAAACGTGCAGTGATGCGCCAGTCCTGCCCCAGGGCGCGAACATCCTGAATATGTAGAGGCAAGTGCCCCGACATTTTTTCCAATGGCAGATCAAACAAAGGTCGGGCGCTGCTGCCAAGTAGCTTGGGCGCCATGTACACAATCAGTTCATCAAGCAATCCCCGGGCCACGAAGGCCCCCGCCAGCACAGCGCCGGCTTCCACCAGCACCTCGTTGCATTCGCGTCGGGCCAACTCAGTCAGCAAGGCTTGGAGGTCGATGCGCTGATTGGGGCCCGGCAGTGCCAGGGTTTCCACGTGCGCTGGCCAGGTCCCGGCCTCTTCAGCGCCAGCGTGTACCAGCAATATCGGCCCGGGGTGATCCAGTAAAGGCGCATCCTGGGGCAGCCGCAAACGCGAATCTAAAATAACTCGCAGAGGCTGTCGGCTGGCAATGCTTTCGGCGTCGGCCAATTGCAATTCATCGGCGCGCACGGTCAATGCGGCCCGGTCGAGCAGCACCGTGTCGATGCCGCTGATAATGGCGCAACTGCGCGCCCGCAGGCGCTGCACATCCTCGCGGGCCCGGCGACCCGTAACCCATTTGCTTTCGCCGCTGGCCATAGCGGTGCGACCATCCAAACTCATGGCCAGCTTGCAGCGTACAAATGGCTGGCCATGCTCCATGCGCTTGATAAAACCGGGATTCAACGCCCGCGCCTCTTCTTCGAGCAGTGGTCCGCTGACTTCAACCCCTGCCGCGCGTAGCTTGGTCAAACCGCGCCCGGCGACCTGAATATTGGGGTCTTCCATGCCGTAAACAACCCGGCGCACGCCAGCGGCGATGAGCGCATCGCTACAGGGGCCGGTACGACCGGTATGGCTGCATGGTTCAAGGGTGACGTAGGCGGTGGCACCGCGGGCACGATCGCCCGCGCGGGCCAACGCGTTCGCTTCCGCGTGGGGCTCGCCCGCCCGATGGTGCCATCCCTCGGCGACGATCTGGTTCTCCCGCACCAGCACGCAACCCACCTGGGGGTTGGGCATGGTGGTGTAGCGGCCTCGTTCAGCAAGACGCAGAGCGTGGGCCATATAGGCGCTGTCGCTGGGGGAGTGGGTCATCGGCTCAGTGCTTTGGTTCGGACTTTGATTCGGGCTGCTGTTCCAGCCGATCAATTTCCCGGCGAAATTCGGTCAGATCTTTAAAGCGTCGATAGACGGATGCAAAACGCACATAAGCCACTTCATCGAGCTTTTGCAATTGCTCCATCACACGCTCGCCCACAGTTAACGAAGGCACTTCGCGCTCGCCGGTGGCTTGCAATGAGTGCTTAATGTGACTGATCGCGGACTCGACAGCCTCAGTACTGACGGGGCGTTTTTCCAACGCCCGCAAAAGCCCCGCACGCAACTTGCGCTCATCGAAGGGCTCCCGCGTGCCGTCCTGTTTAATAATGCGAGGCATGACCAGCTCAGCCACTTCGTATGTGGTGAATCGTTCGTTGCATGAGAGGCACTGTCGCCGCCGACGCACCTGGTCACCCTCAGTTACAAGACGAGAGTCGACGACCTTGGTGTCTTCAGCGGCGCAGAATGGGCAATGCATGGCTGGGCCTCACGGTGGACAAAATGCGCTTATCTTAGCACATTCGCCCACCCGCATTATTGCGTGGTGAAGCGAAAGCTCATGCGGGTGCGATAGTGCTCACCGGGACGCAGCGTGATATCGGCAAACGCGGGTTGGTTAGGCGCGTCAGGAAAGTGTTGCGGCTCGATGCAAAAACCGCTGTGTCGCTCAAGCCGGCGACCTTTACCTTCGAGGCTGCCATCGAGAAAGTTGCCCGAATAGAACTGAAAGCCCGGTTCCTCGGTAAGCACTTCCAGGGTTCGTCCGGATGCTGGGTCCCAAGCGCGAGCGGCCAGTACCAGACCTTCGTTTTCACCGCGGGCGAGTACGTAGTTATGGTCGTAGCCACCATTGGCGCGCTGCAACTGAATGTGATCACTATCGATCTGTGTGCCGATGGCGCGCGCCTGCTGGAAATCGAAGGGCGTGCCTTGCACCGATTCCACATGCCCTAAAGGAATCAGACCGTCGCCCACGGGGGTGTACTCATCCGCGTTTAGATACAACTGATGATTCAATACGTCGCCGGAACCGACGAGATTAAAATAACTGTGCTGAGTGAGGTTCACCAGAGTTGGGCGATCGGTTTCGGCCTCGTACTCGGTCAATAATTCGTTGTTATCCGTCAGCGTATAAGTGACTTTTACCTGCAGGCGACCTGGGTAACCCTGATCACCATCGGGGCTCACCAGGGTCAACTCCACCCCGGCACCGCGCGCATCATTGAATGGGGTTGCGTCCCACAATCGTTTATCAAACCCTTCCGCGCCACCGTGCAAATGGTTCGCACCGTCGTTGCATTCCAGGCTGAACGTTTCACCGTCGAGTTCAAAACGGCCGTTGGCGATGCGGTTGCCCACCCGACCAATCAACGCCCCCAGATAGGGCGAGTCGCCAAGGTAAGGCGCCAACTCATCAAAACCCAGGACCACATCTTCCATGTTTCCGTCTCGGTCCGGCGCCCAAAGATGGGTCACGATGCCGCCGAAGTTGATGATCCGCACTTCCATCCCCTTAGGGTTGCGCAGTGCAAACTGCGTCACTTCGCGCCCATCGGGCAGCTGGCCAAAAGGGGTTTGAGTTACCGAAAAATTCGCCATGGTTCGACTATCCATTACCAGTGTAAAGTTGGCCGGCGCGCCGGGCGCCGGATTAAATTGGGCACGTTGAAAAGTAGCGCATGGTATAACCGCCATCCGGCGTTTGCCAACATACCCCGGCCGGAGCGCTATCGGGCCCGTAGGCCTTGCGCTATGGGCTGCTGCTCTGGCGTTGGCGCACGGCTTCAAACAAACACACGCCTGTGGCCACTGAGACATTCAGGCTGCTGACGGTGCCGGCCATGGGAATATTGACCAGGTAATCGCATGTCTCCCGCGTCAAACGCCGCAACCCTTGCCCCTCGGCGCCCATCACTAAGGCTATGGGACCGGTGAGGTCGGTCTGATAGACCGTCTGCTCGGCTTCACCTGCGGCACCCACCAACCAGATGCCCGCTTGCTGCAGTTTTTTAAGGGTGCGCGCCAAATTGGTTACGGGGATAAAAGGCAGCACTTCGGCGGCGCCGCTGGCCACCTTGCGCGCCACCGCCGTTAAGCTGGCCGATTTGTCTTTAGGCGCGATCACCGCGTTGACGCCAGCGGCTTCGGCGCTACGCAAACAGGCACCCAGGTTATGTGGATCGGTCACGCCATCGAGCACCAACAACAACGCAGGCTGATCCAGCCGATCGATTAAGGTGAATAGAAACGCCTCATCGTGACTTTCGCCCACCTCGCAAAGCGCCGCCACGCCTTGGTGGTTTTGGTTATCCACCATGGTGTCCAGCTGCGCTCGCGATCGGTCCTGCGCGTGAATGTCGTTCGCTTTGGCCAACGAGAGTATCTTCTGCAAGCGCGGGTCGTTCCTGCCTTGCAATACATAAAGTTGGCGTACGCGCTGGGGGGCACTTTGCAGCAGTGCCTGTACGGCGTGCAGGCCGTATACGGTTTCCGGTTTGCTCACAATCTAGTCCTCGGCATCGGTGCGGTGCACCGAGCCGTTACGGGCCACGCTCAGGTTTTCAAACCAGTAGCTATCCCTTTTTCTTAAATTTAGCCAACGCTTTTTTGAAACCAGACGCCGCCGACGCCAATAAAGACTCACTCTTAGCTGACGGAGCTTTTTGCGTCGGTCGAACTGTTGCAGTTTGCGCCGAGTGTTGAGCCTTCTTTTTACTCTCAGTGCCATAGGATCCTGAACCTTTACCGGACCGACCGGTGTTGTCGGTAGCGCGACTCTCGTCTGATCGGCGCCGACCCTGATCGCTGCGCCGGTCTTCGGGTTTACCGCGGGTTTGATTTTTTTGTGGAGTGTTTTTAGCCGTGGCGCTTTTTTTACTCGGGGCCTTTTTACTCGGGGTCTTGCTGTCGTCTCGCGCTCTGCCTCCGCTGCGCCCTTTATTTCCGCTGCCAGCGCTATCGGATTTTGCAATGCGGGCGTTGCTCTTGCCTTTGCCCCGACGCGTAGAGGTGACCTCTTCCATTTCAAAGTCGATTTTTCGACTGTCCAAATCGACACCGACCACCCGCACCTTCAACTCATCCCCGAGGCCGAACACTTTGCGGGTGCGCTCGCCCAAGAGGCGATGTTTGGCGGGCTCAAACCGATAGTAGTCTTTAGGCAGCGCGGTGATATGCACCAGGCCATCCACGTACAGATCTTTCAGCTCCACAAATAAGCCAAAGCCGGTAACACCGCTGACCACGCCATCGAAAACCGAGCCCACATGGTCTTGCAGGTATTCACACTTCAGCCAACTGACTACATCGCGCGTGGCCTCATCGGCACGGCGCTCGGCCAAAGAGCAGTGCTCGCCCAAGGCCACCATATCGGCGGTGCTATAGGGGTAGAGCTTGTGTTTTGGAAACGTTTTGGCGCCGTCAACCTTGATCACCTGGGCAGAGGCTTGATCGCTGCGTATGATCGAACGGACCGCTCGGTGCACGAGCAAATCCGGGTAACGTCGAATCGGTGAGGTGAAGTGCGCGTAGGCGTCAAAACTCAAACCGAAGTGCCCTTCATTTTCCACCTGATAGACCGCCTGGCGCAAACTGCGCAACATAACGGTTTGAATCATGTGGCTGTCAGCTCGACCTTCCACCACTTGCATCAATGCCTGGAAGTCTGCCGATGTCGGGGCGTCGCCACCGCCCAGCCCCAGGCCAAGCTCGCCCAAAAACTCACGCAGATTGGCGAGCTTTTCTTCCGCCGGACCGCGATGCACCCGGTATAGGCTCTCGAGACGATGTTTTGTCAGGAAATTCGCCGCGCTTACGTTAGCGCACAGCATGCACTCTTCGATAATTTTATGGGCATCGTTGCGGTAGACGGGCACGATACGCTCGATTTTGCGGTTTTCATTGAACTCAATGCGGGTTTCAACGGTTTCAAAATCAATGGCTCCGCGCTCTTCCCGAGCGCGCCGCAACACTTTGTACATGTCGTACAAATGGTGCAGTTGCGGCACGACGTGCTTGAACTCTTTGCGCAGTGGATGCGATTTGTCGCCGTCGTGCTGCAGGATTTCCCACACTTTGGTGTACGTCAGACGCGCCTGGGAATGAATCACCGCTTCAAAAAACTTGTAACTGGTGACGTTCCCGGCGGCGCTGAGCGTCATCTCGCATACCAGGCACAAACGATCCACGTTCGGGTTCAGAGAGCACAGCCCGTTGGATAAGGATTCGGGCAGCATGGGCACCACGTGATCGGGAAAATACACGGAGGTACCGCGCCGGCGTGCTTCGTTATCCAGCGCGCTGTCTATAGGCACATAGTGGGAGACGTCGGCGATTGCCACCAACAACCGCCACCCGCCGCCTTTGCGGCGCTCGCCGTAGAGCGCATCATCAAAATCCCGGGCGTCCTCACCGTCGATGGTGAGAAACGGCAACTCGCGTAAATCAACCCGGCCCTCCAGATCAGCGTCGCGCACCTCATGAGGAATCTGCTCTGCCTCGGCAATAACATCGTCTGGCCATACGTTGGGGATGCCATGGGCTTCGATCGCCAGATCGATTTCGATTCCGGGCGCCATATGGTCGCCCAGAACCTTGGTAATCCGCCCGGTGGGGATTCGATGCTTATCTGGCTGGCGAACGATATCGGCCACAACAATTTGTCCGGCCTTGGCCTCGCCTTCTGAGCCGGGAGGAATCATGATGTCGTGGGTGACCCGGGCATTTTCTGGGCGCACGAACTGAATGCCTTCTTCATTGATGAAGCGTCCCGCCAAGCTCGTGGTGTTTCGCGCTATCACTTCAACAATCGCGCCTTCTTCCTTACCTCTATGGTTTTCCCCGGTTTTGCGGACCAACACCTCGTCGCCATCGAACACCCGCCGCATTTGGCGATTATGTAGGTAGATGTCATCTCCGCCGTCGGCGCGAATCACAAACCCGTAGCCGTCTCGATGGCCCTGAACCCGTCCCCGAACCACATCAATTTTATCCAAACGCACATAAGCGCCCCGGCGATTGCTGATCAGCTGCCCGTCGCGCGCCATGGCGATAAGGCGCCGCCGCAGTGCTTCAATGCTGTCTTCATCGGTCAGTTTGAGCTGCTCACACAGCTCCGGGTGTGTGACCGGCCCATCGGCCGCGTCCAAAAGGCTGAGAATGTATTCTCGGCTGGGGATAGGATTGTCGTACTTTTCTGCCTCGCGCTGGGCAAAAGGGTCGGCCTTAACGTGCTTGTTTTTACTCAAAATGGACACCTGTCACTAGGATTTGGAGTACTGCCGGCCTGATCGGGCAGCACAGATTTTCTTGCATTCATCATTGATCAGAACGGATTATAGGGTAATTGCCTGCACAAACCCATGCAGGGCCGGGGGTTGGCGCCAAAAATGCCCCAAAAGTCCCGCCCGAGCCGTTGACAAGTCCGTCAGCACTATTTATAGTGCGCGGCCTCGACATTCACTGTCGACCTGCCACTGCCCAGGTGGTGAAATTGGTAGACACGCTAGCTTCAGGTGCTAGTGGCCGCAAGGCCGTGGAGGTTCAAGTCCTCTCCTGGGCACCATATTTAAGAAGGCCGAGCAAATGCTCGGCTTTTTTTATGTCTGCCCACTCGAGGACCAAGGTCCTCTAGCTCTTCGCGCATCCATGCGCTCTCGAGCATCCTGGCGCATCCATGCGCCTGGTCCTGGGCACCATATTTAAGAAGGCCGAGCAAATGCTCGGCTTTTTTTATGTCTGCCCACTCGAGGACCAAGGTCCT
>DAHVRW010000170.1 GCA_027322215.1 Marinimicrobium sp.
AGTGGTCTCTGACTCGGCTTCGGGCTCGTCGGTCGGCTCGGACTCATCGGGTAGTAACGCCTCCCAATTCCCGCGGCCATTTTCGTCGACTCGCAAATCCAGTACGGCGCCCTGCACCAGCACGTGATGAACTTCCAGATTTCCGCTTAACAATGGCCGAATGGCCAGGCGCAAACTGGCGTTGCCCACTCGGGCAATGGCGTCGTCAGGCGCTTCCAGAGCGGCCACATGAATGCCGTTGACCTCCACCCCCAGCGCTGGCCAAAGCTGCCAGCCCAGGTTGCCCTCTATACGCAGTTCAATACCCTGGTCGCGTGCGGCATTTTCCAAGTGAGGCCGGAACATGTTGGGGTCAAAAAGAAACACAAGGGCCACGGTGGCCAGCACCAGCAACAGCACTAAGGCGGCCAATACCTTCAATATAATTTTTACCGTTCTCACGCCAGGTTCTCCTTTCTAGATTCTCATGACCTGTGGGCAGTGTACGACCAAAGAATGCGTCGCCCAAGGCCAATGGGCCAAATTTATTTGCATGTGTAAATAAGAATCTTTATCATCCTCATTCCAATTACTACCAGCCACTAATTAAGGTGTACATTCATGCTCACCCCATCTCGCCTGCTCCACCGCTTTGGCTGTGCAGTCCTCCTGCTGGCCAGCGCGCTACTGACGTTAAGCTGCAGTAAACAACCTTCTTCAGACGATGCGATTACCGTGTACTCTGCCCGCGCCGAGCATCTGATCAGCCCGCTTTTCGATCGTTACACACAAGAGACGGGCATCGAGATTCGATATATTACCGATAATGCCGGCGCTTTGATCCAGCGTTTGAAAGCCGAGGGCAGCAACAGCCCTGCCGATATTCTTTTGACGGTCGACGCAGGCAATCTGTGGCAAGCTTCCGAGGAGGGGCTGTTTCAGCCGTTGAACTCCGAAGTCATTGAGCGTCAGATTCCCGCGCACATACGCGCCGAGGACAACGACTGGACGGGCCTGTCAGTGCGAGCGCGCACGCTGATTCATTCCACCGAGCGGGTGGACCCCTCGGAGCTGAGCACGTACGAAGCGTTGGTAGAGCCTCAGTGGGAGGGTCGGTTGTGCTTGCGGACGTCGAAGTCAGTGTACAACCAATCGTTGGTCGCCACCATGATCCATACCTTGGGCGAACAGGAGACCGAGAACATTGTGCGCGGCTGGGTGGCCAACTTGGCGACAGACCCATTCGCTAACGACACCGCCGCCATGGAAGCGATTATCGCCGGTCAGTGTGATGTAGCGATCGTCAACTCCTATTATTTTGGTCGCCTGCAGCGCAACAACCCCGACGCACCTCTGGCTCTGTTCTGGCCTAACCAGGATGGCCGAGGCGTACACATTAACGTCTCCGGCGGAGGCATTACCCGTCATGCCAAAAACCCCGACGGCGCCCGCGCGCTGCTGGAGTGGCTGGCCAGTGAAGACGCGCAATTTCAGTTTGCCGAGGTCAACCAGGAGTATCCCGCCAACCCGAACGTTGGTGTATCCGAACAGGTTGCCGCTTGGGGAGAATTCCGCGCCGACAATATCAACGTAGAAATGGCGGGCCGACTTCAGGGCGACGCCATCCGTTTGATGGATCGGGCCCGTTATCGCTAACGCCAGAGTCAAGGTAGTGATTTGAGCACCATCGTCCGCGAATGGTCACCCACCGACAATGCCACGCGCTCCCCTTGGGGGCCGTGGCTTTGGCGTCTGCCCATTATCGTTATGGTGGTGTTGGTTCTACTGCCGGTCAGTGTGATCGTTGTCAGCTGGGCCGACCCACAAACGGAGCTTTGGCAGCATTTGATTGAAACCCAGCTGGCACGCCTGCTGGGTAACACTATCATTTTGGTATTGGGGGTCGGCTTCTGGACCCTGCTTTTAGGGGTGAGCCTGGCTTGGCTCACGGCGGTGTGCGAATTTCCCGGGCGCCGCTGGCTGGACTGGGCACTGATGCTGCCTCTGGCTATTCCCACCTATGTAGTCGCTTTCGTATTTTTGGGCCTTATGGACTATGCGGGCCCAATACAAAGTCTGTGGCGCAACCTCTTCGGTGCCGATACTCCTTTTCTGCCGGTACGCGGTCCCCTGGGCGTAGTGTTCGTGATGACCTGCGTGCTTTACCCCTACGTATACATGCTGGCGCGCAGCGCTTTTATAGTCCAAGGCCGGGGGATGACCGATGCGGCGCGCCTGCTGGGACAAGGCCCCTGGCGCAGCTTTTGGTACGTAGCGCTGCCCATGGCCAGACCAGCGATTGCGGTGGGCGTTTCGCTGGCGTTGATGGAAACTCTAGCCGATTTTGGCGGTGTTGCGGCCTTTAACTATGACACCTTCACCACCGCCATCTATAAAGCCTGGCTCGGCTTCTTTAATTTAACCGCCGCCGCACAATTAGCCTCCTTATTGTTATTGTTCGTCGCCTTAGCCTTATACGCCGAACAAAAAGGCCGGGGCGGCCGTCGGTTCCACCATCAACCGAAACGGGATGAGCAGCGCTTTCGGCTCACCGGCGGACAAGCTTGGCTGGCGAGCGGCTATTGCCTGGCGGTGTTTTGCATCGCTTTTGTGGTTCCGGTGGTGCAGTTAGTTCTGTGGGCTGTGGCGGAAGGCAGCGCGGCACTCACCCCCCGCTTTTGGGCGCTAATTCGCAGCACATTTATTCTGGGCGCCGCCGCCGCGTTAGTCACCACCGTGGCGGCACTGCTGATCGCTTACGGCCAACGTTTACTGGGCCGACACGAAACAGGTAACGCCATGCGCGTCGCCGGCTTGGGTTACGCCTTACCAGGTACCGTGTTGGCCGTGGGCATCATGATCGCGTTTGCGTTTATCGACCGAACATTGCTCATACCGGTCTTGGACACGCTTGGTATCACACCCCGACAATTGCTGGTGGGCAGTCTCGCGGCGGTGATTCTGGTCTATGCTATCCGGTTTTTTTCCGTTGCCATCGGTCCGGTCCAGGCCGGTCTGGATCGCATCCGCCCGAGCTATCAGGAAGCAGCGCAAAGCCTGGGCACGAACCGACTGCGGGTACTGTGGCGCATCTATGTGCCGTTACTCATGCCGGGGATTCTCACCGCATTTTTGTTGGTCTTGGTGGACACCATGAAGGAGCTACCAGCGACATTGATGTTACGCCCCTTCGGCTGGGATACGCTGGCCGTCCGTGTGTACGAGCTGACCGGTGAAGGCGAATGGCAACGTGCTGCCCTACCCGCCCTGACGTTAGTTTTACTGAGTATTGTTCCAGTGATGCTGATGATTCGTCGTACCCGCCTGTCATCCCCGCGCGCCGCAGTTGGCTCAACCTGGGGTAAGTTGGCGAAGCATTAAGCTGACGGCCCGCTTCCAACTCCGCTCCGTCACCTCCGTATCTACTCCAACACCGCTGCGACTCCGTCACCTCCGCGAAGGCGGAGGTCCACGCTATTTAAAATGCCCTGTTCAGATGCTGCGAACGAGGCAGGCAGTCCCGGACACGCCGTGAACCCCTCCGTGGGGGCTCGTGTGCAGCATCCCTGCTGCACACGGTCCGGGACTGCCTGCCCCATTCTCCGCTGTGCCATTCTGGAAGATTTGGAAACTAAGTTATTTTTTACAGCTTATTTGGCACAGTGCGCAGCGTAAGGGTTTGGGGAGCTACCTCCGGGACTGTATGCGGCAGGGATGCCGCATCCAAGCCTACACGGACGACTCGCAAGGACGCGAGGAGTGCCCCGGAGCGCCGGGAGCGCGCAGGGGCCGTATATACGGCGTGTCCCGGAGGTAGATCGCCAAACCCAACGTCCACTCCCATAAAAACATCAAAACGCAAATAACATATCCAACCGTCCCTCTTCCAGCTTTCATCAACACCAAGCTGAAAAACCTATAGCGGTCGAAAAATACCTGCCGCGCTCTTCGCCCTGAGAAAACCCGACAGGTGGCCGTTAAACCTCTACCTTATCCAAAGCCTGATCAATATCCGCCAGAATGTCATCGATATGCTCGATGCCAATACTCAAACGCACCAGATCTTCCGGCACGCCTGCGGCGGCGAGTTCTTCTGGGTTCAGTTGCCGGTGTGTGGTAGTGGCCGGGTGGCAGGCCAGGGACTTGGCATCGCCAATGTTGACTAGGCGCAAAATCATTTGCAGTGCATCAATAAACTGCACGCCAGCGGGCTTACCGCC
>DAHVRW010000171.1 GCA_027322215.1 Marinimicrobium sp.
GTACTCGGTTGACGGTGAGCTGCGCGAGGTGGAAGAGGACCCGGCGAAACCACCCGTGGACCTGTCTTTTGAGCCGGGCCAGGCAAGCCCGGAAAATACCGGCGCAGATTGTGATGTTGCCGCGTTGCCGCAATTTGCCGACCTGCCCAACTTAACCAATTTACCCGATCCCTTTACCGGCCTCGATGGCGAGCGTCTGATCCAGAAAGATCAATGGCGCTGCCGCCGTCAGGAAATGCATCGCTTAGCCGAGCGCTACGTATACGGCTTCAAACCGGCCAAGCCCGCATCGGTTAGCGGCAGCCTGGACGGGGACACTCTGACCGTGACCGTTGAGCACGAGGGCGAGTCGATTACCTTCAACGCCACGGTCGATTTACCCGAGGGCGAAGGGCCCTTTCCTGCCATGATCAACGTGGGCGCTGGTGGTCTAACTCTGGGTGCCGAACGGCTCAAGGAGGAAGGCATTGCCATCATCTATTTTAATAATGACGAAATCGGTGCGCAGCCCTTCGGACAGCCCCGCCACGAATCCCAGGGGCAGGGTTTGTTCTACGAGCTGTACGGCAGCGACCATTCCGCCGGTGCACTGATGGCCTGGGCCTGGGGGGCCAGCCGTTTAATTGACGCGCTCGAGGGGATTGAAAACAGCGTCATTGATCCGGCAGCGCTGGGCGTGACCGGTTGCTCACGCTATGGCAAAGGCGCACTGGCGATCGGCGCTTTTGATCAGCGCATTGCGGTGACCATTCCGGTGGAGGCTGGCACGGGCGGTGTTGCGTTAATGCGCAGTGCCGCGGACGAAGGCGGCCAGTCACCCATCAGCGCCTATGGTGAACAGCCCTGGTTGAGCTGGGTATTTGAGCCCTTTACCGAAACCATTGATCGCCTGCCGCTGGATCAGCATATGGTGGGGGCGTTGGTGGCGCCGCGCCCGCTGTTGCTACTGGAAAACCCACATATTGAATGGCTGGCACCCGTCGCCGGCCATACCTCGGCGCTGGCTATCGCTGAGGTCTATTCAGCTTTTGGGGCCGACGATAATCTTGTATACGACTCCGACGTCGAGGATGCCGCCCACTGCGCCTTAAAGGCCGAGCATGAGCAATTGGTGCGCGAGCAGTTGCGCGCACACTTGCTCGGCAACGGTGAAGCCCAAGGGGCGATCACTCCCCATGCCAACGCTCAGGGCACGCTGGACGGCTGGCGGGATTGGGAAACCCCCAAACTGGACGACTAACCGGAACAAGCCCGCCGTAAAACGCGGGTTTTTTTGGCTCGGTAATTCCTGTAAAAAGTTAAAACAACAACCGTACAACGGCATTCTCAAGCCATCGACCAGACCGGCGACTTTACACTTACATAACACCTCAGTCTGCCCCTGACTGTTAGTATTCGAGTAAAAGAACATCGTGAGGTCATCATGAACAGACAACCACTACGCCGCGTAGTGATGCCCCTTATCGGCGTACTCGCACTCGTCGCCTGCGGCGGTAATAGCAACTCCTCGGAAAGCGACCGCGGGACATACAGCTCAAGAACGGACAATTATGCCTGTCCGACAGTTTATGATCCCGTATGTGCCTTGAGCGAAAAGGATGGGCAGCACCGCTACCAAACATTCAGCAATAGCTGTTTTGCATGGCTTGAGTACGCCAAAGTCTCGTTTAACGATAGCTGCGGTGCACTGGAAGACAAACCCAGCACCGCCACCCAGCCGGTTATCGTGCATGACGCCGTTGAGCAGCTACCGGAAGCATCAACCAGCCTCACCGTAATTGATAGCGAGATATCCCAAAATGTCGCTACGCTGACACTACAGCACAACGGCGGCTGTGCTGAAGACCGGTTTGACCTGCACGTAGCGCCACCATTTATGGAAAGCTGGCCCCTGCAAATCCAGGCCCGGCTAACCCACGAAATCGAAGACACCTGCGACGCAACGCTGGCAACCAATACCGTTAAAATTGACCTTCAGCCGCTGAAAAACCTCTACCGCATGACCTATGACAGCGAATCCGGCGAGATTATGATTCCACCGGTGGGGCTCTATCAGTTTTAGCGGTGCCCGAAGCTGTGCACTTTTAGGGAGAATTCCGCGACGTGGAAAAATTTCAATAAAAACAGTATCATAGAGGCAATGACCCATCGCATATCGATTCTTGATACAGCAGGTCCAATCTGATTGGAGGTGTTGTTATGTCAGGGTATGCCACCCGAAAGCTGAACGTCCGTATCGGCTCTCGAAAATGGAAAATCCGCGCGCTGAGTGATACTCAACAATATGCTGACCCATACGGTGAGGCGAAGCGTGCGGGTATTTGCTCGGCCAGTTGGAGCTTGTTTGGCCAGTTGTGGCCCGCAAGCAAAGCCCTAGCCAGAGCGGTAAAACGTATTGATGTGGAAGGTCGGCGTATTATCGAGCTCGGTTGCGGTCTCGGACTGCCCAGCCTGGTATTACGATCGCGCGGCGCCGATGTAACCGCCAGCGACCGCCACCCGTTAAGCGCGCCATTTCTCGATTACAACGCAGCTCTTAATAAGGTTGCGTCGCCTTCTTATCTCGACTTGTCTTGGGATCCTGCTGACCTCGATCCGAATATCGGACAGTTTGATGTGATTATCGGCAGCGATATTCTTTACGAGCCGAATCACGCCGAAATGCTTGCCGCCTTGGTTAACCGTTTAGCCTCGGCCAACGCCAAGGTACTCATAACCTGCCCCGGACGCGGTTACCGCAATCGGTTCAGCCGGCTGTTGCAGTCGAGCGGTTTTGATTTCACCGAAACCAACGTACCGTTCACAAAGGACGAAGCACCGCCCTTTCGAGGACGACTGCTATGTTACAAGCGGGCGATATAGGTCAGGTAGGAAGTATTTCACCCAAAACGTATCCGTAACTCATTTAATGTAATAAAGTGCTGGGTGTCGGTGACTTTAGCTATCGTTCGCTGCTCGTTGGCGCTTCTAGGTAAACGTCACGGTACGCTTCTTCCCCAAACAATTTTAAAATCAACTGGGGCTTGTGGCGATCGACCACCTCTTGCGTGGTCTCGCTATGCCAATCATGTTCTACGATATTTTTAATGGGGTTGTGATCAGCATAAAGAATTCGAAATGTACTCAGTATGGGGTGCATCTTGCTGCGGGCGGTCTCTCTAAAGTATCGGGCTACGACGTTATGGTTGTTGCTGTAGTAAAAGCTGACCTCCAAAAACAGGTTTAGCGTGACAGGCAGGGCATAGTTCGTAATAAGCACCGACTCAGGAGCAGATACGCCATAACGAGTCCATACCTGGCCGCCATAACTTTCGTCACGAAACGAGGGGTGAAGTTTATTTCCTACCATCGTGACAAAATCCGGTACGTAATACGAAAAGGGGTCACGTTCAGGAGATGGTGCCACGGTATATTGGTTTTTTGGATGTTTTAATTGGGCGTCCTCCGTCAGCATCAGCATAAAGCTGAGGCGGTCAGTTGCATCGTAGGCTTCCGAGTTAAGCCAGCGCAGAGTGTTGTCCGGCACCTTCCGCACACTGATATTCATCATCACCGTACCGAGCTTCTTGCCGAAGAAGCCCGGTTCTTTGATATCCCACCAGCGACGAATTAGGGTGCCTTTATCCGGATCTGAAAAGATACTGGGATCCGAGATATCGAGCCGCTCGACCAAATCATCAGCGGGCATATCACGACTGAAGTCTTCGGGCATCGCGAACTGAAACACGTTACCGCTCAAGTCTACGCTGCGAGTCGCGCCCATACCCTCAGGTGGGCGCGACGCCATGCCAAAGGCTTTTGAAAGATAAGTAAGCATAAATAGAATAATAAGAACCCGTCGCCAACGCTGGACTTCCATGGGATTTAGCTCATTTAATTTAATAACGTGCTCGGTGTCGGTGATATTAGTTATTGTTCGCTGTTCGTTGGCGCCTCCAGATAAACGTCACGGTATGCTTCTTCCCCAAACAATTTTAAAATCAACTGGGGCTTGTGGCGATCGACCACCTGTTGTGTGGTCTCGTTGTGCCAATCATGCTCTACGATGTTTTTAATGGGGTTGTCATCAGCATAATGAATTTTGAGTGTGTCCAAAATGGGGTGTATCACTCTTTCATCAGCAATGTCTCGAAA
>DAHVRW010000172.1 GCA_027322215.1 Marinimicrobium sp.
TGATTGAGCAGGCTACCCGCACCGCCGCGTGACGCGACACGGTCTCTTGTCCATTGAACGATTGTTATTACGTATTTCCTGACATTGAAAACGAAACGGAACCCACTGTGAGCAATTCTTGGCAAGACACCACCCTGGCGCTGGCGGGCATCTTCCAGGCGTCAGCCCTTGTGGCGCAGTTAGCCAAAACCGGCAATGTGCCGAGCGAGGCCTACCGCTGCAGTATTGAAAGTTTATTCGCGCTCAACCCGCCGGATACGATCTCCATTTACGGCAGCGTTGCCAGCCTGCGATTAGGGCTGGAGCAGCTGCGCGAAACCCTTTCCAGCGAGACGGGCCATAACACGCCAGACGCCGCACGCATCCGTGAGGTTCTGCGCTATTCCATGGCGATTTTGCATTTGCAGAAAAAGCTCAGTCGCCGCAAGGACATGCTGGGAGTTATCGGCTCACGGCTGCAACAGGCCGCCCGTCAGGCGGAACACTTTGGCGCCACCCATGAAAACGTTGTGGGCAATTTGGGAGATCTTTATCAGGAAACCCTGAGCACCTTCCCTTTTCGCATACAAGTCGCCGGCGACCCCGGGTATCTGCAACAGCCACGAATTGCTAGCGAAGTGCGCGCTCTTTTATTAGCGGGCGTTCGCTCGGCCACCCTGTGGCGCCAGCTGGGCGGCAACCGATGGCACCTGTTGTTACGCCGCAAGCAACTGGCCGCCAACGTGGAGCAGTTGCTCAAACAGGCCAAAGGTGACAACGTCCACCACCTGCACTGATTCGCGCATCTGCGCCGGTAGCCATTATCCGGTACAATAAGCGCCTTTTTTAAGCTCTGAGCGTGCTGAATCCCCGAGTGCTCGACTTGGAGGCACCCTCAGCAACCTAGCAACCTCGACATTACCCACAGCAAGAGAACCCCATGGCCGCTTCCAGTTTTGATCAGCTCTCCGCCCTTAACGCCGTTTCCCCTATTGATGGCCGATACGGCCGCCACACCGCTTCACTGCGCTCGGTGTTCAGCGAATTTGGTCTGATTCACTGCCGCGTGACGGTGGAGGTACGCTGGCTGCAGCGCTTGAGCGAGCACGACGGCATTGCCGAAGTTCCGCCGTTCAGTGCGCAAACCCATCGCCAGCTCAACGACCTGGTCGAGAACTTCAGCGAAGCCCAAGCGCAGGAAATCAAAGACATTGAGCGCACCACCAACCACGACGTTAAAGCCGTGGAATACTTCCTGAAAAAGCAATTCGCCGGCAACCCCGAACTGGAAGCGGTACTGGAATACGTGCACTTCGCCTGCACAAGTGAAGACATTAATAACCTGTCCCACGCCCTTATGCTCAAGGCCGGACGGGAGCAAATGCTGGCCCAGGGCCGGGAAATTATCGACGCGCTGGTCAAACTGAGCCACGACTATGCCGCCGACCCCATGCTCTCGCGCACCCATGGCCAAACCGCCTCGCCAACCACGGTCGGTAAAGAAATGGCCAACGTGGTGGCGCGTTTGCGCCGTCAACTGGCACAGATCGAACAGGTAGAGCTGCTGGGTAAAATCAACGGCGCCGTGGGTAACTACAACGCGCACCTGGCCACTTACCCCAATATTGACTGGGCCGCCAATGCCAAACTGTTCGTGGAAAGCCTCGGGCTAGTATGGAACCCCTACACCACGCAAATCGAACCCCACGATTACATTGCCGAGCTGTTCGACGCGCTGGTTCGCTTTAACACCATCCTGATCGACTTTGACCGGGATGTCTGGGGTTATATTTCGCTTGGCTATTTCAAGCAAAAAACCGTAGCTGGCGAAGTGGGTTCTTCCACCATGCCTCACAAAGTGAACCCCATCGACTTTGAAAATTCCGAAGGCAACCTCGGGCTGGCCAACGCGATCTTTACCCATTTGGCCCAAAAACTGCCCATCTCCCGCTGGCAGCGCGACCTGACCGACTCCACCGCCCTACGCAATATGGGTGTGGGTTTCGGCTACAGCCAGATTGCCTACACATCTACCCTAAAAGGCATCGACAAACTGGAAATCAACCGCCCTCGTCTGGCCGAGGATTTGGATAACGCCTGGGAAGTGCTGGCCGAGCCAATACAAACCATCATGCGTCGCTACCAGGTGGCTGAACCCTACGAAAAACTCAAAGATTTAACCCGCGGGCAAACCATCAACCAGCAAGTGCTGAACGACTTTGTCGACGGGCTGGACATTCCCGAGGAAGCCAAACAGGCCATACGCGCATTGACACCCGCGAACTACGTGGGCAACGCCCAAGAGCAAGCTGAGAATATCTGAATGCTCCAACCATTGGGGGATGGATCCCCGCCTGCGCGGGGATGACCACAAAAACATCGAAGCGGTGAAATGCCGGTTGGGTCTACCCCGGTAGTGCGGCGATGACGACAGGTGTCGACCAGCTGGTCTCGCTCATCATGATGGATCCCCGCCTGCGCGGGGATGACGAAACACGGGGATCAGCTTGGGCGGGATCTCAATCTGGATTCCCGCCTGCGCGAGGATGACGAGATAGAACTCTGAGCGACAAGCCAGCACCGCCGTCATTCCCGCGCAGGCGGGAATCCAGCCCTATTTAAAAGAATCCCGGAGTCCCTATGTCTTCCCCCCTAACCCATCTTGGCGACCTCTCAGTTCAAGATTTTCTGCGCGATTACTGGCAAAAAAAGCCGCTGCTGGTTCGCGGTGCGTTCGCCGACTTTGTCTCGCCTCTGGATGGCGATGAGCTGGCCGGCTTGGCACTGGAAGAAGAGGCGGAATCGCGTCTGGTTTTCGAGCACGGCAAAAACCCGTGGGAATTATGGCGCGGACCGTTCACCGAAGAACAGTTCGCTGAGCTGCCCCCTTCGCACTGGACATTGCTGGTCCAAGCTGTAGACCAATGGGTACCGGAAGTGCGCGACCTGTTGCAGCGCTTTCGCTTCCTGCCCGACTGGCGCCTGGACGACGTCATGGTCAGCTACGCGCCCGATCAAGGCAGCGTGGGCCCACACTTTGATTACTACGATGTGTTTTTACTGCAAGGCCCGGGCAAGCGGCGCTGGCGTATCGGCCAACGCTGTGACGACAGCACCCCCTGCCGGGACGATACTCCCCTAAAAATTCTCACCAATTTTGAAACTGAACAAGAGTGGCTGCTGGAGCCGGGGGACCTGTTATACATTCCTCCCGGTGTGGCCCACTGGGGCATTGCCGAGGGCGAGTGTCTGACCTATTCCATCGGCTTTCGCGCGCCCAGTCATGGTGAGATTTTAAGCGAAGTCGGTGCCGAGATTGCGGACACGTTAAGTGACGCACTCCGTTATGGCGATGGGGATTTAACGCTCCACGCAAACCCCGGTTACATTGATCCGAATGCAATCACGCAACTGCAAAAGATTCTACAGCGCCACCTTACCCCCGAGAATTTGTTGCGCTGGTTTGGTGGCTATATGACCGAGCCAAAGTATCCAGAGCTAGAATACCAACCCGACTATGTTTACAGCCCGGAGGATTGGCACAACGATGAAGCGGTTCTGGAACGACACCCAGCCGCGCGCTTTGCCTACTCCCCCCAGGACGATGAACAGAGCCTGCTGTTTGTCGACGGCCTGGCCTACCCCTGCCCGCTACCTTTGGCACAACACCTGTGCGCCCATTGGGAATTTGAGGGCGCTGTTCTGAAAGCTCTCCAGGCTCAATCAGACCCGGATGATTTGGTGACTCAGCTTATCAATCAGGGAGCACTGGTTTTGTTGGGTGACTGAACGTAAACGAATGGAAGTTCTGATCGAGTACGGCGAGCGAACGGTAGCCTTAAGCCATCAGCTAAAGTTAGAGAACGTTTGGAGCTCTAATCGAGCGCTCCGAGCGGGACAGGCCTTCCCGGACACGCTGTGAACCCATCCCTGGGGGCTTGGCACCGACATCCTGTCGGCGCACAGTCCGGGAAGGCCTGTCCCGCTCTCCGCCGTGCAAAAGCGAAACTTTCGGGGAAATAAGAAGAACCGTAGACAAGCGAAAATTTACAATAAACCTGACTTCGTATATTGCGAATCTTCACGATTCGCACCGGGCGGTACTTGCTTACAGG
>DAHVRW010000173.1 GCA_027322215.1 Marinimicrobium sp.
CGCAGCTCGCGCCACAACTCCTCGGGCAAGGCCCAATTGATTAACTCCACCGCTTGTGCCACTTCCTGGGGTGTGGCCAGCCCAGCCAACACCGAGCACACCTGTGGATGAGCCGCTGAAAATTGCAACGCCGCCGCGGCCAGGGGCACGCCAAGCTCTTTGCAGATGGCTTCGATACGGGCCACGCGACGCACAATGTTTTCGGGCGCTGGCTGGTAGTCGTAATAATGGGGCCCAGCGCCGCTTACACCGGATGCCAGAATCCCCGTGTTAAACGGCCCCCCCAGAATTACCGATACGCCGCGTTCAGCGCACATGGGCAAAAAGGATTCCACGGCGCTTTGCTCCAACAAGGTGTATCGTCCAGCCAACAAAAAGCCGTCGAAGTCACTGTATTGCAGCGCCTGAGTACACACCTCCCATTCGTTAGCGCCCAAGCCAAGGGCGGCGACCAGTCCCGCGTCGCGCAACTCGACCATGGCCTTGAAGCCGCCTTCCATAAAATCGCGCCAATGGCGTGGGTGCTGATCGCCGTGGGTACGCTCTCCCAGATCATGGGCCAGCAAAATATCCACCTGCTGACGTCCCAGGCGTACGAGGCTGTCTTCAAAGGAGCGCATCACGCCGTCGTAGCTATAGTCGAACTTGGGTTCTAAGTGGGGGGTGTCGGCAAAGCCGTGGCGGACCGTCTGTTCGCAAGGCTCAGCCAATGGCTGAAGGACGCGGCCGACCTTGGTCGACAACACCGGCTCAGCGTGAAGCTCTTGCAAGGCGGAGCCCAACCGGGATTCGCTCAAACCAAAGCCATAATGGGGCGCTGTATCGAAGTAGTTCAGCCTGGCTCCCAGTGCGCAGTGGACCGCCTGGGTGGCGATGGCGTCATGCACCGGACGGTACAAGTTGCCTATCGGCGCCGCACCAAAGCCCAACAAAGTGGTGTAAACACCGCATTGCCCCAACTGCCGTTTGAGCTGATGATTTTGTTCCCTTGCCACAGACCGCTCCAGAAAACTTATTTTTATGTTTAAAAATGCAATTGCCAGTAAAATAAACTTTTTGCACTATGTCAACTGCTTTGACTTTTACATAGAGGCTTTTTTACATGAGGCAGGATCGTTAATTTCGCCGATTCTCGGTTAAGCCCATTTCTATTTCTGACACCCTTTCTGGCACCCTGTTTTGGAGCATTTTAAGCGTTTACGGTTAAAACACCCGGCCCCGAGTGGTACCGGAGGCGAAGGCACCTGAGGCGACGGCGCCAAAGGCAAAGATGCCTGGGGCGAGGTGAGAGTTAAAGCAAGGCGCCACACCGGACACCCGGGCAAGGGCGAGCCCCGAGCGCTGTATCAGCCCCGGGGCAGCAGACTGTAGTGGTCACGTAATCAGAACGCCCTGGGATTAATCTCCGTTGAGTTGCTCTGCGATCCGGGCCGAGGCGTCACGCAACCTTTCAACCACATCGTCGACACTGGCGGGCAACGGGTTAGAAATAATGAAGGGAACGTTCAACGTCGCTACCGCACCTTGCGCCCCCAGCACAGGAACGCACAAGTCGGTCACGCCATCGACAAAATTACTGGGGCTGCGCAAAAGGCCGTCACGCGCCGCTGCCTGAGCCTTAGCGACAAAGCTCGCCAACCGTTCCGGATCCTGATCAGCTGACAAACGCTCGCGCCACAACTCTTGCTCCGCCTCCGATTGATGACCAAACAAAACCGCGCCCGAGGCGACCTCCATCATGGGACGACGATAGCCCACCCGCACCGAAAAACCCAGATCGCGTGGGCTCTCAATCCGAGCCACAACCACCACCTGGTCCCCCGAAAGCACCGCCAGGTGGCACGATTGCCCAATGGCGCGGCTCAGATCGTTCATTATCGGTAACGCCGCATCGAGCAGGGTACGATTAGCCGTCTGCGCCATTCCCAAAGCAAAGAGCTTGTTGGTCAGCTCGTAGCCCTCGCGCCCCTCGGCCAGAGCAATATAACCGCGGTACTCCAGCGCCAGAACCATGCGAAACAGCTCGCTGACCGATCGCCCCAAAAGGGTCGCCATTTGCGAGGTGGTCAAAGGGCCTCCGTGCGAGGCCAAAAGCTCCAGAACATCCAGCCCTTTTTCCAGTGCGGGCGCCCGGTATTTGCGTCCATCGTCTTCCGAACCGTCCGCCGCTGCCAATTTTTGCTTACCTGTGGCCATAACATTTATCTCTTCTTTATTATCGTGGAAAAAGTTTGTGTCAAACGCGTATTCGGTACGCCCGCCGGGCGGAGCCAGCCATCACATCAGCCCGTTGCGGTTCGCTAAGCGACGCCAATAGAGCTTCGCTCAAGCGCAGCCAGCGTCGGTAACCACCCTCTAAGTTGACTACTGGCCAATCGCTGCCCCACAACAAACGCGAGGGGCCAAATAGCAACAGCAGTTGCTCCACCCAGGGTTTCAGTTCCAGCAGTCCGTGGTCCGGCGCCGCCTCGGTTACCAGCCCAGAGAGTTTACAGTAAATGTTCTCCAGTGCAGCGATGGCCGCCATCTCCTGCTGCCAGGGCTGCCAAGTGCCTTCGGCAATGGGCGGCTTTGCGCCGTGATCAATAATGATCGTCAGTTTCGGAAAACGCTGGGCAAAGCGCCGCAGAAATGGCAGATGGCGCGGGTAAACCAAGGCATCGAAGCTCAACTCATTTTCGATCATCGCCTCAATGGCCGGTGCCAGCGCTGGGTCGTCAATCCAGTCATCGTGCGCTAAACCCTGCAACATGGGACGCAACCCTCGCAACTTTGGGTGACGCGCCAGTTGGCGGATGCGCTTCGGCGCCTGCGGCGCTTTCAGATCAACCCAACCTACCACCGCGCGTACAAACTCGTGCTCATCGGCAATTGTCAGGAGGTAGTCGGTGTCCTCATCGCTAGGCTGTGATTGCACCAAGACAGAACCGATTACCCCCAAAGGCTGAGCCTGGGCTTCCAGCTCCGGCATACCAAAATCCCGATAAATGGCTTCCAACTCCGGTGTCGGCCATTCGCATTCAGGCCGCTCCAATTCCCAGCAATGCTGATGGGCGTCAATAATGTCCACTGTATCCGTTCCTAAGCTGCGGTAGCGCTCCACCCTTTCACCATCGGCGGGTCGTTGGTGAGGTAAGAGCTTCAGTTGCTTCGATAGCCGACAGCGAGCGGCTCAAACTAATGCGCGCATAAGTCGCGATCACCAAAAAGCTTATCAGGGGCACCACAATCGCTATGTTGATAGAGGCCAAATCAGACACCCCACCCATCACCAGCGGCAGGGCCGCCCCACCAACGATAGCCATAATTAACAGCGATGATCCCGCCTTGGACTGCTCCCCCAGACCTCGCAAACTCAACGCAAAGATCGTCGGAAACATTAACGACATAAAGAAACTGGTAGAGGCCAGGGCCAGCATGCCTAACAGGTTTGGGGAGATAATGGCCACAGCACACAGCACCACATTAATACTGGCGTAGAGCAACATAATTGCTGCGGGACGGAAGCGGCTCATCAGCACGGTAGCCACAAAACGACCGACCATAAACCCTACCGTCGACCACACCAAAATGGTCGCCAAGGCTTTCTCCCCGGTCCCCGGCAGCGCTGCCTGGCCGTAGCGAATCATGTAGCTCCAGACACACACCTGCGCACCCACATAAAAAAACTGTGTGGCCACACCAAACATGAAATAGCGGTTGCGTAGCAGGAAACGGTAATCACTGACTTCACCCACATCCACCTTTTCGGTGGCCACAGCGGGAAACCTGGTCAGCCACACCATCAATGCCCAGATCAGCACCACACCCGCCAATACCAAATAAGGCCCCTGCACTGCCCGCGCTTCCGAGGTATGAAACGCTTGCAGCTCGGCAGCATTCATGGCCGCCAATTCAGCCGCTGTTGGCTCGACACCGGACAGAATGAAGATCTTGCCAATCAACACCCCCGAGATTACGCCCAAAGGGTTAAACGACTGCGCCAGATTGAGCCGGCGCTCGGCGGTAGCCGGGTTGCCCATGGCCACGATCAGCGGATTGGCTGAGGTTTCCAAAAACGCGAGGCCGCTCGCAATCACAAACAACGCAAA
>DAHVRW010000174.1 GCA_027322215.1 Marinimicrobium sp.
TCATAACGAGACCGTGGAAAACCACTAAGGCAGAACAAAATCATGACAAAACCGGAGCAGCCATTGACAGGTGCGGGCATGGATACGCTGGCCGTGCGCGCCGGTACATGCACTACCGTTGAAGGCGAACACAGCGAAGCGCTGTTTCTGACCTCCAGCTATGTGTTTCGCGACTCAAAGGAGGCCGCCGCGCGTTTTTCCGGGGAACAGCCGGGCAACGTATATTCCCGTTACAGCAATCCCACAGTACGGGCGTTTGAAGAGCGCCTGGCCGCGATGGAAGAGGCCGAATCGGCCATCGCCACATCGTCCGGCATGGCCGCAATCTTGAGTACGTGCATGGCGCTGCTACAGGTGGGCGACCATGTGCTGTGCTCGCGCAGTGTTTTCGGCACCACCACCATGTTGCTGAGCAAATATCTGCAAAAATTTGGCGTGGCGGTTACCTTTGTTGCACCCACTGATTACGACGCTTGGGAAGCGGCGTTTCAGCTCAATACCCGGTTGGTGTTTGTAGAAACACCTTCCAATCCGCTGTGTGAAATAGTGGATATACAGCGCCTGGCCACACTCAGTCACGCCCACGATTGCCTACTCGTTGTAGATAACTGTTTTTGTACTCCGGCCCTGCAGCGTCCTTTGACCCTCGGCGCGGACCTGGTCGTACACTCCGCCACTAAATACATCGACGGGAAGGGGCGCTGCCTCGGGGGTGCGGTGGCCGGAAACAAAACACTGACCGATGAGATTCTGGGCTTTATTCGCAGCGCCGGGCCGAGCATGAGCCCTTTCAACGCCTGGGTATTTTTAAAAGGCCTGGAAACCCTACGCCTGCGCATGGAAGCTCATTCGCGCAATGCACTGGAAGTGGCCCAATGGTTGAATGACCAACCGGCGGTAGAGAAAGTATTCTATGCGGGACTGGAAACCCATCCGGGGCATGAGTTGGCGGCCAAACAGCAACGTGCGTTTGGCGGCGTCTTGTCGTTCCGCGTTAAAGGCGGGCAAAGTGAAGCATGGCAGGTGATCGACAGCACGCAGATTCTTTCTCTTACCGCCAACCTGGGCGATGCCAAAAGCACCATCGTTCACCCGGCCACCACCACTCATGGCCGGCTGAGCCCGGAGCAGCGACACGAGGCCGGTATTACCGATAATCTGATCCGGCTGGCGGTGGGCCTGGAAGACGTAAACGATATTCAACAAGACCTGCAGCGGGGTCTTAGCCGTCTCTAGCAAACGGGTCAAATAGTCGGGAGCAGCAGTGTTGCGGGAGTCTATACAGTCCATCGTGGACGAAGTCAGCCGGGTTTTGCTTGGCAAAGACGATAAAATCAAACTGGCTCTGGCGTGTATCCTCAGCGATGGTCACCTGCTGATTGAAGACTTGCCTGGCATGGGCAAAACCACCTTGGCCCATGCTCTGGCGCATGTGCTTGGGCTAAGTTACCAACGGGTCCAATTTACCAGCGATATGCTCCCGGCCGATATTCTCGGCGTACCGGTGTACGACCAAAGTAAGAATCAATTTGAGTTTCACCCCGGCCCCGTTTTCACCCAAGTGCTGCTGGCGGATGAAATCAACCGCACCACGCCCAAAACCCAAAGCGCGTTACTGGAGGCGATGGAAGAAGGGCAGGTGACCATTGAAGGGGAGGCCCGGCCACTGCCCGAGCTCTTTTTCGTCATTGCCACACAAAACCCGCTTTCACAAATGGGCACGTTTCCGCTGCCTGAATCCCAGTTGGATCGGTTTCTCATGCGCATCAGCCTGGGTTACCCAGACGCCAAGGCCGAGCGCCAGTTGCTGCTCGGTGGCGACGCTCGTAAGAAACTCCCGAAACTGCGCGCGTGCCTGGGGCCAGAACAGTTGCTGGAGATCAAAGCGGCGGCGCAAGCGGTGAAGACCTCGGACAGTGTGTTGAATTACTTGCAGCGCCTCGTGCATTACACCCGCAGTGCACCGGACTTCAATTGCGGCTTGTCGCCAAGAGGCGCGCTGGCGCTGCTGCGAGCGTCCAAAACATGGGCCTATATGCACGCGCGCAATTATGTAATTGCCGAGGATATTCAGACTTTGCTGCCCGCCGTGGTGGCACACCGAGTGGACCCCGGTAGTGGCGGAGTAGATCGGGGCGAACCGGTCTTGATCGCCCGACTACGCAATGAAGTGAATGTCATGGACGACTAACGCGGTGCCGGCGTTTTATTCCATTATCTGAATAACATCCACTCTGTGCGGCCCAAGGGCTGATTGAAAAACCGCCGATCTGTTTGGGTTGTGCCGATCTGTTTGGGTTGGGTAGGACCGCAACCCAAAGGGGAGACAGCGGCCCGAGCGCTGGTTACTCGCTGGACGCCACGGTCTTAACCGAAGGTACCACCTCGTGCTTGAACTCCCGGATAAAAATACCCCACACCACGGTAAATAAGGCCGCGATCACAGGCCCGATCACGAAGCCGTTAAAACCGAAAAACGTCAGCCCGCCGAGTGTTGATAGGAGCACTAAGTAGTCGGGCAGTTTGGTGTCGCGGCCCACCAAAATCGGTCGCAGAAAGTTATCCACCAATCCGATAACAATCGACCCGAACGCGATAAGTACAATAGCGGAAACGTAACTGCCGGTGACCAGCATATAAAACGCCACCGGCACCCAGATTAAGCCCGGTCCGATGATGGGAATCAGCGACAAAATCGCCATTACAACCCCCCATAATAGTGCACCCGGAATACCCAGAACCCAGAAGATAAATCCCCCGAGTGCGCCTTCGACGATGGCAATAATGATATTGCCTTTCACGGTAGCACGGGTCACTTCCACAAACTTGGTGAATAACAAGGTGGCCCGGTTTTTACTCAAGGGCAGGGCACGGGTCAGCAGACTCACCAATTTTTGTCCGTCCCGGATCAGAAAAAACGTCACATACAACATAATGCCCATGGCAATCATAAACCGGAAAATATTCTGGCCGATGTTCAGGGTGCTCTGCGCGATAACCTGACCGCCAGCCAAGGCGGCGGCGGTGGCTTTTTCTGGTAGGTTCTCCATGCTCAAGTCGTGGCGCTCCATCCAGCCCTGTACCGCGGGCATTTTATCTTGCAGCCGATCCAGCTGTTGCTGGAGGTCGATCTCGCCGGAGTCGATGCGCTGATACAAATCCAAGCCTTGAGCACCAATGGACACGACTAAAAAAATCGCGGGCAGAATCACTATCACGACACAGACCAAAAGCGTCGCGAGCGCATTGACATTGGGCCAGGCGGGAAACTTGTTGCTCAACCGAACATACATGGGACGAAAGATAATGGCGATCGCCACCGACCAGAAGAGCGGCGCGAAAAACGGCATAATCAGCCAGAAGAAGCCAATCGTGGCGAGCATCAGTATGCCGAGAAAAAATCGTTGTTCTAGTTTTTGGTCCATGACTCAATGTTTCCCTGATGATCCGAACATGGGTCGGAACGCATCGATTGCGTATACCCGCCCCAGTGTACCAATAACCCGTAGCTCACCATAGCGATTGTAACGGTAGCCATAAAAGCGTGTAACCACGCGTAGGGATACAGCGCATTGACGATTCCCAATTGTTCCAAAGCGATCGAGAAGGTCGCCAGTACGAGGGCGACACCGGCGCGGCGCTGACGGATCAGCAGCACCATAGCGCACACCATTAGCCCGCGCACAACGGAGTTATAGAACTCAACCAGAGGCTCTGCGCTGGCAAGAGTGGTTACCGTCAGCCAAAGCAACGCCAGGGCGCCAACCACAATCCATCGCACAGGGCCCGTGAGAAAACGAGCCAATCCCAACGCCATAACCAACATGATCAGCGCATTGGTAAACTCGGAAAAACCGCGAAAGATCGGCGTGAGCCAGGGGCTGTGGCTGGCGTAGTCCGCCAGATAGGGCGCGGGGGCGGTGGTACTGGGCAATAACAGATTACCCAGTGCGTATAGGCCCCCGAATACCACCGATAGGCTG
>DAHVRW010000175.1 GCA_027322215.1 Marinimicrobium sp.
GGATAAAATCTTGGCCGCTTCCACGTGGCTGAGGGGCTTGATTTCTACAGCCGGGCCGGTGATTTCTGACTCGGTACCGCGCTTGGGAATGTAGTCCGCAAGCGGCGTATCGTTGATGGGCTTCATGCTGTCCACGTTGCCGCCAAAAGGTACCGCCTTTTTCCGGCGCGCTTTCTCGGCGTCGGTGTCGGTTTCTGTTTGTGTAACCAAACGCTCAATGGCTTTACGCTCGGTATCACTGCGGGTGTCCTGGTGGGCGCGGTAGCCAGAGCCAATTTCAACGGCATCGCGGCTAAAGCCGTACTCGTCCCGCTCTATGGGTTCAATTACATGGGCAACTTCGCGGCCCTCGCTGTTCGTGGTCATTACCTGGGCGCTGCCGTCTTCACGCCAGGGGTTTCGGCATACGTCTACCGTTGCGCCCACCACAACATCTGGAACGTGGCTGACGCTGTACTCGTGCCCGCCGAATTTGATGGTCAGCTGTGGTGTAACCTTGCGCGTTTGTGTTGCGCTGTACGCCAGCTCACGCATCACTTCCGGCGGCGGTGCCAGACGCAACTGCTCTTGGGTAATGGTCAGCCACACGTCGTACCGGGTGCGCTGGGTTCGCGTGTGCGTGCGGCTGGAGTTGAATGCGCGCATCCAGGCCCAGGCGAGCGTGTTGATTTCGTCAAGGGTCTGGGGCGCGTTCGGCAAAAATTTCAAGCGGTGCTCAAAATCGCGCTCTACCGTATCGTTTGCCTGTTCAACTTGCCCCTTACCCCAGGGCTGACCAGGGCGGTTAACCTGCAGATCCACATTCAACGCGCGGCATAGATTTTTAAACACCGCGCCCGTGTTGGCGCTGCCGGGGTCAACCATCACCATCAGTGGTACGCCATTAAACGGGTCTTTGGGGTGGCGTCGCTGGGTGGCGTTAATGAATGCCTCGGTCAGGTTTTGTCCGGTCTCGGCTCCCAGTACGTAGTGCACGTAAATCACGCCGCTGGTGTGGTCGGTGATCACATAGCGCCAAACGCGCTCCTTCTCGATTCTGCGAATGTTGGCCGGCTTGTTTTTGTAGAATTCTTTCTCGCTCATCACCTGCAGGCCGTCGCCGTGCTTTTTGGGCAGGTAGTACAGCACGCACAGGCTGGGGTCGATTTGCCAAACGTGGTTGGGGTGGCGGCTGGACATCTGCACTTTGGGCGATGGCTGATTGAGCTGGTCTGGGTGCAGGCCATGGCGCGTCAGCCCCCGGCTAACCGCGCTCACGCTGAGCGGCAGCACTTCGCCGGTGGATGCATCCACACGCTCGGCGCGCACCATGTTATTGCTGCGCAGCACCTCCAGGGCGTTTTCAATACTGGCCAAGCGCTTGCCGTTGGCCCGGCAGCTTTCCATCAAATAGCCGCTGATGATGCGCGCCTCCTCTAAGGTGAGCGCGGTTGTTCCGGCATCGTCCCGCCGCTTTCTCGGTTTGGTCATGGTCACCTCTTTAAGTCTTCGGTGGAGCGTGGCTACGCTCATACCCAAGTCCTGCGCGGCCGCTTCATACACCGCGCGTTTGCGTCCGTGGCCTGCTGCCTCTGCATTCCTCGCAACGGCGAGCAGGCGCTCAATGAGTGCTGGATTCATGGCCCGACTCGTGGTTGTTATTGAGAGGTCGCGGTGTCCGGCTCCGCGTCGAACTCAGGGTTCGCCCATTCGGGCACATCCGGCACGGTGCGCTCGATACCGATAACGCCGCGCAGGTACAGCACGGCTTCGTCGAGAAGGTCGAGCCGGTTTTCCAGCCAGGCGTACTGGCTGTTGTCTGTTAGCGGTGAATCTTCATTCACGGTGCCGTGTTGAAGGACTCGCTGGAAAACATCCACCAGGGTTGTGCGTATCAAGCTTTCGGCTTCGTCGGCGGGTTGGCTGGCGGTTGCGCGCAGCTCGACAATTTCATCATCGCGGCTCACAGCGCGACCTGTTTCGATTTTGAGTTTGCGCAGCTCCTCAGCCTGGGCGGCGTCGTGTTTGCTGAGTGCTTCTTTATCGGCGCGCAGTTCGCGGATTTTCTTTTTAAGCTCGCTGCACGTCATGCGCTCCAGCTCGTCTAACTCGATATCACCAACGGTGCCGCCTTCGCCGAGCTGCTCCAGCTCATCGTCGTCGAGCGTCATCAACTCCAAGAGCTTTGTTTTATGGGTGGTGGCTTCCAGCAGTTTGCGGCTGCCAGGGGACGATAAAAATTTAACTGCGGCTTGCATCATCCGCTGAGCCGTTCGCGGATGAACGCCAATGCGCTCCAGCGACGTCAACCAATCACCATGCTCGCAATGCTCTTTGATCACGATGAGGTGCCGCCCAGCATCAATCATTGCTCGAGCACCACGCTCCATGGCCTCGCGCGCTTTCAGTTCGGAGAGGTGAAGGTCAAAGAACTGCTCTCCGTCGCCATAGGTGGTCAGTATTTTTTCTGAATGAGCCGATACTGTATTCACGGTGTCGCTGATGGCGGTTTGCACCTCTTCGTCGACCTCGGTCTGATCGATGGTGGTTGGGGTTTTTGCTTTTCTAGCCATGGTTCCTCCAGGGGTTTTAAATGCGCCAGCACGGCGTTTGTTGTTTGTTGCCGTCAAATGCGACATTGATGTCGCATTTGCCCGTTCGTTAACTATGCGCGCCAGCCCCGACGCGCTGGTTCAGCTCATCCAGTCGTGCCTGGGCACGGGCCACCTCGGTGGCGTGGGCCTGGGCTATTTGCAGCATCTTTATGCTCAGCGCGTAGCGCCCGCTCTCCAGTTGTGTGGCTATGCCTTCGCTGATTAGCGTATTCAGGCAGCGGTTAATGGTGGCCGGGCTTTCGTCCAGTGCTTTGGCCAGTTCGCCGTTGCTCAGGCCCGTAATGCTGTGGCCGCGCAGTGCCGCCATTACTCGCAGTACGCGGGCGCCGCTGTTGCTGATTCGTCTGGTGCTCACTGTTGCTCCTTAATCTGGCGGGTGACTTCGTTGGCGATGTTCCCCTGCAATATGCCGAACTCTCGCAGCCACTGGTCCACGGGGCGCGCCCCTTCTTTCTCAGACGTTAAGGCCTGGTACCGCGCAACGAACTCCCCAAGCCGGCCGGATGCCAGATCGATGGTTATGGTCTTCTGGCTCATGCGACGCACCCCTTTTTGTTATTAACCGCAGCGGCCTGAATGCGCTCGGGCTGAGGTTCGGCGGGTAGGTCTGTAACGGTGATGCGCTCGACTTTTGGGGCTATGCACACCGCAACCAGCACGTGCGCATCCGGGTGCTCGGCGCGGGCCGCTTCCACTTGTTTGCACAGCGCGGTGCTGCCGCTGCGGTAGCCCAGCTGGCCCGCCGGTACTGCCCATAGCACATCCCCATAATCTTCAACGTGCTTCGCCATCTCCTGGGCTTCCTCGCGCTGGCCTGCCAGTTGGGCCTCGCGGATCAGGCCGGTTACGTGCAGGGCGCTTACCCCGAACTCCTGAGCAATTTCATGAATGGTTCGGGTTTGTGTGCGGTAGCGAGCCAGGATCAGTGCATCGCGGTAGTCGCTGTGTGTTTTTTCTACTGTTGGTGACATGGCAGTGTCTCTCCTCGGTCGAGTATTCGGTTAAGCCGCCTGGTGGCGGGATTCGGCTTTCAGCCCCAACTTCACGGCAATCTCATGGGCCTTGCCTCGCTTTGCCTTCGCGAAGCCGTTCGTTACCCGATAAACCTCGTTCACCGTGTAGCCGTTTTCTCTGGCCCATGCGGCGAATGTGCGGCCCTCGCGCTCGAACTTTGCTTTGAGTTGCTCGGGGGTGAGTGTTTTGGCCATAGCGGGTCTCCTGTGGTGCTATGATTTACAATTAACAAACAATTAAATTGCCAGTTAAGAATACTTAACTATCTTTACTCAGTCAAGGGGTGATATGAGGGAATTCGACATTCAGCTGCTGCGGCTTAAAAAAGTGCTTGGTGTAACGGAGGATCAGCAGGTAGCG
>DAHVRW010000176.1 GCA_027322215.1 Marinimicrobium sp.
ATCCAGCTTCATTCATCTGCATAAGATTTTGGTGGAAGAGGGTGATTACGTAGAGCAGGGGCAGGTTGTCGCTGAAGTTGGCGCGACCGGTCGAGTCACAGGTCCCCATCTGGACTGGCGCATGAATTGGTTCGACCAGCGGGTTGACCCGACTTTGTTGGTGGGCCCCATGCCCGGACGCGAATCCAGCCCCGAACCCAGCTCCAAGTCTGAATAGAGTCCTGTTTTAACCCTGGGCAACTTGAGGGCAAGCCAGTAGCCACTAACCCCTGCGGGGTGTAACATAACGCCCTTCATTTTCCGCAATCGGCTGCAGGTCTTTCACATGATTGACAAGAAATTGCTCAGCATCCTCGTCTGCCCGGTCACCAAGGGGCCACTGGAGTACCGTCCGGAACAACAGGAGCTGATCTCCTGGGCCGGAGGCTTAGCCTACCCAATTCGCGATGGTATTCCCGTTATGCTGGAGAGTGAGGCGCGTCAACTAACCCTGGACGAGCGGGAGCAGCACGATCAGCGCAAGCGTTGATCGCCACACCCGAGTCCTACTGAACGATCCGACGGAATATCTATGAAGAGCGCAGAAATACGCGACGCCTTTTTGCATTATTTTGAAAGCCAAGGCCACACCACCGTACCCAGCAGTTCTCTGATCCCCGGTAACGACCCCACGTTGTTGTTTACCAACGCGGGCATGGTGCAATTTAAAGATGTGTTTTTGGGGGATGAACAGCGCCCCTACCAGCGTGCCGCCAGCTCGCAACGCTGCGTGCGCGCCGGCGGTAAACACAACGACCTTGAAAACGTCGGCTACACGGCGCGCCATCATACGTTTTTCGAAATGCTCGGCAATTTTAGCTTCGGCGATTACTTCAAACGCGAGGCCATTCGCTTTGCCTGGGAGTTCTTAACCGAGGTATTGAAATTGCCGGCCGAGCGCCTATGGGTGACGGTGCATACCTCTGATGATGAGGCGGCCGATATCTGGCTGAAAGAAATCGGTGTGAGCGCGGAGCGGTTCTCGCGCCTGGATGAAGATAACTTCTGGCAGATGGGCGATACCGGTCCGTGCGGCCCCAGCTCCGAAATTTTTTATGACCACGGTCCCGATATTCCCGGGGGGCCACCGGGCAGCGATAACGACGATTTAGATCGTTACATCGAAATTTGGAACTTGGTGTTCATGCAGTACGAACGCCAGAGCGACGGCGAACTCAAACCGCTGCCCAACCCGTCCATCGATACCGGCATGGGACTGGAGCGCATTGCTGCCGTCATGCAAGGCGTCCATAACAACTACGATATTGATCTGTTTCAACACCTGCTCAAGGCCGCCGCTGACGTCACCGGCTGCACTGATCTGGAACATAAGTCCCTGCGCGTGATTGCGGACCATATACGCTCCTGCACCTTCCTGATCTGCGACGGTGTACTGCCCTCCAACGAAGGGCGGGGCTATGTGTTGCGGCGCATCATTCGCCGCGCGATTCGTCACGGCCACAAACTGGGCCAGAGTGAGCCGTTTTTTCACAAATTGGTGGGGGCGTTGGCGGAAGTCATGGGTGATGCTTACCCTGAACTGCGGCAACAGCAAGCCCAGGCAGAAAAGGTTCTGGCGCTGGAAGAGGAACAGTTTGCCAAGACCCTGGACAAGGGTATGGCGGTTCTGGAAGAGGCCCTGAGCCAGCTGCAAGGGACAGAAATTCCCGGCGAAGTGGCATTTACGCTTTACGACACGTATGGCTTCCCATTTGACCTGACCAACGACATTGCCCGGGAACGCGGTTTGAGCATCGACGCCGAAGGCTATGAGCAGGCAATGGCCGCTCAGCGCGCCCGGGCTCGCGCCGCCGGTACCTTTAAAACCGATTACACCGCGACCGGCCTTGAGTTGCCGGCCACGGAGTTTTTGGGTTATCGCCACCTGACTGAGCGCGGCGAAATTGTGGCTTTGCTTAAAGACGGCAATCCGGTGGAGCGTCTCGAAGAGGGCGAGCATGGCGCCGTGGTACTCAATCGCACACCGTTTTACGCCGAGTCCGGCGGTCAGGTGGGCGATAGCGGCTACCTGTCAGCTGGCGAGGCCCGTTTTGAAGTGCGCGATTGTTCCAAACACGGCGGTGCCCATTTGCACATTGGCCAGGTACTCCATGGCGCTCTGAGCGTGGGTGATGTACTGGAAGCGGAAGTCAATGCCGATGTGCGTGGAGCCACCGCGCTCAACCATTCCGCTACACACCTGTTGCACGCCGCCCTTAGGGAAGTGCTCGGCACCCATGTGACTCAGAAAGGCTCGTTGGTGGATTCCGAACGTTTGCGTTTCGACTTCTCGCACTTCGATGCGGTTACACCAGAAGAGCTGCACGCGATTGAATCGTTGGTGAACGAGCAAATCCGCGCTAACACACTGGTGCAGACCGAACTGTGTGATATGGACACCGCCCGGGAAAAAGGTGCCCTGGCTCTGTTTGGCGAAAAATACGGCGACGAAGTGCGCGTGTTGACCATGGGCGATGGTTTCTCGGTGGAGCTGTGCGGGGGCACCCACGTTGAGCGCACGGGCGATATCGGTCTGCTGCGCATCGTGTCCGAATCGGGTATTGCCTCCGGAGTACGTCGGATCGAAGCACTGACCGGCGCTGGCGCCTTAGCGCGATTTGATCAGGTTGAAGCTTTGCTGGATAACGCGGCGGGCATTTTGAAAACCCGTCCCGGCGAACTGCCGGAAAAATTGCAACAACTGATGAATCAAAACCGAAAGCTCGACAAAGAGTTGGCGGCCCTTAAAGCCAAGCTGGCGACAGCCGGTACCGGCGATCTTTTGAGTTCCGCGCAAGAGGTGAACGGCATAAAGGTATTGGCGTTAAACTTGGCCGGCGCCGACGCAAAGTCTCTGCGTGAAAGCATGGACCAGTTGAAAAATAAACTCGGCTCCAGCGTCGTGGCTCTGGCCGCGGTAGAGGATGGCAAAGTTGCCCTGGTGACCGGTGTCAGTAAAGACGTGACCGACCGTATCAGAGCGGGCGACCTTATGCGTCATCTGGCGCCGATGGTCGGGGGCAAAGGCGGCGGCCGGCCCGACATGGCTCAAGGTGGTGGAACCGACCCGTCCGGGTTGGACGCCGCGCTTGCTTCCGTGGTGCCTTGGGTTCAAGAACAGCTGGGCTAAACCGGAAACTTCTTCTGAACCGAAAAACGTTAACTTTTCGCGTAAAGTAGTGTTTAATTGCTTGCCAAATTTGGCACAGGTGTCAACATTTGCATATATGAAAAGGGCCGGCTCCTAAATGAGTTTGTTAGTACAGAAATACGGCGGCACTTCCGTCGGCACTATTGAGCGTATTGAAGCGGTGGCCGACAAAATCGCCGGCTTCCGCGCCCAGGGTCACGACTTGGTGGTCGTGGTTTCTGCCATGAGTGGCGAGACCAATCGGTTGATTGCATTGGCTCAGCAAATTGACGAGAGACCCGATCCTCGCGAGTGGGATGTTTTGGTGTCCACCGGAGAGCAGGTAACCATCGCGCTGCTATGCATGGCATTGAAAAAACGCGGTTGTGATGCCCGGTCCTACACCGGTGGCCAGGTGCGTATTCTTACGGATAACGCCCACACGAAAGCCCGGGTGCAGCATATTGACGAGCGCAATATACGCAATGACCTGGATCAGGGCCGCGTGGTTGTGGTGGCCGGTTTTCAGGGTGTGGATGAAGACAACAACATTACCACCTTGGGCCGCGGCGGCTCCGATACCACAGGCGTGGCGCTAGCGGCCGCGCT
>DAHVRW010000177.1 GCA_027322215.1 Marinimicrobium sp.
ACGTCATGCTGCTGAGCATGCTGTATAAAGCCACGCCGGAGCAGGTGCGGCTCATGCTGGTAGACCCGAAAATGCTTGAGTTGTCGGTGTACGAGGGCATTCCACATTTGCTCACGCCGGTGATTACCGATATGAAAGACGCCGCCAATGGGCTGCGCTGGTGCGTGGGTGAGATGGAGCGCCGTTACAAGCTCATGTCTGCCCTGGGTGTGCGCAATCTCGCGGGCTATAACCGCAAAGTGGAGGAGGCACGGCGCGCCGGTGAGCCCATACTCGACCCACTGTGGAAGCCGGAAGAAGAGTTTGAGGCGGGGCATGAACAGGCTCCTGCACCGGAGCTGCAAACTCTGCCCAGCATCGTGGTGGTGATCGACGAGTTTGCCGATATGATCATGATCGTCGGCAAGAAAGTCGAGCAGCTCATCGCGCGCATTGCGCAAAAAGCGCGGGCGGCGGGAATTCATTTGATTTTGGCGACTCAAAGGCCGTCGGTGGACGTTATTACCGGCCTCATCAAAGCCAACGTGCCCACGCGCATGGCGTTCCAGGTATCGTCCAAGGTGGACTCGCGCACCATCCTCGACCAAGGCGGTGCCGAACAACTGCTTGGCCACGGGGACATGCTGTATCTGCCCCCGGGAACCAGCGTGCCCATACGGGTCCACGGCGCTTTTGTGGACGATCACGAAGTTCACAACGTGGTGGCGGATTGGAAAAAGCGCGGCGCGCCCGAATACATTGACGGCGTCACGGACGAAAGCACCAACAATATCCCGGTACCCGGTTTGAGTGGCGGCGACGAGAGCGACGATGGCGAGGGCGATGCCTTGTACGACCAGGCCGTGGCCTACGTAATCGAGTCCCGCCGGGCCTCAATTTCCTCCGTGCAGCGCAAACTGCGCATTGGTTACAACCGGGCGGCGCGCCTGATTGAAACCATGGAAGCGGCGGGCGTGGTGTCCGAGGCGGGCCATAACGGCACGCGGGAAGTATTGGTACCCAAGCGGTAAACGCATCAAGGTATGTTTGATGGACTTGCTCTCGATAAACGTACCCTTGATGACAGAATAACCTGATAACGGAATAACCGGCATCGGCGGGATATTCTTCACTTCGGCCAAAAATGAACAGGAACTGCCATGAAGTTGAAATTATCAATTAGCACCTTGGCGCTGCTATGGGGTTTTGTCATTGCCCTGAATAGTCACGCGGCGGATGATCTCGCCCGCTTGCAAGAGCGTCTGGAAGGGGTAAAAACATTGCAGGGCAACTTTACCCAAGTGCTTCGGGATGACGATGGCACGGTGCTGGAAGAAAGCCAGGGCCGGTTCGCTCTGGAGCGGCCGGGCAAGTTCTATTGGCACACGCTGGAACCCTTTGAGCAGCTGCTGGTGTCGGATCAGACGTACCTATGGCTGTACGACCCCGACCTGGAGCAGGTAACCCAGCGAGCCTACGACCAGGAGCAGGTGCGCGCGACCCCCGCCGCCATTCTCAGCGATGACCTTCAGGGGCTCAGCGATAACTTTGCCGTGCGTCACCAGGGCGAAGATAACGGCCGCACCCTGTTTACCCTGACGCCGCGAACCCATGACGATATGTTTAACGAGCTGACTTTGGCGTTTACCGACCAAGGTCTGGTGGAGATTCACGTGCACGACAACCTCGGCCAACAAACCGTATTCGCATTGTTGAATGTGCGTCGCAACCAATCCGTGGATCAAAAACTGTTTCAATTTGTACCGCCCAAGGGCGTGGATGTACTGGTGGATTAATGACGGGGGATCTGTTTGGCGAAAGCCCCACGTATCAGCCATTGGCCGCTCGAATGCGGCCCCGGTCGCTGGCGGATTATGTGGGCCAGGAGCATCTGCTTGGTGCAGGTAAGCCATTGCGCGAGGCCATCGAGCGGGGACATTTACACTCAATGATCCTCTGGGGCCCGCCGGGCGTCGGTAAAACCACCCTGGCTCGCCTGTTTGCCGAGCAGACAGAGGCCCGGTTTGAAACCCTCTCTGCCGTACTGTCGGGTGTTAAAGATATCCGGGCCGCCGTGTCTGTGGCTGAGCAGGAGCGAGCGGGTCGCGGTCGAAAAACCATCCTGTTCGTGGACGAGGTGCACCGCTTTAACAAAGCCCAGCAAGATGCGTTTCTCCCCTACGTGGAAGACGGCACCTTGATTTTTATCGGCGCCACGACGGAAAACCCATCCTTTGAATTAAACAACGCACTGTTGTCCCGCTGCCGGGTGTACGTTCTGCGCAGTTTACAAACCGAACATGTTCGCCAAGTGCTTGAGCTGGCGCTCAGCGATGCGGAGCGCGGCCTGGGTGCGGATACGGTGCGCGTCGAACAGTCCTGTCTCGACGCCCTGGCCAAAGCCGCTGACGGCGACGCCCGCAAAGCGCTCAACCTGCTGGAAATTGCCAATGATCTGGCCGAGGACAACGCCAACGGCAAGGTGATCGATGAAGCCGTGTTGAAGGAAGTGCTGGCCGGCGATGTGCGCCGTTTCGACAAAGGCGGCGACTTGTTTTACGAGCAAATTTCGGCCCTGCACAAAGCCGTGCGCGGCTCGTCGCCCGATGGTGCCATCTATTGGCTGATGCGCATGCTCGACGGTGGCTGCGATCCGCTTTACCTGGCCCGGCGCATCGTGCGCATCGCCACGGAAGACATCGGCAACGCCGATCCGCGCGCATTGCCCCTGTGCCTGAATGCGTGGGACGTGCAGGAGCGATTGGGAAGCCCCGAGGGCGAACTGGCCCTTGCCCAGGCGGTGCTCTATTTGGCCGCAGCGCCCAAAAGCAATGCCGTGTATAATGCCTTCAACCAGGCCAGGGCCGAGGTGAAAGAGTTGCCAGGTTACGATGTACCTATGCACCTGCGTAACGCGCCCACGCAACTGATGAAGTCCATGGACTACGGCGCCGAGTATCGCTACGCCCACGATGAACCCCATGGCTACGCGGCTGGGGAATCTTACCTGCCGCCAGAGTTGGCCCATCGCCAATACTACCATCCGGTGGAGCGGGGTCTGGAGCAGAAAATCAAAGAAAAACTGGCGTATTTCCGACAGCTTGATTCACAGAGCCAACACCAGCGTTACAAAACCGATAAGTCATAATCTTACGGTGGTTTACAGGGCTATTGACGACTGATGATCAGTAACGGACGTACCGCCTGCCATCCTCACTTTCTACAAGGACCTTTCGCGCCCTTATGTTAGATCCGAAACTCATTCGCACTCAACCTGAAGCCGTTGCCGAAGCGCTGAAAAAGCGCGGCTACATCCTGGATGTGGCAACGTTAAAAACGCTCGAAGAAAAACGTAAAGCCTTGCAGATCAATACTGAAAATCTGCAGCAGGAGCGCAACAGCCGAGCCAAAAGTATCGGTCAGGCCAAATCCCGGGGTGAAGATATACAACCTCTGTTGGCCCAGGTAGATGAGCTCAAGCAGCAACTGGCCGACGCCAGCGCGGAGCTGGAGCAGGTACAGACCGCGTTGGATGATCTGCTTAGCGGCGTGCCCAACATACCCGCCGAATCCGTGCCCGAAGGCACCAGTGAAGATGACAACGTCGAACTGCGCCGCTGGGGCTCCCCGCGGAATTTCGATTTCCCCATTGTGGATCATGTGGACCTTGGCGCTCGCCTCGGAGGCATGGACTTTGACCTGG
>DAHVRW010000178.1 GCA_027322215.1 Marinimicrobium sp.
AAAGAGATGGCTGGACAGTAGAAACCCGAGATGGGCGCCTGTCCGCCCAGTGGGAGCACACCCTGGCAGTGACTGCCGACGGTGTGGAAGTGCTCACCGCCCGCCGCGAAGAGTCGTTCTAAACAATGCCCCGGCCGTCCCCTCCCTACTTCGAACGGCCACTGCTGTTTTTCGATCAGGCGCGCTTTCGTAAGGCGCTCGCGGAGCACCCCCCCATCACGGTGTTCAAAGATGCGATCACCGCTGCCGGCGCTCAGTTTGATGCGCGTTTTCGCGAAGGGGAGGACATACGCACACTGATTCACGAGCGGGCACTGTTTATGGATTGCCTGCTGCACTATGCCTGGCATCAGCACTCCTGGCCCGAGGGCATCAGCCTGGAAGCCGTTGGCGGCTACGGGCGCTGCGAGTTGCACCCTTATTCCGACGTCGACTTGTTGCTGCTCGCTCGCAGCGACGCCGTGATCCAGCAAGCGCAAGACAATATCGAACAGCTGCTGACCTTGCTCTGGGACATTGGCTTGGAAATCGGCCACAGCGTACGAACGCTGAGCGAGTGCGTCGCCATGGCCCGCAGCGATATCACCGTCGCCACCAGTCTTATGGAATCCCGCAACTTGCAGGGTGACAGCTCCTTACAAACGGCATTGCTAGAGCAAACCAGCATTCATCAACTTTGGCCCGCCGAAGAGTTTTTCCTCGCCAAATGGACCGAGCAGCGCGAGCGGCATCAAAAATACAATGACACCGAGTACAACCTGGAGCCCAATATCAAAAATGCTCCCGGCGGTCTGCGCGACCTGCAGATGATCGGCTGGGTAGCCAAACGCTACTTTCAAGTGCGTACTCTGCGCGAGCTGCAAGGCCAGGGCCTGTTCACTGAAGCGGAGTTTTCACTGCTGCAAAGTGGTGAGGAGCTTCTTTGGCGAATCCGCTATGGCTTACACTTAATCGCCGGCCGGGCCGAAGAGCGTCTGCTGTTCGATCACCAGCGTGAGCTGGCCAAAATGTTTGGCTATCGCGACAGCAATGAGAGCCTTGCGGTGGAGCAATTTATGCACCGCTATTATCGTTTGGCCATGGCCTTGCGGGAGCTGAACGATGTACTGCTTCAGTTTCTGCACGAAGTCATCCTGCAAAAAGGTATTAATAAAAGCGTCACAGCGATCAACGAACGCTTTCAATTACGTGACCACTATATCGAAGCCGCACATATTTTCGTTTTCGATGAAACGCCCTCGGCGCTATTGGAAATTTTTGTCCTGATGGCAAAAAATCCCCATATCGAGGGCGTGCGCGCGTCCACCATTCGCTTAATTCGGGAGAGTCGTCATCTGATCGACGACGACTACCGCCGCAATCCCGAAAACCGGCGCCTGTTTATCGAACTGTTCAATTACCCCAGCGGCCTCGTAGAACAGCTCAAGCGTATGTCCCGGTATGGGGTACTGGGCCTTTACCTGCCGGAATTTGGCCGCGTTACGGGACAGATGCAGCACGACCTGTTCCACGTTTACACCGTCGACGCCCACACGCTAAAAGTGGTGGAAAATTTGTGTAACTTCCTGCTGCCCGAAGCGAAAGAGGAATTCCCCATCGCCGCGCAACTCATGGCCCGTTTGCGCAAACCAGAGCTGTTGTATATCGCGGGGCTGTACCATGATATTGGCAAAGGCCGCGGTGGCGATCACTCCGTCCTCGGTGCCGTTGACGCCCGCCATTTCTGCCGAAATCACGGGCTGTCGAATCGGGATACTCAGCTGGTGTGTTGGCTGGTGGAACAACATCTACTGATGTCATCGGTTTCTCAAAAACAAGACATTTCCGACCCCGGCGTGATCCACGGCTTCGCCCAGCTCATGGGTGACCAAAAACACCTGGACTACCTCTATCTGCTGACCGTAGCCGACATCAATGGCACCAACCAAAAATTGTGGAACAGCTGGCGCGCAAGCCTGATGCGCCAGCTGTATCTGGAAACCAAGCGCGCACTGCACCGCGGCCTGGAAAATAACGTTGATAAGCAGGAAGTGATCGAGGAGACCCAACAGTTAGCACTGCGCAAGCTCACCCGCAAGCGTATCGCCCCCGAGCTCATCTCGCGGCTTTGGAGCGAAATGGGCGAGCAATATTTTTTGCGTGAAAACGCCCAGGACATTGCCTGGCATACGGAAGCCATAGTGCATCACCAGGACGATACGCCGCTGATTCTAATCAAAAACAGCGGCAGCCCGGAACTGGGCGGCGCCACACAAATTTTCATACGCAGCAAAGGGTGGAAGAATGTGTTTGCCGCTGCCGCCACCGCCCTAGACCAGCTGAACCTGAATATTCAGGCCGCCCGCATCTATAATTCCGATTCGGGTTATACCCTGGATACATTCTTTGTGCTCAACCAGAACGGGAAACCCCTGGGCGACGATGCGCCCACTCTAAAGCGTATTCAGCGCGCGCTGGAAGACGAGTTACGCCTGGTGGATGACTACTCCCAAGTCATCACCCGGCGCACACCTCGGCGCATGAAGCACTTCACCATGCCCACCCGCACCAGCATTAGCAACGATATGATCAGCGGCTGCACAGTTTTAGAGGTGATCAGTCCGGACCGGCCGGGACTGCTCGCCTGTATCGGGAGAATTTTTTTGCAATTCGATATTTTGTTGCAAAGTGCCAAGATTGCCACCCTGGGCGAGCGGGTCGAAGATATCTTCTTTATTACCGACAGCGCCGGGGAACCACTGAGTGACCCCGCCGTATGCGCCGCACTGCAAACGGAGATTTGCCAGCAGTTGGACCAGCGCGTCACGGGGCAATTGGGCGCGAGCCCTGCTAACCCGACCATCCATTAAAGCGCTTCTCGTCAGACGCTAACAACATTAAGCGATGTCATGAATAATGATTTGAACCGGCTGCAACCCTACCCCTTTGAAAAACTCGCGGCTCTGAAGGCCGGTATTTCACCTCCAGATGACTTAGCGCCTATTGCTCTGTCCATTGGCGAGCCTCAGCACGCACCGCCGGAACACGTGTTAAAATCCTTCGCGGATAACCTCCACCGTCTGAGCAATTACCCCGCCACCAAAGGCCTGTTGCCACTGCGTCAAACCCTAGCGAGCTGGGCAGAACACCGCTTTCAGCTACCCGCGGGCAGCCTCGATCCGGACCGGCATGTCCTGCCTATTAGCGGCACCCGGGAGGCCCTTTTCGCCATCGCCCAAGCGGTGGTGGATCGTCACCAGAGTAATCCTCGCGTCGTCTGCCCCAACCCCTTCTATCAAATTTACGAGGGCGCCGCTCTGCTCGCCGGAGCCCAGCCCACATTTCTCAATTGTGACGCCGACAGGAATTTTATCCCAAACTTTTCCGCTCAAGACGCGAACCTTTGGCGCGACTGCCAGTTGCTGTACATCTCCTCCCCCGGCAACCCCACCGGCGCCGTGCTCAAACTGGAGCATTGGCGGGAGCTGATAGCGCTGGCGGATCAGCACAATTTTGTGATTGCGGCCGATGAGTGTTACTCGGAGCTGTACCCGGACGAGCAGCACCCTCCCATGGGACTCCTGGACGCTTGCCACCAGTTG
>DAHVRW010000179.1 GCA_027322215.1 Marinimicrobium sp.
CCGCAACGGACAGCCGACGGACCCATCCGCTTGGCTGGCACAGGCGTGAGCCCCGAACTGGCAAGCTCGGGGCGCACCCGCGATAACGATTAAGCAGTTAAATTAATAAACGGTACATTAATAAACGGTACAAAGGCCTTTGGGCCTCAGGAGACATAGATGCTCTACGCTCACTTTCATCGCAGCGCCAAACGAGCGTTGGCTTTGGTGTTATTGGCATTTCCGGTATGGGCGCTGGCCGAGTCTCCGGCACTCGATGACCAGGAAGAGGGGCTTCTGCCGCTGGAAGATCTGCGTATCTTTACCCGAGTGTACGACCACATCCGCAGCGGCTACGTGGAAGAGGTTAGCGACGCCGAGCTGCTGGAATACGCCATTCGCGGCATGATTGCCGAACTCGATCCACATTCCGCCTACTTGGATGAGCGTTCCTTTGAAGATCTGCAAGTGCACACCTCCGGCGAATTCGGCGGCATTGGGATCGAAGTGGGCATGGAAGACGGTTTCGTAAAAGTGATTTCCCCCATTGATGATACCCCCGCACATAAAGCGGGCATTCAAGCCGGCGATCTCATCATTCGTCTGGACGATCAGCCAGTGAAAGGCATGAGCCTGAGCGAAGCGGTGGAAAAAATGCGCGGCCCTAAGGGCAGCAAGCTGGATCTGAGTATCATCCGTCAAGGCATAGAGCAGCCCATGGATATTACGCTGGTCCGGGATGTGATTCGGGTGCGCAGCGTACGGACCGAAGTGCTGGAAGACGCTTACGCCTATGTGCGTATTGCCCAGTTTCAGATAGGCACCGGCCCGGACATGGTTCGGGCGATCAGCAAGCTGCAGCAGGAAAACCCCGGCCTCAGAGGCATTATTTTGGACTTACGCAACAATCCGGGGGGCGTTTTACAGGCCTCGGTGGACGTTGCCGATGCATTTCTTGACGGCGGTTTGGTGGTGTATACAGAAGGCCGCCTTGAGAATAGCGATATTCGCTACTATGCCAATCCCGGCGATATCGCCGAAGACCTGCCCATTGTCGCCTTGATCAATGAAGGCTCTGCCTCCGCTTCGGAGATTGTTGCGGGCGCGCTTCAGGATCAAGGCCGAGCCATCGTGCTGGGCACCCGAAGCTTCGGTAAGGGGTCGGTGCAAACCGTGGTTCCCATCAGCGAAACCCGGGCCATAAAACTGACCACCGCCCTTTATTACACCCCCAGCGGCCGCTCTATACAGGCTCAGGGTATAGCGCCCGATATCACCATCGAGCGGGCCAAAGTGACGCTCTTGCCCTCGGTCCGCCGACCGACGGAAGCCGATCTGTCGCGTCACCTGAGCAACACCAACGGTGACCCAGAGCGCGATAGCCGCACTCGCGCGGCGGAGCGGGCGCCCCGAAACCAGCTTCTGGCGGAGGACAATCAGCTCAGCGAAGCGCTAAACCTCTTGAAAGGCCTGTCGATTTACCAAAATCGCCTTACTTTGGAGCTGGAGCAAATGGACACGGAGCACCCCCACTTCGACACCAGCGACGGCGTGCCTGCCCCTGACACGCAATCGCCAGGGGCGCAACGGCAATAGTGATCCGGCCCCGCGCACTCCTTCTCATAGCGGCGTGCTGGCTTGGCGCCGCTGGGCCAGCACATGCGGCTGGCCTATTGGCTGTGATCATCGATGACGTAGGGTACAGCGCTGATCTGGGCGAACGCACCGTGGCGCTTCCCGGCGCGATCACCCTGGCCATCCTCCCTAAAGCACCTCATAGCCCGCGCCTTGCACGACTCGCCGTAGAACAAGGCAAAGAGGTGATGCTGCACAACCCCATGAGCAACACCCGGGATCTTCCGTTAGACCCCGGGGGGCTGACCGACACCATGGATAAGGCCGGTTTTCTGGCCACCCTGGCGGATAACTTCGAGCGCATACCGGAGGCGCGAGGGCTCAACAATCACATGGGCAGTCTGCTTACCCAGCAGGCCACGCCCATGGGTTGGCTGATGGAATTTCTCAGCGCTCGCGGCGCCTATTTTGTTGACAGCCGCACCACCGCCGCCAGCCGTGCCTGGGAAACCGCCCAACGCTACCACGTGCCCAGCCTACCCAGAGATGTATTTCTCGACCACGACCGAGATCCCGAGCAAATCCTTCGGCAGTTGCAGTCGGCCGTAAAATTGGCGCAGACCCGAGGCTACGCCGTGGCTATCGGCCACCCCTATCCCGAAACTCTGAGCGCTTTGGAGCAACTGCCGGGATTGCTCAGTGCGGCCCAGGTGGAGCTCATCCCGGTTTCCGACCTTCTGGCGCAAGTGAGCCACAGCCTTCCCCGCATGTCAGCGGGACGCTGCGCCGCACCACCTTCTACCCTTCAGCTACGGCTCCCCGCGCCGGCACAAAAAGTCCACGTACGCTTGCCACAGCTGGACGCACTCAAGCTGGATCAGCCGATTTAATATAGGCAGAATCCGTCGAACACGTTACAATGCGCGGCGTATTGGTATTGGATTACATGAAACAGCAGGGAAATCCTTCAAAATCCTTGGCAAAGGTGAACAATATGGCCACTCCTCGAGCGGGCGAACAGGGCGAAATCCCCGAGCGCAGCGGACGATTTATTCAAAAAGAAGGCTATTGGTACTACACAACCCGCGAACGTGTGGACATTGGCCCTTTCGACAGCCGCGATGACGCGGAAACCGGTGTGGGCGAATTCATCGACTTCGTGTGCGCCGCGGAACCCAAAATACTCGAAATTTTGGAAAGCTACCGCGCCGCCTGATCACCCCCGCTGAACAAATCGGCAAGCTGGGTTCGAGCCCAGCTGTCCTCTTCCTTGCCCGGATTAAACCGCTCCTTCATAGCTTTTGCGATGTGACATGGCCGTTGCAAACGCCGCTCTTCCTCGCGCTCTTTATTTTCCCCATCTTTCCCATCGCTTTCTCGCACTTCACGCCCTGATTGACATCACTGCTTTGTCTGCGTCGTGCGTATTGATTGAATACAGGCAAACCAACGCGGACGCTTTTTGCACATGTAAGCGTTGACGCTGTGGCGGCGTTGCAGGAGATTTAAACAGAAGGGGGACGATCCGCCGTAGCGGCGTTATCCGGCGAAATCACTATTGAGCTTGAGAATGGACAATGAATGTTTGACGGGATCAGAAGAAAAAAGCAGGGGCGCGCAAGGCGCCCCTGCAAAGCACAAACGATCTTAGTTTTGGCCCCAAAGGGTTTTGAGCAGGTCAGTTTTACGCTCATCGAAGTCTAGCCACGTGCCCCAACCACTTTCGTTGGTGCCGTGCTCGTAAGCGTGCTGGTACAGACCCCAGGTGTCAGCTGACTCGGGGTTAATGGACCAGTAACAGCCCTGGATATTTTTCTCGGTCATGTAATCGACCAGCATCTCCTGCCACTGCAGGTCAGTACCGGGCGCTTGATGGCTCCATACCGCCTGCGTTTCTGGAGTGGTCTTGAGCGGCCAATCAACGTTACCGCCAAACTCACCGATCACAATCGCGTA
>DAHVRW010000017.1 GCA_027322215.1 Marinimicrobium sp.
AAATGCCTGGCTGGTTTTGTGGTACCACTCGGCGGCGCGCAGCTCTTCAATAAAAATCGCATCGGCTTCGCGCAGGATATCAGCGTATTCTTTTTTCACTTCGCCGAGTATGCGCACGCCCAAGCCCGGCCCAGGAAAGGGGTGGCGGTAGACCATATCGTAGGGTAACCCGAGTTCGAGGCCGATTTTGCGCACCTCGTCTTTGAACAGCTCGCGCAGCGGCTCGACCAGCGACATTTTCATCTCTTCCGGCAGGCCACCTACGTTGTGGTGGGATTTGATCACCTGGGCCTTGCCGGTTTTGCCGGCGGCGGATTCAATCACGTCCGGATAAATAGTGCCCTGGGCCAACCAGTTTACGTCGGTCAAACGTGCGGCTTCGGCGTCGAAAATTTCGATGAAGGTGTTGCCTATGGCTTTGCGTTTTTCTTCCGGGTCGGTCAGGCCTTCAAGCTTGGCCATGAACTGGGCTTCCGCGTCCACACGAATGACTTTCACACCCATGTGTTTGGCGAACATGTCCATCACCTGATCGCCTTCATTTTTGCGCAGCAGGCCGTGGTCAACAAATACGCAGGTCAGTTGATCGCCTATGGCTTTGTGCAACAAGGCAGCGACCACGGAGGAATCCACACCGCCAGACAGGCCGAGCAGTACTTTGTCACTGCCCACTTGGGCGCGGACTTTTTGGATGGCGTCTTCGACGATATTGGCTGGCGTCCACAGCGCCTCACAGCCACACAACTCGTGAATAAAATGTTCGAGAATGCGCTTGCCTTGCAACGTGTGGGTCACCTCGGGATGGAACTGGACCCCGTACAGCCGTTTTTCTTCGCAATACATGCCGGCAACCGGACACGCGGGCGTGGAGGCAAGCACCTCAAAACCCGGCGGCAGATCAAGCACTTTATCGCCGTGACTCATCCACACATCAAGCAGTGCGCTGCCGTCCTCGTCCATGTGATCGGCAATATCGTGTAGCAGCGCGCTCTGGCCCTGCACTTTAATTTGAGCATAGCCAAGCTCGTGGGTTGCGGCGGCCTGCACTGATCCACCCAGTTGCTCCGCCATGGTCTGCATGCCGTAGCAGATGCCGAGCACCGGCACCCCCAGGGTAAATACCAGCTCAGGCGCGCGCGGTGAGCCGACAGCGGTCACCGATTCGGGCCCGCCAGAAAGAATAATGCCTTGGGGCGCGAATTCGCGGATATCTTCATCGCTGATATCGAATGCGCGCACTTCCGAGTAAACCCCCACCTCACGCACGCGCCGAGCAATCAGCTGGGTGTATTGGGAACCGAAATCCAGAATCAGAATACGCTGAGCGTGAATATCTTGGGTCATTGGGGGTCCTGAAGAGTGTTGAGAAGTTCTGAAAGGTGCTATCTAAAACGTTCGATCTAAAAGGTTGGGGCTAAAAGGTCTTGAGACAAAAGATCAAAATCATACAGAGTAAACCGGCCAGTCGCGCCGCGACTGACCGTTGTGCAATCACCTATACACTCAACGCCGAACTAGCGGCTGCCAACCGGGTAGTTGGGCGCTTCTTTTGTAATTTGCACATCGTGCACGTGGCTCTCGCCCATACCCGCGGCGGTAACCTGCACAAACTTGGGTTTGGTGCGCATTTCGTCAATAGTGTGGCAGCCGGTATAGCCCATGGCGGCGCGCAGGCCTCCGGTCATCTGATGCACGATAACGGTCAACGGACCTTTGTACGGCACCCGCCCTTCGATGCCCTCGGGCACCAGTTTTTCCGCGCCGTCGCTGGCGTCCTGGAAGTAGCGGTCGCTGGAGCCCTGAGTCTGTGCCATGGCGCCCAGTGATCCCATGCCACGATAAGATTTATAGGTTCGCCCTTGAAACAGCTCCACTTCACCCGGTGCTTCTTCGGTGCCGGCAAACATGGAGCCTATCATCACGGTGTCCGCACCGGCGGCGATCGCTTTGGCCAGGTCGCCCGAAAAGCGCAAACCGCCGTCAGCAATCACCGGAACGCCGCTGCCTTCCAGCGCCGCCACTACGTTGGCGATAGCCGTCAGTTGCGGCACGCCGACACCGCTGACGATACGCGTGGTACAGATCGACCCTGGGCCTATGCCCACTTTGACCGCGTCCGCACCGGCGTCTTTCAGAGCCAGAGCCGCTTCGGCCGTCGCGATGTTGCCGCCGACTACCTGCATCTCGGGGTAACGCGCCTTAATCGCGCGCACTCGCTCAATCACGTTCTTTGAATGTCCGTGGGCGGTGTCCACCACCAACACGTCTACTCCGGCTTCCACCAACGCCGCAACGCGGTCGTCCGTATCCGGACCTGTGCCGACGCTGGCCCCAACCCGCAAGCGCCCTTCCGGGTCTTTACAGGCATTGGGGTATTTTTCGGCCTTGTTCATGTCCTTTACGGTAATCAACCCGCGCAGCTCAAAGTTGTCGTTAACCACCAGTACTTTTTCAATCCGATGCTTGTGCAGCAAGCTGCGTACTTCGTCGTTGCTGGCGTTTTCCCCTACGGTGACCAATTTGTCTTTGGGGGTCATAATGCTGGACACGCGTGCGCTGTGATTGGATTCAAAGCGCACGTCGCGCCCGGTGACGATGCCCACCAGGTCGCCGTTTTCCATAACCGGAACACCGGAGATGTTGTGCTGCTTGGTCAGCGCCAACAGTTCGCTAATGGTGGCATTGGCATTGATGGTAATCGGGTCCCGAACGACACCCGCTTCAAACTTTTTAACCGCCCGAACCTCAGCCGCCTGGGGCTCGATGGCCATGCTTTTGTGGATGATGCCGATGCCGCCTTCCTGCGCTATGGCAATAGCCAGGCGCGCCTCTGTCACGGTATCCATAGCCGCAGAGACCAGAGGAATATTCAAATGAATCGCGCGCGTGAGCCGGGTTCTCAGGGAGACATCCTTCGGCGTGACATCGGAATAACCGGGCACTAAAAGAATATCGTCGAAGGTGAGGGCTTCTTCAGCGATTCTCAGCATAGATCCAACCTTATCGTGAGTGGTATTGAACCTCATAGGGCAACATTAAGCGCACATAGTTGAGGTTTGATAACGGACTGTTAAAACAGCAGCGTGGCCGCTGCTTCCGGAAAGTGAGTAAAATCGTCGCCAGAGTCGCTATTGGGCTGTTTACCTTTCTATCGGCCATCTGCCTAACTGCTTTCTGCCGATTTGCTTTCCACACCTGTTTACCTACGGTTTACTGGTGGCAAATGGCTTTATCCGGCGTTTTTCTGGCTTTCATGCGCACTGTCTCGACGGCGCAGGCAGTTTTCAGCGTCCGCTGAAAGTAAACCAGCAATTATACCGCCTGGGGCGTACCGGGTAAACAAAAATACGCCGCATCGGAGTATCGCCGGTACTCGATGTCAATTGCCCTATCAAGCCCGTGGCGCGGGAACCATACCCTGCTACAATGGCTGCCATGTTCAATTCACCCTCTTCGAGTGGCACCGGGCGCGACGTGCTGTCCGTTAGCCAACTCAACCGCCGCAGCAAACAGATATTGGAAACTCACCTGCCCCTGGTTTGGGTTGAAGGTGAGGTTTCAAACCTGTCCCGCCCCTCGTCGGGCCACTGGTATTTCACGCTGAAAGACGATCAGGCACAGGTGCGCTGCGCCATGTTCCGCAATCGCAATCAGCTGGTGCGTTTTAACCCCGCCCAGGGTCAGCAATTATTGTTGCGAGCGCGGGTGAGCCTTTACGAGGGCCGAGGCGATTACCAGCTGATTGTCGAGCATATGGAGGAAGCCGGGTTCGGCGCGCTACAGCGAGCGTTTGAGGAGCTCAAAACGCGCCTCTCTCAAGAGGGGCTATTCGCCTCCGAACGCAAGCGCCCGCTGCCCACTTTGCCCAAGCATATCGGCGTTATCACCTCCCCCACCGGCGCCGCCATTCGGGATATTCTCTCGGTTCTTAAGCGCCGCTTTCCCGCCGTGCCGGTAACGGTGTTGCCCGTGCCCGTGCAAGGCAAAGAGGCGGCGCCGGCCATTGTCTCCGCTCTGGATTTGGCCAATCGTTCCGAGCTGTTCGATGTGTTGATTCTGGCCCGTGGTGGCGGTTCACTGGAAGATCTGTGGCCTTTTAACGAAGAGGCCGTAGCTCGAGCTATTTATGCATCGAGGACTCCAGTCGTTAGCGCTGTCGGGCACGAGGTGGATTTCAGTATTGCCGACTTTGTGGCCGATGTTCGGGCACCCACTCCGTCCGCCGCGGCCGAGCTGGTGGTGCCTGAGGCGCTACACTATGAAAACCGCCTACAGGCCGGCCTGGCCCGGCTATATCAAACCATGCAGCGGCGTATTTCCGATAATCGCGCCCTGCTGGAACACATCTCGCGCCGGCTACGCCACCCCGGCGAGCGGCTGCAACAACAAAGCCAACGCCTCGACGAACTGGAAACGCGCTTAGCCAGGGCCTTCCATGCGCAACTGACCCGCAAGCAACAGCAGTTGGGCACGTTAATGGCCCGGCAAAAGGCACTGCCCCTCGGTTCGCGACTGCAGCAGCTGCGCCGGGAATTAGGCCAGTGGCAAACACAGCTGAACCGGCAGATGCATCACCAGTTGCAGCACCAACAACAACGTTTGGGCGAGGCGGTCCGCTTGCTGAACAGCGTAAGCCCACTCAATACACTGGAACGCGGCTACGCGATTGTGACCGACGCCCAGGGGCAGGTTCTGAGGACCACTGAACAGGTGCAGGTGGGCGACACGGTGAAATCCAGGCTCGCCAGCGGCATTATCACGAGTACCGTCAGTGCTCTTGAGCACGACCCATCCGCGTCTGATACGCCCAACCAATAAACCTCGTCACCTGCTCGATTATGGCGGCCTCTCACGGCGTTACACAGCTCGCGGACTCTGTTATATTAGTTGTTCTTGTCGGGGCGCCTTGGCGGGGTTGAGTAACCTTGTTCGGAGGCTGAGATCGGTACGGCCGAACCCGTTGAACCTGATCAGGTTGATGCCTGCGGAGGGAACAAGGTCAGCAGTTACCCTGCCCCTATCAGTTCCCCCTTTGTCCGCCTTGGCCCACCTGTTGTTACGACTGTTACGACGAGGCACTGGTGCATACGGATTCACAACACTACACCGTCGGTATTGCCGGCGCTGGTTTACTTGGCCGGCTACTCGCTTGGCAATTACTCCGTACGGGACACAAGGTCACCCTTTACGAGGCCGGTACCCTAAGCTCGCCCGCCTGCGCCGCCTGGACTGCCGCCGGGATGATCGCCCCTATGAGCGAAGCCGTGGTATCGGATCGCAACGTGTACGAAATGGGCCTGTATGCGCTGAACGTTTGGCCTCAGTGGCTTCAAGCACTTGGCCAACCCGATCTATACCAGGCAAGGGGCAGTTTGGTCATAGCCCATCCGCAAGATAATGCCGAGCTGCATCAGTTTGCCCAGGATTTACGCTACGTGGTGCCCGATACCGAGCATTATCGGCCCGTAAACGGCCAGGAAATTCATGAATTAGAGCCGGATCTGGGTGTCGCGTTTCAGCAGGGCTTACTGCTGGAAAATGAAGCCCATCTGGACAACCGCGCCCTGCTGGACCACCTGGCCGCGGAAATCCATCGCCTCGGGGGCCAATGCATCGAACAATGCCCCGTGCGGGTAAGTCCTGGCACTGTGCGCAGTGCACACGGCGACGAACAGTTTGATTGGGTTCTGGATTGCCGGGGCTTGGGGGCACGAGATCGTCATCCAGAGTTGCGCGGCGTGCGAGGCGAAACTCTGGTGGTACACACCGATGAGGTACGATTGCAGCGCCCGGTGCGCCTGATGCATCCGCGCTATCAGTTGTACGTGGTGCCCAAGCCGCAGCAGCACTTCGTGATTGGCGCCACCCAGATTGAAAGCGAGGACCGCTCCGCCATGTCTTTGCAATCCGCCCTGGAGCTGGGTAGCGCGCTGTACACGATTGCGCCGGCGTTTGCGGAGGCGCGCATACTGGAACAAGGGGTGAACCTACGGCCCGCGTTCATGGACAACCAGCCGCACATTACCCGAACCGAAGGGCTGATCAGCGCTAATGGCTTGTTCCGCCACGGTTACCTGCTGGCCCCCGCTGTGGTGACCCAGGTATTGGCGGAAATGGCGCTCGGTGCGCCCTCGCCCTTCGCCCATTTATTCACGTCTACATCAGGAGGTATTTCACGATGACCCGCTTGAGTTTGAACAATGAGCCGGTACAGATCGATGCCAACACACTTCTCAGCGATGCGCTGGTTGCCTGGGGCTACGGTAACGACAAGGTGGCCGTCGCCATCAACGGCGAGTTCGTACCCCGAGCCCAGTACCCGCAGCAGCAACTTCGCGACGGCGATCAGGTCGATGTGGTCTCACCTGTGGGAGGCGGTTGATTATGCAACAACCCCAAGCCGATGAGCTGACACTGTACGGCGAACGTTTTAACAGCCGGTTTTTGCTCGGCACGGCCCTGTACAACTCCCCGGAACTCATGCGCGCATCCATCGAGACGTCGCGCTGCGAGATTGTCACCCTGGGGCTTCGCCGGCAAAACCCGGGCAATCGGGATGGCGCCGCTATCTGGCAATACATTCAAGATAGCGGCTGCCGCCTGCTCCCCAATACGGCGGGCTGTAAATCGGTTAAAGAAGTGGTGACTCTGGCAGAGATGTCCCGGGAGATGTTCGATACGCCCTGGATCAAGCTGGAAGTGATCGGCGATGATTACAACCTGCAGCCCGACCCGTTCGCGTTGGTGGAAGCGGCCGAGATTCTGATCAAAAACGGTTTCAAGGTGCTGCCCTATTGCACCGACGATTTGATTCTGTGCCAGCGCCTGCTGGATGTCGGCTGCGAGGTACTGATGCCCTGGGGATCGCCCATCGGCACCGGTCAGGGCTTGCTTAATCGCTACAACCTGCGCACGTTACGCGAGCGCATCAAGCATGTACCCCTGATTATCGACGCCGGTCTGGGCGCCCCATCCCAGGCCGCCGAAGCCATGGAAATGGGTTTCGATGGGATATTGCTGAACAGTGCCGTTGCGAAAGCGCAAAATCCGCCGCTGATGGCCAGCGCCTTTGCCGACGCCATTGTTGCCGGACGGAACGCGTATCTGGCCGGCCTGATGCAAAAGCGACAAACCGCCAGCCCCAGCACACCCACGGTGGGCCAGCCCTTTTGGCATCAATAAGCGCAGGCTAACCAGTCAACAACAGGCCCCAGAACGACACACTGACCAGCGACAGCAACAAGCTGTAACCGACCAAGCTGGACACCAGTCGCGGGGCCAGGTTGTGACTGATTGCGAGAATACCCGCCGTGACCATAACCGGCATGCCCGCCTGTAATACCACCGTGTGGGCGGCAAGAGAATCCAGCCCCAGGAATATAAAAACCCCGAGCACCAGCGCAGGCACCACCGCCAGCTTGAGTATTAGCCCGGCCGCCAGAGGCACCGCCGTCTGGCGCTCAAGGCGCAGATGCCACTGTAGCCCCACAGCCACCATCACCACCGGCGCCATACTCAAGGCAATACGCTCCGTCGCACTGGACCACCACTGGGGAAATTGCCAGGGGCTGAGCACCACCGCCATGGCAACACAAAACGCACCGAAGGGCGGGAAGGTAACAATGGTTTTCAATAGGCTCGACCAAGCGGGTTTTTGGCCACCGTACCAGGCCGCCACCAGCACTCCGTAAGTATTAAGCGCGATCACCGTGCCGAACTGGTCGTAGAGTATGGCGTAAGGGAGCGCTTCAGTGCCAAGCAGCGCTTCAATGAGCGGGATGCCCATAAACGAGGTGTTACCCAAAGGGACAATAAGCAGCATGGCGCCGGTAACCGAACGTGACCAGCGCAGCCAGCGCGCGGTGAGCCACACCAAAAATGCTGTTAACGCCATCACCAGCCAGGTAGCGATCACCGGCAAAAGCGCTTCCTGATCCAGGGTCAGCTTGGGAATTTCCGTCAGCACCATGGCTGGCAGAGCAATGTAGATTGCGTAAAAATTAAGGACGCGAGCGGCATTCGGCGGCACTTGACTGGAACGTTGCAGGGCCAATCCCACCACGAGACAGACAAGAATAAACGCCAAACTACTCATTACATCTCCTGGTGCAAACTACTCATTACATCGTCGGGTGGTCAAACGACTTAGTCTCAACCATACACACCCTGCCTTTCGCGGATATCACCCCTGCCATTCCCACATATCCACCCGTCATTCCCCCGTATCCACTTGTCGTTCCCGCATATCCACCAGTCATTCCCGCATATCCATTCGTCATTCCCGCATATCCATTCGTCATTCCCGCGAAGGCGGGAATCCATCGCCATGCGGCATTTCGCGCCCCAAATGGATCCCCGCCTCCGCGGGGATGACGAGCACGGGGATGTTCTCGTGCACCAACGCGCTTGCTCAAACAATCGGGGCACTACGCAAACAGGACTGGCACCATCCAAACACTCCAGACATTACCCAAACGATACAGGCACTGAACAAACAGTCGTTCCCGCATCTCCACCTGTCATTCCCGCGAAGGCGGGAATCCATAGTTGGGTCTGCTATTTTTTGGGTAATCGACCGGAACGATTGCGTCTGGGAGAGTTTCTTTCGTCTTTCTTTTTAACACGCGAGAAAGGATTTTCGCTGGATTTGAACTCAACCCGCACCGGCGTACCCTGCAGGTCCAAAACCCGCCGGAAGGTTTTTTCCAGATAGCGTACATAATGGTTTGGTACCGCTGCCGTCTGGTTACCGTGGATAACAATAATCGGTGGGTTGTGTCCGCCCGGGTGTGCGTAACGCAACTTGATTCGACGGCCATTGACCATGGGCGGCTCGTGCTCTCGCACGGCGTCTTGCAGTACTCGCGTCAGAAAGTTGGTGGAATATTTATCGGTGGCGGAGGCGTAAGCCTGTTCAACGGACTTGTACAGATGCCCGACACCAGTCCCATGCAGAGCGGAGATAAAATGGATTTTGGCAAAGTCCACAAAGCGCAGGCGGCGTTCTATTTCGTTACGCACATACTCTTTGTGCCCATCCTCCAGGCCATCCCATTTGTTCAGCGCCACCACCAGCGCACGGCCCGCGTCCAGTACTGTGCCCATCAGGTGCAGATCCTGATCTACAACGCCTTCACTGGCATCCATCACCAGGATCACCACATTGGCATCCTCGATCGCCTGCAGTGTTTTGACAATGGAAAACTTTTCAATTGCGGCGGACACATTCTTTCGCCGCCGAACACCGGCGGTATCAATTAGGGTATAGTTTTTTTCACCGCGCTGGTAATTAATGTACACACTGTCGCGGGTGGTGCCGGGTTGGTCGTAAACCACCACCCGGTCCTCCCCCAACAGGCGGTTAACCAGAGTGGATTTACCCACGTTGGGCCGCCCCACCACCGCCATTTTTATACCGCGTGCCTCAGGCTCCGCGGGCGCTTCCGTCTCGGGTATATTGGCGAGCACCTGAGACATCATAGAGGTAACGCCCCGCCCGTGGGTGGCGGTGGTGGCGAAAATCTCGCCCAAGCCCAGCTCGTAAAATGGTGCCAGGGCGACATCCGGATCCATGCCATCGATCTTGTTGGCCACCAGATAGATTTTTTTGTTTTTGGTGCGCAGATGCTGTGCAATCATGTGGTCGGCGGCGGTCACGCCTTCGCGGCTATCCAGCACCAATAGGACGATATCGGATTCTTCAATCGCCTGAAGCGACTGCCCTGCCATAACCGAATCGATGCCCTCTTCCTCGCCGCTGATGCCACCGGTATCAATGACCATAAACCGACGCCCTTCAAAGGTACCTTGACCGTATTTACGATCGCGGGTCAGGCCTGGGTGGTTGGCCACCAGCGCATCTCGGCTGCGCGTGAGCCGGTTAAACAGCGTGGATTTACCCACATTAGGACGCCCCACCAGGGCGATTATTGGCATCATAAGACGTTACGAAATAAGAGGTTGGCGCGCATGGGTGGCGCAGCTTAGTGGATTACGGCGAATAATCCCCGAAATTTAGTCAGCATCGGATCGTGGGGCGCCGCCGTCGGCCGGGTTCAAAGAGGCTGCACAACCGCCAGCCATTGCACACGTGCTTATGGCTGGCTTGATGTGTTTGCGTAGCCGCAAAGAAAAGCCTTAAACAGCAAACGGCTTTATTCGGCCACACTCAGCGCGTACAGGCGACCCCGATCCGTGAGTACGTACAGTATATCGCCGTCACTCTTCATGCTACCACTGATCGCGTGACGACCGAGGCGGCGACGGGCGGCGAATTCGCCGTCTTCTTGATTCATCAGGTGCAGGTAGCCATCCAAGTCCGCCACGGCCACATAATTACCCAAGATTTGGGGCCCATTGATATAGCGGCGCAGCAGCTGATCGTTTTGCCACAGCATGGCACCCGATGTTGAGCGAAAAGCGGTTACGCGGCTATCGGCCTCGGACAAAAACACCCGGCGGTCGAAATAAGCTAAATCCTGATGGGTGGAGGCATCGGCGGCCCATAGGGGGCGCCCGTTACTGCGGTTCAGCGCGACAATCCGGCCCTGATAAGAGGCCGCGAAAATCACATTCTCCTGCAGCAAAGGCGAGGCGCTGATATCGATCATACGATCCAGCTCTGAGCGCCCTTGGGGCAATGCGACCCGCTGTTCCCATTGAATCAGTCCGTTGCGGCTGTTGAACGCGATCACTTTGCCGTTGGCAAAACCGGCCACTACCATCGAGCCGGTAAACAGCGGCTGGCCGCTGCCGCGCAGAGTTAGGACTGGCACGGACGTTTCGTAGCGCCAGCGATGCTCACCCGTTTTCGCATCCAGGGCAAACAGATTGCCGTCAATGGTCTGAGCCACCACTATATTGCCGTCGGTGTTTGGCACCGACAACACTTCACTGGTCAGGGTGTTGCGACACAGCTCTTCACCGTCGGCACTGGACAGAGCAACCACTTCGCCCTGACGGGTGCCGAACAGCACCAGCCCTTCGCGCATGCCCACGCCAGCCGTAATTTCGTCACCGGTGCGTACCCGCCACAAACGTGCGCCGCTGAAGCGGTCCAGAGCCTGCACCCGGCCTTTGGCATCGGCGACGTAGATGACGTCGCCATCGAGGGCAGGCTGTAACTGCACCACACCTTTGCCGGTGCCGGCACCGACATTTTTTCGCCATACCGTTTGTAACTTCACACTGGGTTCGAAGTCCACCAACTCCATGGGTTTGGCGGCGTCGTCGCGGTTAAAAAGCGTACACCCAGACAGCAGCAACGCACACAGAATCAGCGCGCCATACCTCATGAAGCGTTCTCCTCAGCAGCCGCTTCCCGGCTGCTGGTGGTAGCACCTGCCAGATCATCCAGTTTCATTTCCAGTAAAACCGCACGGCTTTGCGATTCCGGACCAAGACCGGACAAGGCGCTGCGATACGCCGCCCGCGCGCGGGCATGATCGCCTTGACCAAGCAGTGCGTCACCGCGGGCCTCGGCGTACTTGGATGCGAAACTGTCCGATGGGCTTTGATCCAACAGCTCCAATGCCTGTTCATAGTCAGCCTGTGCAATCAACACCCGCGCCAATCTTACACGGGCCAGCTCGGCGGCCGCGCCGCGGGACGTTTGGTCCAGTATCCATTGCAATTCATTAACGGCGGTGGCCAGTTCGTCATTCTGCACCGCGTTCTGGGCCCGTAAAAACGCCGCATTGTAGGCGTACTGGCTGCTGCGGGAGGTTTCTTTAATGTCCTCAACCAAACCGGGATTCAAATCGCCGCCATCGGCGCTTCTGAGCAATGCTTCGTATTGGGCTGACGCGGCCAGCGCCTGTCCAGTGCGCTGATCCTGCCAGGCGTTCCAGCCAAAATAACCACCCACGGCCAGCACTATGGCAGTCACCACCCATTTGCCGTTTTCACTCCACCAGCGCTTGAGTGCTTCCAGTTGTTCTTCTTCGGTCAGATGCGTGCTCACTTGGGGCTCCTGTTTAAAGTTTTATATCAGTCTATTTTGTCGGTAAATGGTTATTGGCTCTGCAAAACAGTTCGCAAATAATCTATGGCTTCAAGGGTCGGCAGGGTCTTCTGCGGGGTATCATCACGCAACATTTTTATGGTCACGGTGTCCGCCCGGGCTTCGTCCTCCCCGAGTATCAGGGCCAGTTGAGCCTGACTTCTATCGGCCCGTTTCAATTGGTTTTTAAAACTGCCGCCGCCGCAATGGGTGAGCAAACTCACGCTGGGCAGCGCATCGCGTACCCGCTCGGCCAGTTGCAGTGCCTGGGTATGCACATCGCCCACGGCCGCCAGGTAGATCTGTGCGTGCTGCTCCAGCCCGGCAGGCTTCACCTCAGTGGCCTGCAGCATCAGCACCAAACGCTCCAGCCCAATTCCAAAGCCGATGGCGGGAGTGGGTTTTCCACCGAGCTGCTCCACCAAGCCGTCGTAGCGTCCGCCGGCGCATACGGTGCCCTGGGCGCCCAGCTGATCGGTAATCCATTCGAACGCGGTTTTGCCGTAGTAATCCAGTCCACGCACCAAACGCGGGTTGACACTGTAAGCTACTCCGTTGGCATCCAGCAATGCTTGCAGTTGTTCAAAGTGCGCCCGGGACTCTTCGTCCAGGTAATCAGTCAGCACTGGTGCACCCTCGAGAAGCTGCTGCGTGGTACTGACTTTGCTGTCCAGAATGCGCAAAGGATTGGTGCCTAGCCGACGCTGGCTATCGGGGTCCAGCTGCTCCCGGTGCGGCTCCAGGTACGCCACCAGTGCTTCCCGGTAACGGGTTCTGGCTTCGGTGCTACCCAATGAGTTCAGCTCCAGATGGACCCGGTCGGCCAGCCCCAGTTCACGCAAAATACGCGCACTCAGTAGCAGTATTTCCGCGTCAATATCCGGCCCTTCCAGCCCGAACACTTCCACGCCAATCTGATGAAACTGACGGTAGCGGCCCTTTTGCGGCCGCTCGTGGCGGAACATGGGCCCTAGATACCACAGTCGCTGAGTCTGGTTGTACAGCAGGCCGTGTTGTTCACAGGCGCGCACGCAGCTAGCGGTGCCTTCGGGCCGCAGAGTAATGCTATCCCCGTTGCGGTCTTCGAAGGTGTACATTTCTTTTTCGACGATGTCGGTAACCTCGCCGATGGAGCGCTTGAACAGATCGGTGGACTCCACAATCGGAAAACGGATTTCCCGATAGCCGTAGCGCCGCAATATGCCGGTAATGACACTCTCCAAGTGCTGCCAGTATGGGGACTGGTCCGGCAAGATGTCGTTCATTCCTCTTATGGCTTGGATCTTTTTCAACGAATTTTCTCGATTTTTTTAAGTGAACGTCTTGGTCAATGTGACCTTGCTCTTGGTCCGGGGAGCGAGGCAGTACCTGGTTTTGAAAACGCATGGATACGTCCCTGTAGCTCCTTCACTTCGTCCCTGAAGTGAAGGTTTCAAAACCAGGTACTGCCCCGCTCCCCTCTGTGTCAAATTCATGCAGTGTCGCTTTAGCAGCATCTCTTTAAGAGACGATTGAAAAGCTGCTACACCTTAATAATGGTGTTGGCTTCTTCTTTCGCCAACTGTGTTTTTTTCTGTTCCGCTTTAGCGCGAATCAAGCGCTCCAGATCATCCACTAGCGAATCATTCCCCAGCTTCTGGCTCGGCGCGCCGTCAATATACACCAAATGGTTGGGGCTTCCCCCTGCCAGGCCGAGATCGGCCTCCCGCGCTTCACCGGGGCCGTTGACCACGCAGCCGATGACGGCCACATCTAGAGGCACGGTAATGTCTTCGACACGCTGCTCCAGTTCATTCATGGTCTGGATTACGTCGAAATTCTGCCGAGAGCAGCTGGGGCAGGCAATAAAGTTGACCCCTTTGCTGCGCAGCTTGAGGCTTTTGAGCAAATCCCAACCGACTTTGATTTCTTCAACCGGATCGGCGGCCAGGGAGACGCGCACGGTATCGCCAATCCCATCCATCAGCAATGCCCCCAGCCCAACGGCGGATTTCACGGTGCCCGAGCGCAAGCCGCCGGCTTCGGTAATACCCAGGTGCAGCGGTTGGTCGATCTGCGCCGCGAGTTTGCGATAGGCGGCCACGGCCATAAAAACATCCGAGGCTTTGACGCTGACCTTAAAGTCAAAAAAGTTCAGCTTATCCAGGATGTCCACGTGGCGCAGGGCGGACTCCACCAGCGCGTCGGAGGTTGGCTCACCATATTTTTTCTGCAGGTCTTTTTCCAAAGAGCCGGCGTTGACGCCAATGCGAATAGGAATTCCCAGATCCCGGGCCTTATCCACCACCGACAGAATGCGTTTTTCCCGGCCGATATTGCCCGGGTTAATGCGTAGACAATCCACGCCCAAATCGGCCACGCGCAGCGCGATGCGATAGTCAAAATGGATATCGGCTACTAAAGGCAGCTGTACCTGGCGACGAATCTCACCAAAGGCTTCGGCCGCGTCCATGGTCGGCACCGACACCCGTACAATATCCGCGCCGGCCAGTTGCAAACGCTGAATCTGAGCTACGGTGGCGGCCACATCCGTGGTTTCCGTGTTAGTCATGCTCTGCACAGAAATGGGTGCATCACCGCCAACCGGCACAGTGCCAACCATAATTTTTCGGGATTTGCGCCGCTGTATGGGCGTTTCGACATGCATAGTGAACAGCCTGAGTTATTCGCCCACCGACACGGTCATTAAGCGTGTGGAGGCGGGAACATCCAATTCGTATGCGGTGCCGTTCAATGCCAATTGCACGGCATGCGCATTGCCCATTCTGACTTCAAATGGTGCCTGCCCTTGTAAATTCAACTCTCGCCCTGGCTGGATCAAGTCGGTCACCAGCACATCGCCCTGGGCGTCGGTCACCACCAGCCAGCATTCATCGGTGAAGGTGAGCTCCAGCCGGTCCAAAGGCGCGGGTTGCGTTGTTTCGCTCGGCGGCAGTTCGACAGACTCCGCCTCGGCAATCTCGTCCGACTGTAAATCTATGGAGTCCAGGTCCAGCGACTCATCGGACTCAGCCGGAAGCTCGGGTGCCGCGCTTGGTTCGACCACTGGCGCTGAGACAGAGTTAGCCGTTAAAGTGTCCGGTTCCACGACGCTTTCTATGGCACCGCTGACCGGCGTGTCGCCATCGTTGCCCAGGAACCAGACGGACAGTATCCACAGCAGAACCAACACCACCACAATGGACGCGATAAAATACCACAGGGGGCGACCGGAGTTCGGCTTTCGCCGGTTCAGCTCCACTATGTCCACCGGTTCCGGGTCCAGCCCTGCGTCGCGGCGGGTTTGCTCATAAGCCGCCACCAGCGACTCCACATCCAGTTTTAGCAGCTTGGCATAAATGCGCAGGTAGCCCCGGGTGAATGTGTCCGACGGCAAGCGCTTAAAGTCGTCGTTTTCCAATGCGCGCACGTTATACAGCGTCATGCGTGTATCGGCCACCACATCTTCCTGAGTCAGGCCGGCTTCTTCTCTTGCCTGACGCAGCATCTTGCCTGAAGTAAGATAGCGCGGTTCAGTTTCCGCTATGTCGGATTCAGCCGTCATTGAGATCTCATTCGTTGGTCAGTTGCCGGTATTCCAGCAGTTCATTGGAGTAGGGAAAGCGATTTCTTAAGGCGAGGGCGTAACTGGCCTCCTGATCTTTGTTGCCAAAAATACGCTCGATTTTGATGCCCAACAACAATGAGCGCGCTGTGTGGCGAGTGCTCTCACCGTACTGATCCAGGTAACGCTTTGCCTGCGCGTAATTTTGCTCGTTGAAGGCCACTTCCGCCAACTCGATTAACACGGGGGTCAAGCGGCGATTCAAGGTGTATGCATGCTCAAACGCAGCTTTCGCGCGCTCAGGTCGGTCCAGAATCAGAGCGGTGCGACCCAAGTTCAGTAAGGCCCGGTCCCGTTGCTCGTAGTCCAAATCCCGCGAGACCCGCTCAAATTGTGTAAACGCTTCCTCATAACGCTCCTGGCTGAACAGAAACGCGGCGTAGTTATTGCGTGCCTGACTAAAGCCGGAGTCGCGGCGCAGCACCCAGCGGAAGCGTTCTTCGGCCAGTTCTGGCTCGCCTTCCAATTGATACAGCATTGCCATGGCGGCGTTCGCCGGCACCGAGTTGCGCTCCAGATCAAAGGCGCGGCGCAGGTGGTGACGGGCCGCTTCTCGATTGCCACTCTCGATATAGGCCATAGCCAGTTGAATGTAGGTGTCCAGAGCCGCGGCGCGATCCACTTGTTGGCCCTGCCGCTGGCTCACGCAGGCGCTCATGCTCAACACCAACAGCAGCACGCCCAGGCGTAATAAAGTCTTTTTGATGGGATACATCAGCACGCCTCCAATTTTGTTATCAATTATGATGAGACTATTTTGACGGTTTGTACCGCGTCGTGGTCCGCGCGTGTGCGGTATCGCTCACTTCGGCGGGTAATGTCTTTGACCGACCCGGCTAACTGACCACACGCTGCCTCAATATCCTCTCCGCGCGTGGTGCGTACAGTGGTGATATAACCTTCCTGCATCAAAATATCCTGAAAGCGGCGCAAGGCGTTGTTGCTTACCCGCCGATAATCGGACAGTTTAAAGGGGTTGAACGGAATCAGGTTGATTTTGACCGGCACGTCGCGCAGCAGTTCCGCCAGCTCTTTCGCGTGCCACGGGCGGTCATTCACCTGATCGATCAACGTGTACTCAATGGTGATGCGTCTGTGGGTATCGGGCAGAGCCTCAATGTACCGCTTCGCCGAGTCCAGCAACATGGCAATGGGGTACTTTTTGTTGATCGGTACCAACTCATTGCGCAGCGCATCATTGGGTGCGTGTAACGAGATAGCCAGGCAAGCGTCGGTATACTGACTGAGCCGATCCAGCGCCGGAACTACGCCCGAGGTGCTCAACGTCACCCGGCGCTTGGAAATACCGTAGGCGTTATCGTCCATCATCAGGTTCATGGCATCCACCACCGGATCGAAGTTGAGCAGCGGCTCGCCCATGCCCATCATGACCACGTTGGTAATCCGCCGACGCCCACCCGGCTCGAACTGGCCGAACGATTTGGCCGCGAGCCACACCTGGCCGATGATCTCCGCCGGGGTCAGATCCCGATCGAAACCCTGTTTTCCTGTAGCACAGAAGCTGCAATCCAGCGAGCAACCCACCTGCGACGAAACACACAGGGTGCCCCGCTCGCCCTCGGGAATGAACACGGTCTCTACGACACTGCCGCCGGATACCCGGATCAGAAACTTGCGGGTGCCGTCGGCCGAGTCCAGTTGCTGAATCACCTCGGGCGGGCGGATTTCCGCGCACTGGTTCAGCTTGGCGCGCAGATCTTTGCTGATATTGGTCATATCATCAAAGGTTTCCGCGCCCAATTGATGGATCCATTTGAGCACTTGAGTGGCGCGGAAGCGCTTTTCCCCGATGCTGGCGAAGTACTCCACCAGCTTGGCCTCGGGCAGCCCCAGTAGATTGACCCTAGACGTATTCTCGATCGGGGCGGACCCGCCGCACGCTGTAGACACCATGGTAATACCTGTTTGAGCCCTAGCGGGCCAATATCTCGTTAGGCTCGAAGAAAAAGGCCACTTCACGGGCCGCTGATTCCGGCGAGTCGGATCCGTGCACGGCATTCTGGCCCACGCTTTCGGCAAAGTCTGCCCGCAGAGTGCCCGGTTCGGCCTCTTGCGGGTTGGTGGCGCCCATGAGCTGGCGGTTCAGTGCGATCGCATTTTCCCCTTCCAGCACTTGCACGCAAATCGGGCCCGACGTCATAAAATCCACTAAACCGGCGAAGAACGGCTTGCCCTTGTGCTCGGCGTAGAAGCCTTCCGCCTGGGCGCGGGTTAAATGCAGCATTTTCAGCGCTGAGACCGTCAGGCCAGCCTGCTCGAAACGCGCCAATATGGCACCGATGAGATTCTTGCGTACCGCATCGGGCTTGATAATCGATAAAGTCTGTTCAACGGCCATTGGTCACCTCTCCATTTGAAAACGTAGCGCTCGCCAGTTAAAAATCCAGCGTTTGCTATTTGAAAACATAATGTTCGGAAAACATACGACCCGGCCGTTGGGCGTGCCCTAAGCCGATAAATGCGGCGATTATACGCAAATTGCCCGTGACTTTATATGCTGATTAGGGGCGCGGTCGCTGGGCGACCACGATCGCTTAGGGACTAGTGGAGTTTTGCAGCTCGCTCTGAGCAATGGTCTGAATTCGCTTGACCATGGCTCGCAAACCGTTGCCCCGGGTCAGGCTCAAATGCTTGATCAGATTGAGCTGATCGAAATAGCCTTCGATATCGAGGTCCAGTACCGCTTGGACGGGCTGGCCGTTGTAGGCGGCCAGCACCACACCCAGCAGGCCGCGCACGATGAAGGCGTCGCTGTCAGCGTGAAAATGCAGCTTGTCTCCACGGCGCTCATGCACCAGCCAGACCTGACTCTGACAACCCCGGACAAGGTTCTCCTCGGTGCGGTGAACCTCGGCCAATGGTTCCAGCTCTTTACCCAGCTCGATAATATATTTATAGCGATCTTCCCAGCTATCGAAAAAGCTCAGCGTTTCAATAATATCGTCGCGGGTTATATCGGTGCCAAATTCGGACATGGGTGTTCCAAAACAGTTGGATTAAACACAATAGGTTAAAAGATTCGCCGGGTTAAAAAAACAGACCGGTTTCCAGTTGAGCCTCTTCGCTCATCATGTGGCGCTGCCAGGGCGGGTCAAACACAAGCTCAACCACCACCTTTTGCACATTGGGCACTTTGCGCACCCGGTTTTCCACATCACCCACCAGCACCGGACCCATACCACAGGTGGGCGCGGTGAGTGTCATGGTGATGGTAACCACACCAGCGGTCTGATCAATTTGCGTATCGTAGATCAGCCCGAGGTTCACCAGGTCCACAGGGATTTCCGGATCGTAAATGGTACCCAGCGCTTCCCACACCTGATCCGGGTCGATTTTATCATCGGCAGGGGGAAGAAAATTCAGCTCAAGCGCTTCCAGCCCCAAAGACGCGGCGTCACTGCCATCGACCCGCACCATATTCCCTTGGTATATGAGCGTGTAGTTGCCCCCCAGTGCCTGGCTTACGGTGAGAAACGTATCTTTGGGAATCGTCAGCGGCGTGCCGTCTGGGACGCGCCGCGCCGGACAGTCCTCCAGCGCGACCACTACTTGTCGTTCATTAGCACTCATAATCTAGTTCACACTGAAGCTTTCGCCACACCCACAATAGTCTTGAGCGTTGGGATTGAGAAATTTCAGTTGGCGGTTGACGCCCTCAGTTACGTAATCGATCCGTGTCCCGGAAACAACGCCGAGGCTCGCCCGATCGACCAAGAGCACCAAATCCTGGGCAAGGGGGTAGCGCAAATCCTGCTCATCCGGCTCGCTCACCAAATCCACCACGTACTTAAAGCCCGTACAACCGCTTTCCTTAACACTCAAGCGCACCGCCTGGGCGGTGTCATTTGCCTGTAATTGCTTACGGAAATGCTCAACCGCTTCGGGACTGACAGACACGACTTCTGTGCTCGGGTTAAAAGATTCTACCGTCATGACAGACTCCTACTAAAAAAATTCGCGTGCCTTGCGCAGGGCCGCAAATAGCCGATCAACTTCGGCCATCGTATTATAAAAACTGAAACTGGCGCGTATGGTGCCGGGAATGCCGTACTGCTCCATGATTGGCTGAGCGCAATGGTGGCCCGTGCGCACCGCCACGCCCTGCTGATCCAGCAAAAAGCCCACATCGTTGGGGTGCGTACCGTCCACCAAAAAACTCATCACACTGACCTTATGTGCGGCTTCGCCCACCAAGGTAACGCCCGGCTCCTGGCGCGCCAGAGTCTGGGCGTATTCGAGCAACTGCTGCTCGTGGGCCACGGCGGCCGCGCGATCCATCTGGTTCAGATAGTCCAGCGCGGCACCGAGCGCAATCACGCCGGCAATATCCGGCGTACCCGCTTCAAACTTGTAGGGCAGCTGATTATAGGTGGTACCCTGGAAGCTGACCCGCTCGATCATCTCACCACCACCTTGCCAGGGCGGCATGGCCTCCAGCAATTCACGCTTGCCGTAGAGCACACCGACACCTGTGGGACCAAATACTTTGTGAGCCGAGAATACGTAGAAGTCGCAATCCAGCGCCTGCACGTCCACGGGCCAATGACTCACGGCCTGAGCACCATCGATCAACACCCGCGCCCCCACCTGCCGAGCCAGCGCAATCACGTCCTGAATCGGGTTGACCGTGCCGAGCGCGTTGGAGACGTGACCGACGGACACCATCTTTACCCGCTCGTCCAGCATGTTTTGCAATGCGGCCATATCGAGTGTGCCCGTTCCGTCGACCGGAATCGCCTCTACCCGCGCACCAGTAGCCTCGGCGACCATTTGCCAAGGCACTATGTTGGAGTGATGCTCCATGGCCGACACCAAGACCCGATCACCCTCTTTCAGCTGGCTGCGCCCCCAGCTACTGGCCACCAAATTAATGCCTTCGGTGGTGCCGCGAGTCCACAAAATTTGCTCGGTTGATCCGGCGTTCAAAAACCCCGCGACTTTCGCCCGTGCGTTTTCAAACTTTTCCGTAGCACGGGCTGCCAGAGTGTGAGCGCCCCGGTGTACGTTGCTGTTGTCGTGGCTGTAGTAATGCACGATGGCATCGATAACAGCCTGGGGTTTTTGGGTGGTAGCGGCGTTATCCAGATACACCAACGGGTGACCGTTGACGATTTCTCGCAGAATGGGAAAATCCGCGCGGACGCGCTCTACATCAAATAAGCTCACAGCTTTATTCATACTCTATATGACGCAGCAATTCGCTGCTGGTGCTGAACATTTGTGCCAGACGCGGCGCCAAGTACGCCCGAACGGCCGGTTGCGCGACTTCTTGCAACAATTCGTTGATGAAGCCGAAGCTCAACATTACCTCGGCCTCATCCCTGGGAATGCCCCGGCTCTGCAGATAATGCATGGCCTCGAAGTCCAACTGGCTGACGGTGGCCCCATGGGCGCACTTCACATCGTCCGCATAGATTTCCAGCTCGGGCTTGGTGTTTACGTCGGCTTTATTTGAAGTCAGCAAGTTTTTGTTGTTCAGCTCCGCCAATGTCTTTTGCGCCTGCGGGTGAATGTAAATGCGCCCGCTGAACACCGCCTTTGCCGAATCGCCCACAATGCCGTGAAAAACTTCGCGACTGGTGCAGTTCGGCACCATGTGGTTCAGTTCGGTATGGTAATCGATCAGCTGGTTGTTCCGCGGCAGGTACAGCCCCTGCAAATCCGACTCACCGCCCTCGCCCACGTGATTTATCTGATAGTCGATGCGCTTCAGACGACTGCCTTGGGCGATGGTAAAGGCGCGCACCCGCGCCGAACGGTGCAGGTCAACGTGCACGCCGCCCACATGCAGCAGATTCTCTTCTTCAAGATTCAACCGGTAGTGATGCAACTGCGCATTCTCACCCACCACAGCTTCAGTTAGCGCGTTAACAAAGCCGTTTTGCTCCTGGGCGCCAGAGGCGTAATGTTCAATCACTTCCGCTTGAGCTCCACGCTCCAGCACTACTAACAATCGCTGGTTAGCGCTGGCCGGCTCTGCATTCGGAGTTGAGACATGCACCAAATACAATGGCTTTTCCAACTGCTGCCCAGCCTGTACATGTACCAGTAAACCATCGGCGACCCAGGCGTTGCTGAGCGCAGCGAACAAGTGTTTGTCTGCATCGACGGTTCTGCCCAGGTGTTTCTTAATGACTTCGCGGGCGGCGCTGTCGGCGCTGCCAAAGCGAACCACTTCCGGGGGCAGCTCACTGGAGTGCTCCGGCACGAATACTCCGTCGACAAAAACCAGACGCGTGGCATCAATATCCAGCCACTCGACTCCGTCCTGCCAATCGGCTGCGGTTTCTGCCCAGCGGGCCACATCCGCCGTTTGCAGAGGCATGAGCGGTGTGTATTTCCAGCGCTCGGTTTTGCGATCAGGCCAGGGCGTGCTGGACCATTGCTCCACACCTTCCTGGCGCAATGCGGCGAGCCAGTCAGGACTGCTTTGCTGGGCCGCCAATACCGCCGCCCGCTTCTGAAAATGGGGAATGAGCTTGTCTGTCATTACGCCACCTCGTGTTCCAGCCAACCATAGCCTTTGGCCTCAAGTTCTTTCGCCAGCTCTTTGTCACCGGATTTCACAATGCGACCACCCGCTAATACATGCACAAAGTCCGGCACGATGTAATCCAGCAGACGCTGATAATGGGTGATGACAACAAAGCTGCGCTCGGGGCTGCGCATGGCGTTAACGCCGTCCGCTACCACTTGCAAGGCGTCGATATCCAAACCTGAGTCGGTTTCATCCAGTACGCACAAGGTCGGTTCCAGTAACATCATCTGCAGCAGCTCGTTGCGCTTCTTCTCACCCCCAGAGAAACCTTCGTTTACGCCGCGCTTGAGAAATGAAGCGTCCAGGTCTACTTTTTTGCTGGTCTCACGAGCCAGCTTCAAAAAGTCCATGGAGGAAAGGTCCGGCTGGCCACGATGTTTCCGCACCGCGTCTACGGCGGCCTTGAGAAATTCCATATTGCTGACGCCGGGAATTTCCACCGGGTACTGGAAGGCCAGGAACACGCCTTCGTGGGCGCGCTCTTCAACTTCTAAATCCAGCAGGTCCTTACCTCGGAAATTGACGCTACCGCTGGTAACTTCAAAGCCTTCGCGGCCCGCCAGTACGTGACCCAAGGTGCTTTTTCCCGAGCCATTTGGCCCCATAATCGCGTGCACTTCGCCAGGCTTAACGTCCAGGCTCAGGCCCTTGAGGATTTCCTGTTCAGCGATGCTGGCGTGAAGATCTTTAATGCTCAACATAATCTTTAGTTTCCCATTGGGTAAAACGTGAATCTTTTGTATGACTTTTTCTTAGTGTGGGGCAACCATCAACCGACCGACCCTTCGAGGCTAATTTCAAGCAGCTTGCCCGCCTCAACCGCAAACTCCATGGGCAGCTCTTGGAACACATCCCGACAAAAACCGTTAACAATCATGGATACGGCCTTCTCGATATCCATCCCACGTTGCTGGCATAAGAACAGCTGATCTTCACTCACTTTGGACGTGGTGGCCTCGTGCTCAATCACCGCCGTGGGGTTTTTGCTTTCGATGTACGGGAAGGTGTGCGCGGCACACAGGTCGCCAATCAACAGCGAGTCACATTCGGTGAAGTTACGCGCGCCTTCAGCCCCTGGGTTCATACGCACCAGGCCCCGATAGGCGTTCGAGCTTCTGCCGGCGGCGATACCTTTGGAGATAATCGTGGAGCGGGTGTTCTTGCCCAGATGGATCATCTTGGTGCCGGTATCGGCCTGCTGAAAGTTATTGGTCAGCGCTACGGAATAAAATTCGCCAACGCTATTGTCACCTTTGAGAATGCAGCTTGGGTATTTCCAGGTGATGGCGGAGCCGGTCTCCACTTGAGTCCACGAAATTTTCGCGTTTGTGTGCGCAATGCCGCGTTTGGTAACAAAGTTGTAAATACCACCCTTGCCCTCGGCATCACCCGGGTACCAGTTTTGCACCGTGGAGTATTTAATCTCGGCGTTATCCAGAGCGATCAGCTCAACCACCGCCGCGTGCATTTGGTTTTCGTCACGCATAGGCGCGGTACAGCCTTCCAGGTAGCTTACGTGGGAGCCTTCCTCAGCCACGATCAACGTGCGCTCAAACTGGCCGGTATTTTGTTCGTTGATACGGAAATAAGTGGACAGCTCCATGGGGCAGCGCACGCCCTTGGAATGTAAACAAAAGAGCCATCGGAAAATACCGCTGAGTTCAGAGCCGCATAATAGTTGTCCCGCTGCGGCACTACAGTACCGAGATACTTTTTAACAAGCTCCGGATAATCCTGAATCGCATCACTGATAGAACAGAAAATCACGCCCGCTTCGGCGAGCTTCTCCCGAAAGGTGGTGACTACAGAAACCGAGTCAAACACGATATCCATAGCAACACCGGCCAGCACTTCTTGCTCGTACAGCGGGATGCCCAGTTTTTCATAGGTACGCAACAGCTCTGGGTCCACTTCGTCCAGACTTTTAGGGCGGTCCTCCATGCTCTTGGGCGCTGAGTAATAGGAGATCGCCTGAAAATCCACCGGTGGGTATTCGACGTGCGCCCAGTTGGGCTCGGTCATTTCCTGCCAGATACGAAACGCCTGCAGACGCCATTCGAGCATCCACTCGGGCTCATTCTTTTTAGCGGAAATGAATCGCACTACCTCTTCGTTCAAACCCGGCGGCAGAGTATCGCTCTCAATCGGGGTGTGAAACCCCGCGGCGTACTCTGTATTCATCAACTTCTCAACTTGTTCTTCAGCCATTACCTCACCTCTTGTCCGGCTCCGCCGGAGGGGTTGCCATTGGCAACACTCTGGTTTACGTTTTTCGTTACGCCTTTCACTTGGACAGCCCGCTCGGGCGTCATCTCCTCGAAAGTCATTTACGAAGCTTTTGCGCTACTAGCTTTTGCACTACCTCGCGGATGTGTTCCACCGCAAATGCCACTTCCTCTTCGGTGGTATATCGGCCCAAGCTGATGCGCAGCGACGCCTGCGCCAGCTCGTCGCTCAACCCGATGGCCTTGAGCACGTAGCTCGGTGCCATGGTGGCCGACGTGCAGGCCGAGCCCGTCGCCACGGCCAGCTGACGCAAGCTCAGCAACAGCATTTCACCATCGCAGCCTCCGAAGGCCACGTTTAAATGACTGCAGGAGCGCTCTTCTTCCGGGCCGTTAAGTTGAACGCCCGGCAGGTCCGCAATGCCTTCCCACAACCGATCGCGCAGGGCGGCTATGCGCTGTGGTTCCGTGCTCAGGTTTTCTTTGGCCAGCTGTGCCGCCGCGCCCATGCCCACACATAAATGGGGAGCCAAAGTGCCCGAGCGCATACCACGCTCATGGCCACCACCGTGCATTTGCGGCGCTACGTTGACGTCGGGATGGCGACGCACATACAGTGCGCCCACCCCTTTGGGCCCGTACATTTTATGGGCCGACAGTGACATTAAATCCACCGACTGAGCCACCACATCCAGCGGCAACCGTCCGCCGCTTTGCGCCGCATCCACGTGAAATAAACACCCGTGCTCACGACACAAGGCACCCAGGCCAGCGATATCGTTAATGGTGCCCAGCTCGTTGTTTACGTGCATCAGGCTCACCAGAAACGTATCCTCGCGCAGCGCATTTTTCAGCGTCTGTACGGACACCCGGCCTTGCGCGTCCGGAACCACGTAGGTCACTTCAACACCTTGGTGGGCCAACCACTGGGCCGGGTCCAGCACCGCTTTGTGCTCGATGGCCGAGACCACCATGTGACCGAGGGGCTGCCCGGCGATACGGCGCGCTTCTACCACCCCTTTTAGCGCCAAGTTATCCGCCTCGGTGGCGCCGCTGGTCCAGATAATTTCCCTGGAATCGGCATTAATTAAATCGGCCACTTGCAGACGTGCCTGCTCCACCGCCTCTTCCGCCTGCCAGCCATAAAGGTGCGAGCGGGAGGCCGGGTTGGCAAAGATGCCGTCCCGGGTCAGGCAATTGATCATTTGCTCGGCCACGGCGGCATCCACAGGTGTGGTGGCGGCATAATCGAAATACACGGGTTTTTGTAACGCACCCGCAGGGCGGCTTACTGTCATCGAAAACTCTCTGTAGTCGCTATAACACTTCGCTGCTGGCAATTCGCTGGCTTTGGTCCAGCCCATCCTGGCGTTGGCTGACGGCCCGAATGTCGCGCCGTGCCACTAAATCGGCCAGGGATATATTGTTCAGAAACCCATGGATTTGGGCGCTCAGGTCCTCCCACAGGTAGTGGGTCAGACAGACCTCGCCATGCTGGCAGTCGCCCCGCCCTTCACAACGGGTCGCGTCCAGCGATTCATTGACGGCATCCACCACCTCAGCGACGGAAATGTCGGCGGTCGCTTTTGCCAGCAGGTAACCGCCGCCGGGGCCTCGCACGCTATTGACTAATTTCCTGCGGCGCAGTTTGGCGAACAGCTGTTCCAGATAGGACAGGGAAATACCTTGGCGACGGGAAATATCCCCCAAACTGACGGGCTTCTGCTCACAGTGCAGCGCCAAATCTAAGATGGCCGTGACCGCATAGCGGCCTTTGGTGGTCAGTCTCATTGCCGAACCTATAGTGAGTGTCAGTCGTGAATATCAATCGTGCGCCCAGGCAAATGCCCAGCCTTATATCCGACTATTTTACTCAACTATAGCTCTGTGTCCAGAGAATTGTTGTTTTCTCCGGCTTGCGGCACGGCTTTTTCAAGACGTTTGCTGGTGTAGTAGATGTAATTTTGAATGGCGGTGAGCATGCCCCGCAGGATGCTCAGCTCCATCTCATCCGGGCGTATGCGGTTGTACAGCCGCCGTAAACGGGTCATGGTTTGCCGGGGGTTGGCCGGCGTCAGAAAGCCCAAGGTGTGCAGGGTTTCTTCAAGATGCTGGTAATAACGCTCCAGCGCCTGGCTTTGCGCCGGGGGCATATCCCACGGTTCTGGCGGCAAGAGCGTGCCCTGCTCTTGAGCCAAGTGCGCCATGCGAATCTCGTAGCTGAGCACCTGCACCGCGGCGGCCAGGTTCAGCGAGCTGTATTCGGGGTTGGAGGGGATGTGCACGTGGTATTGGCATTTGTGGAGCTCGTCGTTGGTCAGGCCCCGATCCTCGCGGCCAAACAACAGTGCCACTTGGTGTTGCTGCGCTTCGTGCCAGGTGCGCTCGCCGCAGGCGCGCGGATCCACCAAAGGCCAGGGGATACGCCGGCCACGAGCACTGGTGCCGATTACGAGACCACAATCCTGAATGGCCTCCTCCAGCGTTTCCACGACCACGGCGTTTTCCAGCACGTCCAGCGCGCCAGCGGCTCGCCAAACGGCTTTTTCAGCGGGAAAATCTTTGGGCGCCACCAGGTACAGGCGCTTCAAACCCATGTTTTTCATGGCGCGGGCGGCGCCGCCGATATTGCCGGGGTGGGTGGTGTTCACCAATACAATGCGGATGTTGTCAAACGCCGGAGCGGTCATAGTGGGCTCTCATGCCGTGGGTATCGCCAGATTACGGACGCGACACCGAAAAAGGCGCGCATTCTATCACGAACACTACGTCCGAAAACCACCGCCGGGGGCCAGAACGAGCAAGACCTTCTGCCTGCACGGCCTTACAACCCCGTTTAGGCAGGCCTCTTCGTTCGTTATATGGCTTTTTTGCCCGAGGCGGCGGTAGAAGACCGTGAACGCAGCGAGACTAGGGCTTTTTGCGGGGCCGGGGTGGCTTGCGCGTGGGTCTCGCGGCGGAGGCCCGCAGGCGTTTTTCGTGGCGTTCCCGCTTAAGCTTCTCCGCCGGCGTGGGCGCTTTGATTTTAGGAATATCTTCTAGACCCGCTGTGAGGCACAGGTCGCGAATTTCTTTGTCGTTCAGTTCCAACCACTGTCCCACCCGAACGTGGGACGGGATGAAGATGTTGCCGTAACGCACGCGCTTAAGGCGGCTGACGCGCACACCCTGAGATTCCCACAGTCGGCGAACTTCGCGGTTGCGGCCTTCCATTACCACGCAGTAAAACCAGCGGTTCTGGCCTTCACCGGCGCCTTCCACGATGTCGGTAAAACGGGCCACGCCGTCTTCCAGAAGCACACCTTCCAATAGCTGACGCTTCATTTCGTCATCAACGGTGCCTTGAATGCGCACCAGGTATTCCCGGTCGATGACCGATGAAGGATGCATTAGCTTATTAGCCAGCTCGCCATCGTTGGTAAATAACAGCAAGCCACTGGTGTTGAAGTCCAGCCGGCCAACGGACACCCAGCGCTCGCCCTTGAGGGATGGAAGGCTTTCGAAAACGGTTCGCCGGCCCTCGGGGTCCGAGCGGGAGCAGATTTCGCCTTCAGGCTTGTTGTACAAAATCACCCGTCGGCGCAGAGGTTGCTGGCTTACGAGCACCCGTTGGCCGCGATAAAATATTTTATCAGCAGCCGTGACACGATCGCCCAGACGGGCCGGGCGACCATTGACCTGCACATGCCCTGCTTCAATCATGCGCTCCATTTCACGGCGTGAGCCGAGCCCGGCGCGAGCCAGAACTTTTTGCAGTTTTTCGTCCGAGGGAGCGGCATCGGGCTGTGCAGCTTTGCTGCGAGATTGTTTAGTCATATAACAAGCAGCGCTTAGGCGCTGTGGGGCTCCTCACTGTTGGGTGTACTACCTTGACTGGTGGTGTCGGAGTGCTCGGACTCCAGTTCCGGTGTGTCCGGTGCTGGTGGAATTTCGGGAGTCACCGGCTGATTGGGAATTTCCGGATGCATTGGCTCCGGGTTAATTTCCGGCTCCGGGGTCGGCTCCTCGGGCAGCTCTGGGGCGTCCGGCGTGCCAGGCAGGTCCGGTTGCTCGGGTTTGCCGGGCGCACCGGGAATTTCGTCTGGGTCCGAATTTGTCTGTGTATTTGCTTCTTGTTCCCATTCTTGTTCCCGGGCGCTCATATCGGCGGCGCTTGCCTCGGCCGGGCCTTCATTGGCGGAGCTTTCATTGACAGAGCTTTCATTGGCAGAGTTTTGATCGAACCTGTCCATATCGTCACCTGTCTCCATGTCATCATCTCCCGGAGATTCATTGAGGGTTGGATCGTTGATGTGCTGCTGCTCCAGTGCCTGCTCGTCAAACATTTCCTCGTCAATGGCCGGTGCCTCTGCGTTTGGGGCGTCGCCCAAATCCAGCAATTCGTTAATTTCCTCCAGATCCCGGATATCGCCGAGCGACGGCAGCTCGTCCAGACTTTTCAGGTTGAAGTAGTCCAAAAACTGGCGCGTGGTGGCGTACAGCGCCGGGCGGCCGGGTACGTCTCTGTGACCGACTACTTTGATCCAGTCGCGCTCGGTGAGACTTTTAATGATGTGAGAGCTTACCGCCACACCGCGAATTTCTTCGATGTCCCCACGGGTGATGGGCTGACGATAAGCCACGAGAGCCAGGGTCTCAAGCACGGCGCGGGAGTATTTTTGCGGCTTCTCTTCCCATAGGCGGTTGACCCACGGAGCCATGTCGGCGCGCACCTGAAAGCGCCACCCCGAGGCCACTTCTTTGAGTTCGTAACCGCGCCCTTCACAGTCGGTGGCGATCTCTTCCAGTGCGGTAAGCAGCGCTTCTTTGGTTGGCGCGGCGTCCTCTTCGAATAGGGTCGTCAGGCGCGCCAAGTTCAGCGGCTCGCCCGCCGCCAGAAGCGCGCCTTCAATAATGTTCCGCAACTGCGTGGATTCCATGGTCATTGCTTGTGCATACTCTTAAACGATCTGTTGGTGAGCGGGTCGCTACTGAACCCGGGCTTTGACGTGGATGGGCCCGAACGCTTCCCCTTGAACAATTTCCACCAGCGACTCTTTGATGAGTTCCATGACGGCTAAAAAGGTGACAACCACCCCCAGGCGCCCTTCCTGCACTCGAAACAGGCTCACAAACGGCACGAAATTTTTCTCGGCCAATTGATCCAGCACCTGCGCCATACGTTCGCGTGTGGATAGCTTTTCCCGCTCTACGTGATGACTTTCGAACATATCAGCCCGGCGCAGCACTTCCGCCAGGGCCAACAGTATCTCTTGCAGCTCCACCTCAGGCTCGGGCCGGGTCAGCTTACGGTCTGGCGCCTGGGCGCTTGCCTGGTGAACGTCACGACCCACGCGAGGCAGTTCGTCCAGGTCTTCCGCGGCTTCTTTGAAGCGCTCGTATTCCTGCAGCCGGCGGATGAGCGCGGCGCGGGGGTCTTCCTCGTCCTCTTCCTCATTGGGCGCGCGGGGCAGCAGCATACGCGACTTAATCTCCGCCAGCATGGCGGCCATTACCAGGTATTCCGCCGCCAGCTCGAACTGGGCCACGTCCATCAGCTCCACATAGGCCATGTACTGGGTGGTGATTTCCGATACGTTGATATCGAGGATGTCGATATTCTGGCGGCGTATCAGATACAGCAACAGGTCCAAGGGCCCTTCAAAGGCCT
>DAHVRW010000180.1 GCA_027322215.1 Marinimicrobium sp.
AGCCGCCCGCCTCTGCAATGAGCCGCGCTATGGTGCCGCGGCTACCAGAGCTTACGAGTACTTGATTGAGCACTTTATCGATCCGGTACACGGCGGTGTTTATTGGGCTGTGGACGCCCAGGGCAGAACATGTGCCGACACCAAACGGGTGTACGCCCAGGGGTTTGCCATCTACGCTCTGAGCGCCTACTACCAGATGAGCCGGAACCAGCCCGCCCTGGCGCAGGCCCAGGCGCTCTTTGATCTGCTGGAACACCATGCCCGGGACCAGAAACACGGCGGTTACCTCGAGGCCTTTACCCGTCAGTGGGGCACCCTGGATGATCTGCGCCTGAGCGACAAAGACCTTAACTACCCCAAAACCATGAATACCCACCTGCACATACTTGAGGCCTATACCAGTCTCTATCAGGTGCAGCGCAAAGAAAGTATTGGTCAGGCCCTCACCCATTGCCTGGACTGTTTCGAGCGACACATTGTCAACGCCGACAATGCGCATCTGCGCATGTTCATGACACTGGATTGGCAAGACCGCTCCACCGAGCTGAGTTTTGGGCACGATATCGAGTTCAGCTGGTTACTACTCAAAGCGTTGCAGGCACTGGCCAACCCAGGCCTGAGCCAACGCCTGACGCCCCTGGCGCTCGCCATAGCTGGCGCGTGCCGCAAAGAGGCGCTGGGTGAGCAGGGCGAATTACTGGACACTTTTGAGTTAAGCAACCAGCGCTATCGCAACGACCGGGTTTGGTGGGTGCAGGCAGAAGCCCTGGTCGGTTTTCTCTATGCCTACACTCTCAGCAACGACAGCGATTATTTGTTCACCGCCAACAACATCTGGTCGTTTATAAAACGCCACCAGATCGATAAAAACGGCGGCGAGTGGTTCTGGCTGTCGAATCTGGACGAAGGCTACCAATCACACTACAAGGCCGGCGCCTGGAAGTGCCCGTATCACAATGGGCGCGCCATGATCGAGGTAATCAAGCTGCTCGGCGATTGAGCACACATTGCCCAACTCATAATAACGAGACATAAAATGCATTACACAACCCGACTCTTTCACCTGTTACTGGCAACCATTGCTGCTCTGTTACTCATTAACTGTGGCGGTAGCAGCGGCAACAGCCCGTCCGATAATAATGCCCCCGCTGCAGTTATTCACGATCAGCAGGACAGCTCCTCGTCATCCTCCCAAGGCAGTGATGAGCCAGACATGGGAACGGTGCCCCACACGGGAACCTGCCAGTTTGATCTCACTCAACGGCAAGTGGCCGATGAACTGCCTGGCTTTCGCGTCGAGGGTAACAAGCTGTTGGACGGCAACAACAACGCTTTCATAATGCGCGGCGTCAACTATCCCTACGCTTGGTACCGCCAGCGTGACACAGCACGGGATTTTACCGATATAGCGGCTAGCTGCGCCAACAGCGTGCGCGTGGTACTGGCCAATGGCACGCAATGGGAGCGAGTCGATGGCGAGGAGCTCAGCGCCATTATCAGCGCACTGCGCGAACTACATATGATCGCCATTCTCGAAGTACACGATGCCACCGGCTGGCCTCAGAATGAAAACGCTGGACACCCGGATACCGCCGTCGCGTATTGGTTGAGCGAAGACATCCGGGCGGCAATCGAGGGCACGGAGAACCACGTGATTATTAACATCGCTAACGAGCCCCTCGGTAACTTTGCAAACGCCAAAGAGGATTTAGATAACTGGGTCGGCTTTCACACCCGTGCCATCAACGCCCTGCGCGATGCGGGCATCAATCATACGCTGATTGTCGACGCTCCCAACTGGGGGCAGGATTGGACCAACACCATGCGCGACGGGCAGGCCGCGCAAACCGTGTTCGACGCCGATAGCAATGCCAATACCGTCTTCGCGGTGCATATGTACGACGTTTACCATAGTTTCGATAAGGTGTTGTCCTACTATGAAGCCTTCCAGGAGAAAGCGCTGCCATTAATTATTGGCGAGTTCGCCGCCGACCATGGTGAGGAAAAACCGGTGGCGGTAGATGCAATTCTCGAATACGCCCAGATGCTTGATGTCGGATATCTGGGGTGGTCCTGGTCCGGTAATAGCCATGACCTGAAAAGTCTCGATATCGTGCTCAACTTCGATGCGCAGAGCCTCAGCCCGTGGGGAGAGCGCTTGATCCACGGTCCGAATGGCATCGCGCAAACCTCCAGGCTATGCACCTGTTTCGAGTAGGTTTGTCCTCTTCCAGTAACCACTCAATACCGATAAAAAAACAAATGATGCGAAGGTAATCCCATATGAACACTCTTCTGTCCTGGTGCCGCCCCACGGCGCTGCTCTTTAGTCTCGCTCTGGTGTGTGCCTGCAGCCCTGTGAAAACATCCACGCCCGATCCCGGGGACGAAGTGCGTCCTGCCACCGATGCGGCGCAAGCTTTACACCGCAGCCTCTGGTCGCTGACGGGCGAGGCACTGCTATTCGGTCACCAGGATAGTCTTGCGTACGGCGTTAACTGGTTTGCTGACGATTTTCGTTCTGATGTCCACGACACCACTGGCGCTTTTCCTGCCGTCTACGGCTGGGAGCTGGGTGACCTGGAACTGGGTCATGAAGAGAATCTGGACGGAGTCAACTTTGAGCGAATGCAGGCATGGATTCGCGCGGGCTTCCAACAGGGCAGCGTGATCACCCTGAGCTGGCACATGACCAACCCAGTCAGCGGCGAAAATGCCTGGGTGGCCCGCCCTACCGTCCACGAAATCATTCCCGGCGGAAAATATCACGAGCGACTCAAAACCTATTTGGATTCCTTTGCCAGTTTTGTGCGCGAGTTGACCTTTATCGACGACGCGGGTCAGCGGCAGCTGATTCCGATGATCTTCCGTCCCTGGCACGAACACAACGGCGACTGGTTTTGGTGGGGAAAAGGTCACACTTCCGAATCGGACTACATTGCCCTATGGCGCTTCACGGTGGACTATCTACACGATGAGCACGGCCTGACTAACCTACTGTACGCCTACTCGCCCGATCGAAGCCGAATCGAACTGGATCACTTCGAGCGCGACTACCTGCACGGCTACCCCGGCGATGACTATGTGGATATTCTCGGCTTAGATAACTACTGGGATCTGGGCCACCCCAGTAACAACACCCCCGCCCAGCAACAGCTAACGGCCCTGGTACAAAGCCTGGACGCGTTGGGACGAATTGCAGAACAGCGCCAAAAACTCACAGCCCTGACCGAGGGGGGACAAGACACGCTGAGCGATGCTCATTTTTTCACCGAGCGTTTTCTACCCGGGTTCCTCGCCACCGACAACACTCGCCGCATGGTGTACGCCTTGGTGTGGCGTAATGCCAACCGGGAAAAGGAAGGCCGGGATCATTTTTACGCGCCCTACCCGGGACACCCGGCCGACGCCGATTTTGTGAAATTCTATCAACACCCCTTCACCCGGTTTAACGACGGGCTGCCGGCGCTCTATCAGTAGCCGTCGCAGCCTCC
>DAHVRW010000181.1 GCA_027322215.1 Marinimicrobium sp.
TATCGACTCGCTCAGCGCGGCTAACGGAGCGAAAGTGATTCAGTGGAGCGTTACCGGCAACACCAATCAGCATTTCCGGTTTGTTGCACCGTAGCTATTTCTGCCTAACTCGGTATTCCAGCTCGCCGCCTTGGCGACGCTGGAATACCCAAAGTACGGCCTAGCCTGCAATGTAAAATTCCTCAATGGCTGGGCAATCGAATGGTTCGTTCGTCAATTCAGGTATTCTTCGCTGCAGGTAAGGGTAAAACTCCTGTGCATGCAGCTCCTTGGCATCCTTGTAGATGATCGTTTCCATCTCAGCACTGGTGACCGTTGCCCTTATCTCCTGGCTCAATCTAATCTGCTTTTCGGTTGGCGAGAGGCGATTCAGCTCCTCAAGCTGTCCATTTTTTTTCCAATGCTCCGGCGAGTGAACCTTGCAAAAAGCATCTGCCTCTTGCGCATAATTGTTTTTACTGTCGGTGGCCGCCATGCAGCTAGCGAGCAACAGCGTCGAAAGGGTTAGTATTAACGTTTTCATTTAATGGCGTCCTTGCTACTGAGGCGGAAGCTTCATGGTTTTTATCATCCGCGTGAAAATCGCCGCGATTTCTTCTGGGTTTCTCGTCGCTTCTTGCGATATTTTGCCAAGTTTCTCTTCAAAGATCGTTATATGTCGCTCTTCAGCAACCTTAACTACGGTGTTCGCCAGCGCCTCAGGCGTGGATATATCGTATTCTTTGATGTCGCATCTGGAATTTTTGCGTTCGCTTTCAATCCGAATTGGGAGCATAAGGTCCAAATAATAGAGCTGGTGGTAAGCCTTTCATTGATTCTTTTTCTGTCTAGTTGACTTGTAATAGTGCCCGCAGCCCGCGCGGCGGACTGTGGATCCTGAAGCATGGCAGGTAGTAAATGTTCACCCTGTCCTCTAAGCAGGGAGAGCCAGATCGTATCGCTAATCACTGACTCAAGAGTGGGGGCGACGTCGCGAAGTTCTTTTTTGAATTGATAAATGACTTGCAGTGTGCGGATAGTCTTGTTGATCGAGTCGGTTTTACTTCGCGTCGTCGCTTCTCGAATAATGTCAGTGCCGATGACGAGCGCTAAGCCTCTCCAGCCCAAGCCTGCAACGCAGCCAATTAAAAATTCCACTTCCCAATGTGCTAACGTTGCTGCGGGCTTAAGCCTATGCGCGGCCTTGAGCCTAACGGTATCAAGCCACGCTTGATGAAAACCCGAAGGCTTTTGAAGGTATATTTGGGGCAGGCTGTTGTTGTCGGCGATAGAAACGAAAAGGATTTGGTGCCGCTTCGCTTCGCTTCGAGTATGATTCGCTTCTCGCCCGGGACAAAGTACGTTTCACCGGCAATGAGAGAGAGCTGATTTAGTGGATTGCCAACTACCGTTTTGGATCGCGTATCCAAAGGATAGTATCGGCTGATTTGACCAATGGGAACCTGCACCGGGTGCCCTTCTTGGAAAGCGCGCCGATTGCTGCCGACCGACGTGTATACGCCATTCTTTAATTCAAATGTACCGATAATTCGTAACTGCTTTCCCACGGGCGCTTTCCTTGGGATTTGTCCATAATAAATATTGATTTGCTCGTGTACTGCCCGATAACCCGAGGCATCATAATGCTGGCATAACCGACCGTCAATTTTACGTCAATCATGGGCCGAAGCGGACCGATTGTGCGGCGAATGACGCCTCTATTCGTCGCACTTAATGCGGTGAATAGCTTGTGTATGCGGGGGCAGTGAACCATAATCACCGCATGAACATCGGCGATTACAAATACATCTGGCAAGCCAGCGACTGGCCAAACTGGCGCTTCGACATAGCGACATTGGCGGAACTGATGGCTGAAGTGAGTCGCGCGCAGGGTCTGTTACTGGGTCGTTTGGCCGATGTGGGCATGGCCTTGCGCGATCAGGCGAGCTTGGCTGCGCTTACTGAGGATGTCGTTGAGACCAGCAAAATTGAGGGCGAGCAACTCAATGTTGCGTCCGTGCGCTCATCCATTGCCCGCAGGCTGGGCGTAGACATCGGGGCGCTTGCTCCGGTTGATCGCCACGTGGAGGGCGTCGTAGAAATGGTGCTCGATGCCACGGCCAACTGCGATGCGCTGGTATCACGTGAGCGGCTGTTCGGTTGGCATGCCGCGCTATTCCCCACGGGCTACTCGGGTCTTAACAAGATAAAGGTTGGCAGTTGGCGCGACGATGCCAGCGGCCCGATGCAGGTAGTCTCGGGCCCCATCGGCCGTCAACGGGTTCACTTTGAAGCGCCACCGGCTCATCGTCTGGAGGCTGAAACCAGGCTGTTTCTGGATTGGCTGAATGGTGCATCTAAAACACCGCCGCTGCTTAAGGCCGGACTTGCTCACCTGTGGTTTGTCACGCTGCACCCGTTCGACGACGGCAATGGCCGTATCGCCAGAGCCATTGGCGATTTGCTGCTGGCGCGGGCCGATGGCAGCCCTCAACGCTTCTATAGTCTATCGGCGCAGATCCAGCGTGAACGCAACGCCTATTACGACATTCTAGAGCGAACCCAGAAAAATCTGCCGGGCAATGGGTCGATGAACGTAACCGAGTGGCTCGCCTGGTTCCTCAGCACGCTCCTGCGCGCTGTTGATCAAGCTCACAGCACGCTCGATGCGGTACTCACAAAGGCACGCTTCTGGCAGCATTGGGGCGCCACCGCCATGAATGAGCGGCAGGTGAAGCTGCTAAACAAACAGCTCGATGGTTTTAAGGGGAAGCTCACCACCCGAAAATGGGCGGCCATTGCCAAATGTTCGTCGGACACAGCGCTGCGCGATATCAATGATTTGGTCGCCCGGGGTGTCTTGCGCAAAACGGATGCGGGCGGGCGTAGCACTAGTTACGAGCTGAGGGATGTGGGGGAGGAGGGGCAACGGATATTTGAATAAATCGTTGCCCACTACAATCGGCCACACCCTTATAGTGATTATGTGTTAGCTGAACATACCAGCTAAAAATGTACGGAGACATAGCATGATTCGATTTTTCCTCCGGGCGCTTGTCCTTTTGGCTCTAACTGGCCTTAACGCTTGTGCCTTAGCATCTCCGGAACCCGACGATAGCCTTGCATCGGCTCTCGAGGGTTTTCATGAAAGCATTGAAGATAGGCTGACTAATTGTTTCGATGCCCAAACGTTACCGGACATGAACCAATGCAGAAACGAAGGAGAACGACGTGCTGAGACTTACATGAGAGAAGCGGAAGCTTCGCTGAAGACAAATTTTAAAGTGGGGGAGCCCAAGCTGCTGCCTCTATTTGAGCGAGCCCAACGTGCATGGCTCGAACAAGCAAAAGCTGAATGTGAGTATGAGACTTATTACTCTTTGGGCACAGAGGCATACGACGCGGAAATGTCGCTTTGTCGAGAGCGACAGTACCTTTCGAGATTAGCTTATCTTCGCTCTCAGCTCGACGCGCCATAGAATAACGAGGGAATAATCAATGACGGTTTTAA
>DAHVRW010000182.1 GCA_027322215.1 Marinimicrobium sp.
TCCAGTAAACTGCGCTTTTTCGGCCATTTTTGCCTTGCATAGCCTGCCTCGAAAACGTTTTTCAACAGCCTGCTAGAAATGAAGGGCGCTTACCGGTCAGGCGTTCGGGGCTATAGCATCTCTCGAGCGATTTCCACAATGCGCCCATCTACCGCACGCTCGAGCTTGTTTTCTATATCGGCATACAGAGCTTCAACCTCCTTACGCGTTAAACCCACGACGACAAACGACCATTCACTCAAGTCATGGCGATCGCGTTCACCGCTTTCGCACACGGCAATGGCCGGGTTACGTCCCAAACGTTCGTGTAATCCCCCCATACGCTGGCGCTTCTCTTTAAGCGAACTACAGCCAGGCAGCGAGACGGTGCAGGTTAGAATGCCGATATGCATAATGGAGGTTACCTTTGTTTGTTTTTGGGCAGCAGGCAACGCGAAAACCGGCCGCTCGATTTGGATGATGTTATATGCGCGAGTCCGGTCCGGCACCCAGTGTTCATGCACGGATTATAGGCCTTAGTTCGGCGATAACCATAAACTACAGTGCGCATAATGTATATTATGTTAAATTGGATGTTATACCCCTTAATCATTAAATGGTTGAACCCACCCCGTCCACCGCTTCGCGACCGCCCCGGTTAACCATGTGCATTTACTTTTCTGCCAGCGTGCCCGACCCCGTGAGACATGCTGCTAGCTGTCGGCCTTTGTGTGGCGAGCCAATTCAAAGCTCGAATCGGACGAACGGCGTGTAACAACAAACAAATGCATTGCAGAATAAGTGCCTTCCAATGAGTAACTCAACACCTTGAACAATACATCTTCTATACCGTCATCATTCATGTCTCCTCTAGCCAATAGCTGAACCGCCCCGGGTTTATCGGAGGGCGTTTTATTTAAGTCAGGCTGCTTTCGCTGACTTGTTCCGATAATACAGCATTTCATACTCAGCCGGTGGGATATGGCCAATCGTACCGAGCAACCTGCGGTTGTTAAACCAGTCCACCCAGGTCAGCGTGGCTTGCTCAACATCATCCTGGCCTTTCCATGGGCCGTCTTTGTGTATAACTTCAGCTTTGTAAAGTCCGTTAATGGTTTCCGCTAAAGCATTGTCATAGGCGTCCCCCGCACTGCCGACAGACGCCTTGAAGCCGACCTCTGTCAATCGCTCAGAATAACGGATGGACAAGTATTGACTGCCTCGGTCGCTGTGATGGGTGACTCCTTGGGGCTTGCCCCGAGCCCACACAGCTTGCTCCAGGGCATCAAGCACCAAGTCGGTTTGCAGGGATTTCAGTACACGCCAGCCCACGATGCGCCGAGAGAACACATCCACCACAAAGGCCACATAAATAAAGCCTGACCAAGTGGCTACATAGGTAATGTCGGCCACCCATAGCTGGTCGGGCCGCTCTGCCGTAAACTGCCGGTTCACCAGATCCAGTGGCTTGTCGGCCATATCGGCGGGAATCGTGGTAATGCAGCGCTTACCACGCCTGACCCCCTCTATTCCCAAGCGGCTCATCAGCCGCTCCACCGTGCAGCGAGCGCTGGGTATTCCTTCTCGGTTAAGCTGCTTCCAGAGCTTTCTTGCCCCGTACACACGATGGTTCTGCTCCCAGATACGCTGGACCTCAGCCGTCAACTGCTCGTCTCGTTTGGCTCTGTCACTGCGACGGCCCGGCTGTTGGGCCAGCTCCTTGTGACGATGGTAAGTGGAAGGTGCAATCGGCAGTACCTTGCAGATCGGCTCGACACCGTAGGCTTCACGGTGCTGGTCAATAAAGCCCACTAAAACTTCGGTTTGCGGTCGAGCTCCGCCTGGGCAAAAAAAGCTGAGGCCTTGCGCAAAATCTCGTTTGCACGTTTGAGCTCCCGGTTCTCCCGCTCCAGCTCTTTCATGCGCGCCGCCTGGTCGCTGGTAACACCTGGCTTGATGCCAGAGTCTACTTCCATCTTGTTGATCCACGTGAGCAGGGTCTGTGGCGTACAGCCGATTTTGGCCGCTACAGACTGCACAGCCGCCCAGCGGGATCTGTGTTCATGTTCTCCAGTCAGCACCATGCGAACCGCGCGTTCGCGTACCTCGGGAGAGTATCCTGGCCTCTTGTTCATGGGGTAAAATCCTCCTACTCAAGAATTATACCCTCCGATGAAGCCGGGGCGGTTCAGTTTTTCAAATGACCCGTCGATCAAGTCATCATTAAAATTCCTGCGTAAAACCCAGTGGGCTCGGGACAAAGTCGAGTCTTTGTATGTTAATACCTTCTTTCTAGGTCTGTAAATCACTGATTTATAAGCAATTTCCCCTGATTAGCCCATTCAGGCATCTTTTTTCCTAAAGCGAACGGGTTTTCTGTCGATAAGCTTTACAGAAGACCTGGCACCTATGCATTCCCAGGCTTCAGTGTCCGACTTGTGCCACGGCTACTAAGGCCTGTGAACAGGAATAAATATTAGGAGAAATATTATGTCTCTAGTCATTAACACAAACGTTGCCTCCCTGAACTCACAGCGTCAGCTGATGCAGTCAGGTAACGCCCTGGATCAGGCCACTGAGCGCTTGTCTTCAGGTAACCGCATCAACTCGGCCAAAGACGATGCTGCTGGCCTGGCCATTGCCAACCGTATGACTTCTCAAATTCGCGGTCTCGATCAGGCGATTCGTAACGCCAACGACGGCGTATCGTTGATTCAAACCGCTGAAGGTGCTCTGCAGGAAGTAACCAATATTCTGCATCGTATCGGTGAGCTGTCCGTTCAGTCAGCCAGTGAGATTTACAACGATGGCGACCGTGCGTTCCTGCAAGCGGAAGTTCAGCAGTTGATTGAGGAGCTGGACCGCATTTCTAGCTCTACCTCCTTTAACGGTCAAAAACTGCTGGACGGCACTTTGGGTAAGGTCAACCTGCAGGTGGGCTCTGAAGCCAACCAGGTAATGACTGTCGAGGTGGGCGCTATGGATGCTAACACCTTAGGTGGTGCACCATTGGGCGATATCGTGGGTGCTGCTGTTGACTTGGCGAATTTGAGCTTCGCAGGTGATGACATCACCATCAATGGTCAGACGCTGGCCACTGCCGATTTGACAGCGGCAAATACCGTTAACGAGTTGCTGGACGTGATCAACGAGGCCGTGCCCAACGTTACCGCTCGGGCCGTTACTGAAGTGGTCGGTGATACAACCGGTGCAAACGGCGGCGTGCTTTCGGGCGCGGACTCCATGGATTTTACCGTGGTAGATGCGGACGGCAACAGCTCGACCTTCAGTGTTTCTAATACAGATGGTATGGAATCCTTGGTTGACTCCATCAACGCTGCCTCAGGCGGAAAAGTGAAAGCCAGCCTGAATGACGACGGGCAATTGGTCTTGTCAAACGATGAGGGCGCTCAAATCTCCGTAGCTTATGGTGGCGCGGCCGATGCGACAACCACGGGTGTCGCGGCAGGTGCTCATAATGCTAGCCTTTCGTTGACGTCCA
>DAHVRW010000183.1 GCA_027322215.1 Marinimicrobium sp.
CTGGAGTAAATGAGCATTTTGAGGCCATTTTTAACGCCGCAGAGGCCACGCAGATAGTTTTTCAACAGCCTGCTAGACGGAAAGTAGAGCCGCATGCGGCTATACGTCAGCGCAGCGGTGGTGGAAGCTTGCGTCTACGCCGACGGCCAAGCGGGCAAGTTATACAAACAGGCTAATGAGGCACACCATAGCCAAGCCCACCACGCCGACGATGGTTTCCATAATCGTCCACGACGCGAGGGTTTGCCGTTCTGTCAGACCCATAAATTCCTTCACCAACCAAAAGCCGGAATCGTTTACGTGCGACAAAACGGTGGCGCCACACGCTGTGGCGATCACCACACAGGCGATCAGCGGCGCGCTGTAGTCGCCCATCTGGATGATCGGTGCAACCAGTCCGGCCGCGGTGACCATGGCCACAGTGGCGGAGCCTTGGGATACTCGTACCACCGTGGCCACCAAAAACGCGAACACGACTATCGGTAGTTTGGTGGCGGTCATCGCGCTGACCAGCGCTTCCCCTACACCGGTATTGATTAACACCCGGCCGAATACGCCGCCTGCTCCGGTGAGCAAAATGATCATTCCCACAGGTTCCATGGAGCGGGTGGCCACCTGCTGAATTTCAGTACGGCTAAAGCCCAGGCGGGTGCCGAGAAAATAAAATGCCAGTAGCGCCGCGGCCAATAAGGCGGTGAATGGATGGCCCGCAAAAGCCATAAACTGAACAAATGGGTGCTCATCCGGCAGCCAAACCCGCGTGGCTGTGTTGAGTAAAATCAACACCAGCGGCACCAAAATAATGGTTAACACCAGCCCAGAGCTGGGCAGGGGGCGTTCGGATTGCGCGCGCTTATCCATTTCTTCCACAATGTGTTCGGGCACGTCCGCGTGAATGCGTGTGCCGATGAACTTACCCCACACCACGCCGGCCACAACAGCGGCAGGAATGCCCGCGATCAGGCCGATAAAAATTACCCACCCCAGATCGGCACCTAGCAACAGCGCTACCGCCACTGGCCCCGGCGTGGGGGGAATAAAAGCGTGGGCCACCGCGATGCCGGCCACCAGAGGAATACCGTAGCAGAGCAGGGATTTGCCGGTGCGCCGGGCCAAGTTGTATACCAGAGGGATAAACAGAATCAGCGCTACTTCAAAAAACACTGGAATCGCCACGATCAGGCCGATAGCGCACAGAGCCCAAGGCGCCTTCGCTTCGCCCCCCACCCGCAACAGGGTGTTGGCGATGCGCTGGGCACCGCCGGAGACCTGCAATATTTCACCAATCATGGTGCCCAGGCCAATAATAATGGCGATGTAACCGAGGGTGCTGCCCATGCCTTCCTGGATCAGCGCCGCTACTTCCGGCAGTGGTATACCGCCGATGATGGCCACACCCATGCTGACCAATAACAGCGCCACAAAGGCTTGCATCTTCAAGCCCATAATCAGCACCAGTAAAGTGGCGATGCTACCGGCGGTCAGAAGCAGAAGAAATGGGGTCGACATTTTTATCAGGCTCGCTTTTTATTGGTATTTCTATTGTTCTAATTTGTTTTGACTGGCGCATGCCAAAACACAGGGGCCGGTGCGCCGCTCGGGCCAGTATTTCAAAGTGGTGAAGGGCGTTCAATGGCTGCTTGATTGGGCACGATGATCGACGTCATCGGACTGCAGAATTCGCACCGCCTGGTCCAACAGTTGCTCTAAAGGGGCCGTAATGTCCAGAGCCCGCACGTCGGGCTCGGCACAGGGGCGCTCTAAGCTGGCGAATTGGCTGTCCAGCAAGCTGCTGGGCATAAAGTGGCCGGTGCGCGCCTGAAGGCGTGCCGTAATTGTCTCTCGGTCGCCATCCAGAAATAAAAACCGCGTTTGATAGCCGCATTGGCGCAAGGGTTCCCGATGGGCTTTGCGCAGGCCCGAAAAAGCCAATACCACATCGGTGCCGTCCGCCGCCAGTTTACGCAGGTGCTGACAAATCGTCTCTACCCAGGGGACGCGCATGGCATCGGTCAGCGGTTTGCCGGCGGCCATGCGCGCTCGCGCCTCAGCGCTGTGAAAGTCGTCTGCATCGAGATATACATAGCCGTACCGTTCAGCCAGTGCCTGGGAAACAGTGGATTTTCCGGCCCCCGACACGCCCATGACTATAACGAGTGAAGGGGCGGAGTCGTCGTCTGAGTTCGCCGGAATATTCATGCTAAGATGGGATCCTGTTCTATTGTTCCGCCGGCCGTTTGTTCGGCGACGTACAGCCTAACGTGATTGCAATGATAGCGCAACCATTGGCGCTAAACTTATTATACCGGTTACGCTCGCCCTGAGTGTGAATCCGCAAAGTACGAATAAAACTGAGGATCCATTTGTGCGACCCCGCAAACGAGGACCGGCCAATAAAAAGGCCACACTGGTCGATGTAGCCGAGCGTGCCAACGTAAGTGCCATTACGGTTTCCCGAGTCATCAACCAGCCCGATAAAGTATCTGAAGAGCTGCGGCTTCGAGTCCAGCAGGCGATAGACGCGCTAGGCTATATTCCCAACCAATCGGCCAGCTCACTCGCGTCGGCCCGCTCCGGTGTGATTGGTGTTTCCATTCCTTCCCTTTCCAATGTGGTTTTTAACGACGTTCTGAGCGGTATTTATGATGTCGCTGGTGCCAGCGGTTACAAAGTCCTCTTGGTGGATACTCACTATTCACCTTTAGAGGAAGAACGCATGGTGCGTACGCTGTTGAGCCAGTCGCCGGAAGCAATGATTATTACCGGGGGCGAGCAAACCGACGCCTGCCAGCGCATGCTTAAAAACGCCCGGGTGCCGGTAGTACAGATGATGGAGCTGTTGTCTGAGCCGCTGGATATGAATGTGGGTTTTTCACACCACCAGGCCGGCTATGCCATGGCCGAACAGATAATTGCAGCGGGCTATCAGCGGGTGGGGTTTGTTGGGGCGCGCATGGATAAGCGCGTACAACAGCGCTTGGCAGGATTTCGCCAAGCGCTGGAAGAGCGCAATTTATTCGACACCGCGCTGGTGGCCACCACGCCGAAGCCCTCATCGATCGGCTTGGGCGGCGAGATGTTTCGCAGTTTGATGGCGTCGACTCAGGGCGCGGTGGACGCCGTGTTTTGCTGTAATGACGACCTGGCGTTAGGAGCGCTGTTTGAAAGTCAGCGTATGAACATCAAAGTACCCGAAGAGCTCGGACTCTGCGGTTTTAACGACTTTGAGGCGTCCACATTTGTTAATCCGTCCCTCACCAGCGTCTATACGCCGCGTTACGATATGGGTGTGCAGGCGGCGACGATGATCGTCAACGTCTTAAAAGGCGAACCTCAGAGTGAAAAAATCGTTGATATCGGTTTTGAGGTGCGCCTACGCCAGTCCACCCGCCGCACAGCGAACTAGCAGGCTGTTGAAAAACTATCTGCGTGGCCTCTGCGGCGTTAAAAATGGCCTCAAAATGCTCATTTACTCCAG
>DAHVRW010000184.1 GCA_027322215.1 Marinimicrobium sp.
AACGGAACGTATGGCCGCATGAGAGGTTTGAAGACCGCCATCGAACAAAATCAAAGCCAGCGCCAAACTGCCCAGCGCGTGACTGACCTGAGCATCCACGAGGCCGCCCAATCCCGCCTCACCAGCAACCATCCCCACGAAAAGGAACAACACCAAAACCGGCAGCCCAATCCGGGCCGACAATTTGCTGGAAAGGATGCCGGCAAGGATCAAAACACCAGCGGCCAAAATGATTTGGTCAATAATAAACATCGTAAATAAAGTGCTCAGAATTTCTGGGAACGGGAGACGAAACGACGCCAGACTCGCTCAACCTAGCCGAGCGCTTCGAGACGATTCTACACTAATTTCTGGCTCACTGCTGAGCGAACAATGGGCTGTAACCGTGGTGGCATGCCGGTTTCAGTCTTTAGGCGACAGGATTTTAACCACTTGCGGTTCCTGTTCTTGCTCCTGCTCATTGCGGTTGACCCGCGTTTCCAGCTCCCGTACCGGCGGCTGTATATGCATAGGCTGTTTGAAATCGCAGTTAACGCATTCGCGGTAATCTTGACCGTCGCGATGGTACACCTGAATACGGTCCATGGCCGAGCAGCGGGGGCACACGGCCCCAGCCACAAACCTTGGGATAGTGCTGTAAGCCATCAGGCCACCTCGACGGGTTCGATACCCGAATGACGCAACAAAGGTTTGATGCTGGGCTCTCGCCCACGGAATTGTACGAACAGCTCCATAGGCGCCCGACTGCCGCCTTGTTGGAGAATTTCCTGTTGAAAGTTAGCGCCGGTGTCTGGGTTGAAAATGCCCTCTTCTTCAAAACGTGAGAAGGCGTCCGCGGACAGTACCTCAGCCCATTTGTAGCTGTAGTAACCCGCCGCGTAACCGCCAGCGAAGATATGGCTGAAACTATTTTGAAAGCGATTGAACGCCGGTGGTATGACCACCGCCACCTGACGCCGAATGTCATCCAGCAGGGCTTGCGGATCGCGTGGCTGCTGCGGGTCGTACTCGGCGTGCAGCCGGAAATCGAATAGCGCAAACTCCAACTGCCGAACCATCTGCATACCGGACTGAAAATTTCTTGCCGCCAGAAGTTTGTCCAGCAACGTTTGGGGCAAGGGTTCGCCGGTTTGATGGTGACCAGAGATTAACGGAATCACCTCAGGCTCCCAGCACCAGTTTTCTAAAAACTGGCTGGGCAGTTCCACCGCATCCCATGCCACACCGTTAATTCCGCTGACGCTGGCCACGTCGATTTTGGTGAGCATGTGGTGCAAACCGTGCCCGAACTCGTGAAACAACGTGGTAACTTCATCGTGAGTGAGCAACGACGGTGTGTCTTCCAGAGGCGGCGTAAAGTTGCATGTAAGGAACGCCACCGGCCGTTGCACACCCCCATCCGTCTGACGGCGCACCCGGCAATCCGCCATCCAGGCACCGCCGCGCTTGTTGGCCCGCGCGAACAGATCGAAATAAAAGCTGGCGATGTGCTCGCCATTATCCAACACATGGTAAAAGCGCACGTCCGGGTGCCAAGTGTCCACGCCGTCCACCGACACGATATCGATGTTAAACAAACGCTTACACACATCGAACAGACCCGCGATCACCCGCTCCGCCGGAAAGTATGGGCGCAATTCTTCCTGGGAAAGGGCGTAATCCTGCTGGCGCAACTTTTCGCTGTAGTAAACCACATCCCAAGCCTGCAAATCGTCGCCGCCTTGCTCTTGAGCGAAGCGACGCAACTGGGCGATGTCACGTTCCGCCAGCGGCTTGGATTTCTCCGCCAGTTCATTCAAAAAGCTCAACACCTGCTCAGGTGTATCCGCCATCTTGGTGGCCAATGAACGCTCGGCATAGTTCTCAAACCCCAGCAACTGAGCCATTTCATGGCGCAGGGCCAGGGTTTCGCTAATCAAGTCGGTGTTGTCCCATTCCGCTGCGCTGCTGCCGTCGGCTTTAACGCCTTCGGCCGAGGCTCGAGTCACATAGGCGGTATAGACCTCCTCGCGCAGCGCGCGGTCGTCCGCGTAGGTCATCACCGCGAGATACGATGGCACATCCAGAGTCACCACATAGCCGCTCAACTCTTTTTGTTTGGCCGCCTCGGCCGCCTGCTCAAGCGCGGACTCGGGCAAACCCGCCAGCGCGCTTTTGTCCTCAAAGTGTTTGTACCAGGCCTGGGTGGCGTCCAGCACATTGTTGGCAAACTGAGTAGACAACTCGGACAGCCGTGTTTTTATGGCGCCATAACGCTGCTTGTCGTCTTCTTCGAGAGCCACACCGCCCAAACGAAAGTCCCGCAGTGCGTTATCGACCGCCTGTCGCTGCGACTGGCTCAACTGGGCGTATTGGTCGCTTTCAGCCAGAGCCTGGTAGGCCTTGTAGAGACGCTGATCCTGGCTCACCTCGGTGGCGTATTCGGTCAGTAACGCCACGCTGCTGTTATAGGCCACGCGCAGGGCGTCGTTATTGCACACCGCGTTCAGATGGCTTACGGGTGCCCAAGCTTGCTCCAATCGATCGTCCACCGCCTCTAGCGGTGCCACTAAGGTCTCCCATGTGGGCTGCTGCAAATCGTCCAGCAGGCGGTTACGAAATTCGCGACTTTCGGAAATAAGCTCCCGCACAGCGGCCTCCACGTGTTCCGGTTTAATGGCCGAAAACGGTGGTAATTCATAGCGCTCCAGCAGCGGGTTGGACATGGCATGACTCCAAAAAACGATGGGTGGCACGGGGCGCGCCGGCGTCGGACGGGGCATTTGGCCCGGCCACTAACGGGCGCACGGCGGCGCGAATGATCCTGTATGATACACCTCAGACATGCGAGAGGCACTTATGCTCAAAGAGACTGCGCGCGAAAATCCTGATCAACAGCCCACCGAATCGACCCCTCTTCGCAACGGTCTTCGCACCTACCAGGGCCACACCCCGGAACTGGGCGAACGCGTTTGGGTAGACCCGAGCGCGGTGGTCATCGGTGACGTTGTGATCGGTGACGATTCTTCCATTTGGCCGCAGGCCGTAATACGCGGCGACGTGCATTCGATCCGCATTGGCGCACGCACAAGCATTCAGGACGGTTCGGTACTTCACGTAACCCACGTCAGCGACTATAACCCAAAGGGTTTTCCGCTAACTCTGGGCGACGACGTAACCGTGGGCCACGGGGTTACCTTGCACGGCTGCACCCTCGGCAATCGAATTTTGGTGGGCGTGGGCTCGATCGTGCTCGATGGCGCAATCGTGGAAGACGAAGTGATGATTGGGGCCGGCTCGCTGGTAGCGCCGGGCAAACGTCTCGAGAGCGGTTATCTGTACCTGGGCTCACCGTGCCGCCGAGCGCGGGCACTGACCGACAGCGAGCGGGAATTCTTCCGTTATTCGTCGGCCAATTACGTGAAATTAAAATCCACA
>DAHVRW010000185.1 GCA_027322215.1 Marinimicrobium sp.
CTAGTGCTGCGTTCTGGCATTGGGTGGACGCGGCTCTTATTTACATATTTAAAAAAATCGGCGCAAATGCTGTGACTGGTTTGCAGGTTGGCCTTATGGGCTTTTGGACGATCGCGGACAAAATCGCTTACCTGCTAGAGCGCGGCATCAACGCGGCGGTATCGGTCAGTACATGGGTGTATCACTTAATGAGAAAACTGACGCAAGCGCTCGGCATGAAGATTGTTGAGACCGTCGAAGAATTGACGCGAGCGTTGATGCGCACCATCTTGATGCGTATCCTCCTTCGCATGCGAGAGTATGTTCAAACTGCCGTTCGAAAGATCTGATGAAAGATTCCGCGAAGGCGACGGCCCCGCGCAACTCAATGGTTTACTGACTCTGGCCAATAATGTTGACCCACCCCTGAGAGCCGTTTAGTCACGGCCGAGAAAAAGTGGCGAGGATTATGCCGCTATACGTTGTTCGTGGGTGTCATTCTGGGAGTTAAGTTCAAGGGCGGTGAACGTGTAGAGCCGGATCAACAACAAGATGACGCTGAAAAGGCCGTACACCAGACCTGACGATAGTCCTCGCATGTCTCGCCCTTCTCGCTCAGCGCTTTCAAGGCGCTGGGCTTTTTTGTATTACAAATAAGAGTCTTGTCCGCACGTAGCCGAGCGTTGACCTGTTGGCACAAAAACCTTCCTTTATCCAGAATATGCGCTAGTATTACTCAAGCACTTTTGGCTACAGGCAGTGGGCCAAGCATGGATTTGAACGTCGAATACCTCAGCCGGAGGCTGAATGGACAAGGCTACCCCCGAACATCGCTATCGTTTTATCGAGCTAATCAGCTTCTGGGAAGGCGCGATCAACACCCGCCGCATCACAGAACAGTTTGGTTTGTCCCGACAACAAGCCAGCAGCGACATCAATGCCTACCGTAAAGCGCTGCCTGAAAACCTGCACTACGACCCCTCAAAAAAAAGCTACCAACCCACCGCCACGTTTGAGCGTCGGTACATCAGCGACGACGTCTTCGAATACTTGAATTGGCTCCAAGGCGGTTACCGCTTGCCAATGAGTTCGCCACTGCCAAACGTTGCCCTGCACCTACCCGCCCGCCACGTGTCCCCGCACGTTATGCGTGGGTTGGTCACCGCCATCCGCACACAACAACGGCTGGAGGTGGATTATGTATCCCTATCCAACCCAAACCGGCAGGGGCGCATCATCGTCCCCCATACATTTGTGAGCACTGGGCTGCGCTGGCACCTGCGGGCCTGGTGTGAAAAGAGCCAGAGCTACCGGGATTTCGTCCTCAGCCGATTTCGCGGCGAGCCGGAACTGTTGGGCAAGAGCGCTCACACAGCCGACCAGGATACCGCCTGGAACACCAACGTAACTCTGATATTCCAGCCCGACCCGCGCTTAAGCTCCGAAAAACAAAACGTAATAGCGCATGACTACCAAATGCACAATGGCCAGCTTCGCATCACCACCAAAGGCTGCCTCGTGCAGTACCTGCTTCAAGAAATGCAGGTAAACACCAAGATTTTGGACGGAATACCAGAGGCCCAGCAGCTGGTGCTCGTCAACCTGGATGACGTGAAGCAGTGGCTTTTTTAACAATCCGAGCGTATCGCGAGGTAGAACTCTAAGGCCAGTTAACGTGTGTTTATAGCCAGTGTTGTGGTTGATCCTAGATCAGGTAGGTTATTACCCTAGTCGAATAAGAAATAAGGAAGGTAGCAGGTGAACGACTTTTCTCCGTCAGATTTGAAAACGATTTTGCACTCCAAGCGGGCAAATATCTATTACCTCCAGCATTGCCGGGTACTGGTTAATGGCGGAAGGGTCGAGTATGTAACGGACCAAGGAAAGGAGTCTCTGTATTGGAATATCCCAATTGCCAATACCACCAGCCTGCTGTTGGGTACAGGAACGTCCATTACCCAGGCCGCTATCCGGGAGTTAGCAAAAGCTGGCGTATTAGTAGGGTTTTGTGGTGGCGGAGGAACACCCTTGTTCAGTGCCAATGAAGTGGACTTTGAGGTGAGCTGGTTTTCCCCCCAAAGCGAGTACCGACCAACAGAGTACCTGCAAGCATGGGTTAAATTTTGGTTTGACGATGACCTTCGCTTGGAGGCTGCTAAAGCCCTACAGCAGGCACGCCTAAGTCGTATTCAGCAAGAGTGGACGAAGCGTGGCCTGCATGATGCGGGGTTTTCAGTCGATCCTGAACGCTTAGCTGGGCTTATCCAGAATAGCGCGGCCAAAGTCTCGTCCATGCCCGACACTATGGCCCTGCTCACCGAAGAAGCACGTCTGACTAAGGCGTTATTCAAGCTTGCCGTAGATACCGTCAATTACGGGGACTTTACGCGCGCTAAACGCGGCACCGGCACAGACCCTGCCAACCGATTTTTAGATCATGGCAACTATTTAGCTTATGGACTTGGGGCTACGGCAACCTGGGTGCTCGGCTTACCCCACGGTTTGGCCGTACTGCATGGCAAGACCCGCCGCGGCGGTTTGGTATTTGATGCGGCAGATTTAGTAAAAGATGCCGCGATTTTACCTCAGGCATTTTTGTCGGCGATGCGGGGTGACGAAGAGCAACAGTTTCGTCAGAACTGCATCGAGGCTTTAACGCGCAGTGAGTCTTTGGATTTTATGATCGACACACTCAAGCATGTGGCTATGGAAATGGCAGCTAAGGTTAACGGCAAAGCATGAACGTATTACTGGTTTCCCAATGCAGTAAACGCGCGCTGACAAATACGCGAAGAATTATTGATCAATTCGCTGAACGGCGGGGCGACCGGACCTGGCAAACTGCCATTACCCTGGAAGGCCTGAACACCTTGCGCAAATTACTGCGTAAAACAGCTCGCAAAAATACGGCGGTGGCCTGCCATTGGATTCGAGGTAAGGACCATAGTGAATTAATGTGGATCGTCGGCAATGCGTCTCAATTCAACTTGCAAGGCGCTGTGCCCACCAACACCACAGGGCGAAATATTCTACGTGCTAGCGACGAGAACGACTGGCACACAGGTGAAGACATCAAATTGCTGTCACAAATGGCCGGTCTGCTCCACGATTTGGGAAAGGCCAGCGTGGCCTTCCAACAGCGGTTGCGAGGAGAGCGGAAAGAAAAGAACCTATATCGTCATGAATGGGTTTCCTTGCGCCTATTTCAGGCGTTTGTTGGCCAGGACGATGACGAAGCATGGCTACAGCGCTTAGTGGCTTCCGATGGCGTTACAGAGCAAGACTGGATAGCTGAAGAGCGTTATCAACGGGATGGCGTCAGCGCTGACAGCCGGACTCCTTTTACAGAACTACCACCACTGGCGAAGGCCATAGGCTGGCTGGTGGGAACGCACCAC
>DAHVRW010000186.1 GCA_027322215.1 Marinimicrobium sp.
GGCCATCGGCCTCTGGATCCCCGCCTGCGCGGGGATGACGGGAGTAGGCAGAGGGGATGGCGGGAGTGAGCAGAGGAGGGATGGTTAGGCCCATACCTTTTCGTCATGCCTATGCGTTCGCGTCATGCCCACACCTTCTCGTCATGCCCACACCTTCTCGTCATGCCTACACCTTCTCGCCATGCCCGCACCTTCGCGCCATGCCCGCACCTTCTCGTCATGCCCGCACCTTCGCGCCATGCCCACACCTTCTCGCCATGCCCCTACCTTTTCGTCATGCCCCTACCTTTTCGTCATGCCCGCGAAGGCGGGCATCCAGAAACGTCGATAATATGAGCGCTCGCCTCCGCCAAATTACTCCTGCGAAGCGACTGTGATTAGCCTTACCAGGCCGCTTTTCGTACATCCACATTTGCCGAACGCGTTTTCCAGCCGCCTCTGCCCATTTCAGTAAACCCTGTCCTCGCAAGAAGCGACGTATGCTGCTGGAGCGGTAAACCCTTGCCGCTTTCGTGGTGCAACGGTCGCCTCCTGGCCGCTTTTAATGCTCCGAACTAATGCCTTTCCTTCTAAGATAATCCTTTAATAACAATAGTTTACCGGGTTTATTCATTTCTGGCACAACCCTTGCTTTTACGTCTATAACACCGTTAAACCGGAATGGATGTAAAGCACATGGCAATCTCTTTTGACGCAGCATTGGGTATTCACGAGTCGGCGCTGAAGTTGCGTGGTCAGCGAGCGCAAATACTGGCTAACAACCTGGCCAATGCCGATACCCCCAACTTCAAAGCCCGCGACGTGGACTTTAAACAAATGCTCGCGCGCGCCTCCGGCAAAGACTCCACGTTCACCATGCACGCGACCCATGAGCGACACCTGACGGCTGTGGCGCACGGGGAATCCGACACGCTGTACCGCGTACCGCAGCAGCCGTCTATCGATGGCAACACGGTGGAAGAGCAGGTGGAGCATGGCGAATATATGAAGAACGCTTTGCAGCTGCAGGCCAGTTTTACCTTTTTGAACAGCCGATTCAAAGGCCTAACCAGCGCCCTGCGCGGTGACTAACCCCCAGTTTCGAAACGTGGAGTAAACACAATGGCTCTTGGAAATATCTTTGACGTAGCCGGTTCCGCAATGAACGCCCAGAGCGTTCGGCTTAATACCACAGCGAGTAATCTGGCCAATGCCCAGACCGCAAGCTCCAGCGCGGATCAAGTGTATCGCGGTCGTCACGCGGTATTTGCCAGCATCCAACAGCGCGCCATGACGATGGGCGTGGAGGGCACCCGTGCAGGACATATGATCGGCGGTTTTGAAACCGACTTCGACAATGCCAGTGCCGGCGTGCGCGTGCTCGGCATTGTCGAGAGCGATGCGCCGTTGCAGCCGCGTTACGAGCCGAATCATCCCCAAGCCAATGAGGATGGGTACGTGTTCTACCCCAACGTGAATCCGGTGGAAGAGATGACCAACATGATTTCGGCCTCGCGCTCGTTTCAGATGAATGTCGAGGTAATGAATTCCGCCAAACAAATGGTTCAGCGTGTGCTGACCCTGGGCCAGTAAAAGGAGCCGAGCCGTGAGCCAGGTCGACAACGACAAACCCGTGAGCAGCATACTCAGCCATCTGAATATCGCTCACAAAAACCAAGAAAAAGAAACGGATAACACCCTGGGCCAAACCGCGTTTCTGGAGCTGATGATTACGCAGATGAATCATCAGGATCCGCTGTCACCCCAGGACAATACTGAGTTTGTGGCGCAGTTGGCCCAGTTTAGCTCGGTGGAAGGTCTGGAGCGATTGAATAGCAACTTTGAAGGCTTTACCAATACGTTCATGTCCAACCAGGCCCTGCAGGCATCGTCTTTGGTGGGCACATCGGTATCGGTGGAAACCGACACCAGCCGCTTGATGGAAGCGGGTATTGTTTCCGGCAGTGTGCAGTTGGAAAGCTCCGCAGCGGCGGTGCGCATGAATATCTATAACGACAAAGGCGCTCTGGTGGCCCAAGTGCCAGTTGGGGACCAGCCCGCAGGGGAAATGGTGTTCCGTTGGGATGGGCAGAATATTGAAGTGAACGGCCAGCTGCTGGATTGGTATAGAGAAGAGCCCCTGCCACCGGGCGACTATCGCTTCGAAGTCATGGGCAATCAAAACGGTCAGCCGGAACAGCTCGCCACCGCCCTGAGCGCTAACGTCAACAGTGTGACTATGGGAACCAATGGTCAGTTGACGTTGAATCTGGCGGGCATCGGCGCCGTGAATGTCGCCGACGTTAAGCAGTTTAATTAATAATTTTTGTTGCAACACAGTTCGTGTTGTAACGGATCAGCGAGGATAAGGTTATGCCTTTCAACACAGCACTGAGTGGCATTCGTGCCGCCAACACCGACCTGCAAGTAACCGGTAATAATATCGCCAACGCCAGTACCACGGGTTTCAAGTCCTCGCGGGCAGAATTTGGAGACGTCTACGCGGGTTCCATATTAGGAAGTGGCAGCAACACTCCCGGCAGCGGTGTAAACCTACAGGCGATTCGCCAGCAGTTTAGCCAGGGCAATCGCAACTTTACCTACAGCGATCTTGATCTGGCCGTTAACGGCGAAGGCTTTTTCGTGCTCAGTAACGGCGGCGATCGACTCTATACCCGCGCTGGGGAATTCGGTTTGAATGACGACGGCTATATCGTCACCAACACCGGGGCTACGTTGCAAGGGTTTGTAGCAGATGCGCGCGGCAACCTCTCGGGTACGCTGAGTGACCTAAGAGTAGATGTCAGCACTCAAACGCCACGGCAAACCACCCGCGCATCGGGCAGCTTTAACCTCGACGCCAATGAGTCTGTACTGGAGACAGTGGGAACCAGCTTTGCCACCGATGGTGCCGCTATTGGTGTGCCGCAGCACGGCTTGCATGCAGACACCACCACTACCATGACCGTGGGCGCGGTGGCTACGCCGCTGAATTTCGGCACCGAGCCGACCAGGTTTGACATTACATTGGCCGGGTCATTACCGGCTTCAGGAAACGGCACCGTCACCGTCACATTGGACGCGTCCAGCGCCAACTCCATGCAGGATATCGCTAACCTGATCAATAGCGCAATTTACGGAGATGATAGCCCCATCAACGTGCAAGCGGTGGTCAACGAAGGCAGCCTGCAAATTCGCGACTTGACCACTGGTGTGGGTTCGGAAATTGATGTGTTCAGATTGGAAAGTGGGAATTCTAGGGTGATGAAATGGCGCTACATAAAGAGATCATAGACAACAGTGATGGCAACAAACTGGTAAGCTTCTTAAATGATGTACTGAGAGAAAATGGTAAAGGC
>DAHVRW010000187.1 GCA_027322215.1 Marinimicrobium sp.
GTACTACGAAGCTATTGAGCGTGCCAAACTTGCGATACATCAAGCAATGGAGGGTGCCGGCGTCGACTATTTGGTCGGTGAAGGGCTGTGAGTCCCTTGCGCTTTAGCAGCGTCGTCGTTCTGGCTCTACTGCTGATGGGGTGCGCGGCGACCTCGCCGACGGACTATACAACCTATCAAAGATCAACGGCGCTTACTGGCGATATACAACAGGACGAGCTGCCAGTTAAAGTGACCAACCCCCGGATTGAGTTTAGAGGGATTGCGTTACACGATGACCGCGTAAACTCCCTCAACTTGCTCTATTCCGATGTCGGCGGAGCCGGGGGCATAGGGGCGCAGATCGTCATGCATGCCACCTCTGTGCGGGCGGCCCGAGACCGGAAGCTGGAGGAACTCAGGGAGAAAGCGGATCTAGCGCTAGCGCCATTGAAGGCCGATCTTGAAGGGTTGGAAATCGACGAGTTACGCTTGGCATCGGTGCCCGGAAGATTCCTAGTAGGCGCAGAAGGTGAGGATAGTTCTAGTGAGTTCTTCGTCGGAAGTTATCCCATTTTTTTTGTCTCAGATAATCTGGAAAGTATTTCGATTACCAACGTAATCTCCCTACATCAGACTGCGGGTTCCAAGACGGCTACGCTCTACCAAAACCTTGTGGAAGTAATTCTTGATGCCGAAGATCTAGCTGGCGGTTTGGAAAACGCCGGACGGGATGGTTTGATGGCGATGATTCACAAGCTTTATGCTGAGTCAATGATTCTCGCACTAGACGACGTGGCCGAGCAGCTTCAAGAGGTAGATTTAACGGCTAGAAATTTTCGGTTCCACCAAGGTGAGCGACTGCGAGTCGAGCGGGGATCAAAAGTAGAGCAGGGCTGCAAAAGTACGACCATCCGAAATCTTAGAGGTTGGTTAATTCGTTATCCGGCGTCTGGCAACACCACTTGCTCTGAACAGGTCGCCGCGAGTAAATAATTGTCTTATTACGCTGGTCCGAACAGAGGTTGGGCATCGCGCACCGGATGGTCGTGTTGTACGTAATGATCGGTTTCGTTTAGATAAAGCCTAGGCTGTGGCTGCTTCGGCCGAACCTCCAAGTGGGCACGTTAGTAGTGGGGATGGCCGCCCAGACCCAGGGCGGCACTGTTTTTCCCGCCTTACGGTGACAACGTGCCCGTACGCAGTGGTAGCGACGAATTAATCCGGACAGAACCCGCGTAGGTTAGGTTCTTTTAATAGGCACACAACCTATTCGGACAGTAGTGCGCTCGATATTGAAGTTCAGTTTACCTCTTTCCCGAGAGAGCCTGACGGTTCAAGGCGAATGGGAGAGTTCCACAAGGGGCGTGCTGGAGGGTTCTTTGCAAAAAGACAGGCGCCAATCATGAAGTTTGACTACGACACTGTAGGGCATGCCTACCAGCAGGGAATTGTTCTTCATGAATTCGGCCACGCATTGGGACGTGTTCACATGGTCAATTCTTCCAATAGCATAATGAGCTACTCTCCAAACGCCAGGAATAATTTTGTGGATGGTGAAATTGATGCGATTATCCGGGCATACAGATGATGCGACTATTCTTACTGGTGTGTATGGTTTTCTGCTGCATAAATGTATCAGCGTCTGTGATATTGCGGGATTGCCAAGTGAAAACTAACTCAGAGCCTGACGGGTTGCTCTCGCGTTTTGACTTTTACATTATGTGTGGAGCCTCAGGCTATCCGGTAGAAGGTTACTCGAGTATTCAGACGCATGGAGGAGTAAGTTATCGGGAGCTGTCGAGGCTATACGAAGATGGCTCTGTTAGGGAGATAGGTGTTTCTGTTGAACACCCGCATTTTGAACCATTGTCGTCAAATAATTTTGGCGGCTACTTGACGATCGTTTCTGCGAAGGGCTCTGAAGAAACGCTATCTATCTACAAGAACAAAATTAAGCCTCTTGTTGAATGTCTTTCGGATGAAAGTTGCATTAAGCAGATGCGCCGGGGCTATGGGTTCTTTAAACGGCTCGTCGACAAGCAATCTCGAGAATTTTGGAGTATTGATAGCTTGGGTGATTCTCGTGTGTACGATCAAATCAGCAGGCTAACGCTTGAGTCTGATAGTACTCTTGAGATTATTCTTGACCCTGGTGGAAGTAGTGCGTGGAGGATGGTTTTTGACCTATCTAAGGCTACAGTGAACTTGGAATCTGTAAACCAGGTAATAAAGTAAGACCAACGCGCGGGCTGTCTTGCCTTTGCCTTAAGCATTTGTCCGCCAAGCCCTGACCCTGAGGTCAGGGCTGTTTTACGCTTAAGGGCTCTGTTGCTGTTCTGTTGTTAACACCAAACACCCCTCCATAACCCTGACGGTCACCGGCACATCAATCCCAAAGCCGGCCTTATCGAGCCAATGCCCCTTCAGTTGCAGTCAGGGCACGCGGGCCTGGGAGCGGTCCTTGCGCCGGTACTCGTAAAGCATCTGCCCCATCTTGATCCGCCGCACGTGGCAGATAGGCTTTTTTGTGGTCGCCAGGGGCCCTGGCGTATCATTGCGTTTAGCCATTATCGACTCCTTATCAGTCGATGGTGGTTAACTGGCCCTGGGTGTTGGTAGCACTCAGACAAATCACCAAAGGCGAACACACCAGCCGGTTTGAGTACGGCCCGGGCCGCGACCGCTTCCGTCGCACCGACGAGTTCAAACAAAACGGCGTCCCGGTCACCAAAACCACCAGCTACTTGGGCAACGTCGAACGCATAGAATCGACCAGCAGCAACACCATCACCTGGCGACGAACCGTGGCCGGTGCCGTTTACACAATCGAAACCAGCCGCACCTTTCAGCAGCAGGGCGAGACCGATAAAGCGTTCATCTACACCGACCACCTGGGCTCGACCGACGTTATCACCGACAAAGGCGGCAACGTCATCCAATCCATGAGCTTTGACGCTTGGGGCCAGCGCCGCGACGCCGATAGCTGGGATTTGGTGACCGATGTGATCGCACAGCGGTTCACCGACCGATCCCAGCGGTTTCTTCTGGGAAGAACTGTGGGATGAAGCCAGATCGTTCGTGGGGGCGATTGTTGCGGCGGTGTTATGCTATGTCGCAAGCTGCACTGGCTCAATGGAAGCAATGGCCTGGGTTGGGAGCATCAGCGGCGCTGTCGGCGCCGCCGCCAACGGAGCGGACGGAACTGGCATTTTACTCGGTGCGTTGACGGGCATGGTCTCGGGGCGAACCCTTACCTAGCAGGCTGTTGAAAAACTATCTGCGTGGCCTCTGCGGCGTTAAAAATGGCCTCAAAATCCTCATTTACTCCAG
>DAHVRW010000188.1 GCA_027322215.1 Marinimicrobium sp.
GGCATCGGTTTCGCCTGCCTGCTGTACCAGATTTGGTGGATCATCAGGTATTCACCTCTCGCGCCCAAAGAAGTGCGGCTCATCCACAACCCCGAGCCCGAACGCTGCCTGCGCATCCTGACCGCTAACGTGTTAACACCTAACCGTAACGCCCAGGCACTGCTTGACCTGGTGCACACTCATCAGCCCGATATCCTCGTCACCCTGGAATCCGACCGCTGGTGGCAACGCCAGTTGGACGTCCTTCAAGGGGACTACCCCTACAGCGTAAAGTGTCCGCTAGACAACTTGTTTGGCATGCATGTTTACTCGAAGCTCAAACTGTCCTCTCCGAGCATTGAATATCTGGTGGAGGAGGACATTCCGTCGATCCACACACTGGTGCAGCTGCGTTCGGGTCATCAAGTACGCTGCCATTTCCTACATCCGGAACCGCCCAGCCCGACACAAAAACAAACTTCATCGGAACGAGACGCCGAGCTGGTGATTATGGCCAAGCGTGTCGCACAAAAGGACGACGCCACCATAGTCGCCGGAGATCTGAACGACGTAGCCTGGTCTGAAACCACCCGGTTATTCCGTAAAATAAGCGGCCTTTTGGATCCACGAATTGGCCGCGGCATGTACAACACCTTTCACGCCGGCTATTGGTTTTTACGCTGGCCACTGGATCATTTATTTCATAGCGATCATTTCGGACTAACGAAACTCGAACGGCTAGGCCACATCGGCTCCGATCACTTCCCACTACTGACCGAACTCGCCTACATTGGCGATGCTGGAAAAGATCAAACCGGGATAACGCCCGATAGCAGCGATCATGACATCGCCAACAAAAAGGAACAGCAGCAAGGGTTGGGCGAGCAGACGGGGGCTGAGTAAGAAGTAGCTATGCGGGTAGAGAAGTGCACAATCGCCCGATATTGGTTAGTTTTTGCTCACTATCGCAGAGTTTCCAACATTTTTATGAGGCGGTAACGTATCAACGCCTGTTTAAGCAATACCCCGCTGGACCTAACCCCCGTCACCGAGTATTATGTGGGCGTTTCAAAACCAGTTACGCACCCGTAGCTCAGCTGGATAGAGTAGGTGGCTTCGAACCACTTGGTCGGGAGTTCGAATCTCTCCGGGTGCGCCATTTTCCCTTGCGCTGTAAGTCTTTGTTAGTTCCCTCAGCTCGCCTGTAGATATCAACCATGGGCCGGCGCCGATTTGTTGTGCGGGCCCAGGCACAACCAGTAAGCCCACGCGATTAATACAATTTGCAGGGGCCCACGGATTAACAGATACACCGGTCCCCACTGATGCCCTCCCAGGCCCACACCGTTCAAGGCCGCGTAGATATTGGCCGGAAAGAAAGCCACAAACACCACGATCGCCAGCTTCGACGCGATCGACTGGTACGCTGGAATAAATAGCGCTATCGCAATCGCCACCTCCAAAACGCCCGTCACATACACCAGCGGCAAACGCATCGGCACCCACTGGGGCAGCATCTCAACCATTCCATTGGTTTGTACGAAATGGCCCATAGAAAAGTATATAAACGCGAGACCAAGGCCCCAGCACGCCAGCTTGCGTATCTCTACGTTACGCCGAGTGAACCTTGAGGATATGAAAGCCACAAGTAGGGGGCCGATCAACAGCGACAGAATAATAATTGGCGATATCATAAATGCTCCCGATACTCATAACGCCTGCGATAGGACATGCAAGCAACAACGCCTTGAATAAGCGCTCCATATTAACCGGGCCGCGGCTGTGCTTCGCAACACCCGCTTTACGCGACGCGAAAAAGAAATTGGCGGCGACCGAAGTGAGCGAAATTAATGGCTTTGTCATGTGTCATTACTGGACGAAACCAAATGTATGATATTCGATGGGCTCGATATCCAGAAGGCTTTAAACCCATCAGGAAGCGGCCCATTTCATCCCTGCGGTAACAACCTTGCTCTTTTAGGTAGTCAGAGGCTTCTTCAACATTACTGGCAACGACTTCTAACCATATTTCCGACTGAGTCAAACCCGGCATGCAATCTAGCCACAGCACTTTATCGCCAAACTCAAATTTCGGAGTATCGTTCTCACCGCTTCCAGTAAGCTCTTTGAATCGTAGAACGTCTCCATAAAAACGAACGGTATTTTCGTACTCATGGGCAGGTACTTTCATTGCAATGTTTTTGCCCGGCTCAAACTCTAAATCCATGATCAGTTCCCTCCCGTGGGTAACTCGGACACTTAACGCTGAATGTTAAGCGGCGCCTGCGGAGCGCAGCGTAGTAGGCGTCCGGCGGACGGCCGCCAGGCCGGTAGCGAACTTGAACGATTGGTTATACATAAGACTACCATCCCCACCAATGCCAAACCTTGGCTATACCGCGCCAGACACCCCCGAGAATAGACGGGAATAGTCGCGGGAGCAGCAACGCCAACACAGCAAAAACCAAGATACAGGAAATGAGGTAACGACTGCTGAGAAAGCCATCCCAGTAGACGGCCAACTCCAAATTGACCCAGAGCCAGACGAATGCTGCTGTTGGGATAGAGAAAAACAGCGATGCAAAAAGGCTGATCAACCTTGTTTCAATCGGCCCACCTTGGCCGCGATTCCTTGCCATGATCTATGAAAATTCCTTGTGTATAACGCCCCAAGCAGGGGAATATTTTGCGTTTTGAGCGCAGCGAAGCAAAAATATTTTCCACTGCCTTGGTTTGTTAGGAAAAGGCCATTAGCCGTTACCGTCCAGGGGTGAATCTTGCTTCCTTATAGGTTCTGCATCCCATATTTTCGATTCATTCCAGCTGTGGATCACGTGGCCACATTCGCAATGAATTCGATCTTTATCCCTCATAATTGTACGGGTGTAGCTCAGTTTGTATTCGGCGCCACAACCTTTGCAAGTAATATTCATAAACATATGCCTCTTTGGGTGATAGGAGCATATGTTGTAACGCGGACCCGAAAATTAGTATATGGGGGATCTTGTGAACTCTCCAAACTTACCAAATTTCCATAACTCGAAAGTTCTGCGCCGCATGAATTAGCTAAGTTACGTGGTGCATCATGATAAAATTAGCACTACGCCTAACACCGCGCACAGAGGCGCGAGCTTGCGAGCGTCCTGCCGCCGCTTGCGGCGGCGTACTGGTACGCTTGGTTATGGATTTTTTATACTCTTAATCGCTTTTCCTGAATAAAGTATACAAACAACAACCGTAATGCCTAACGTAGCTATGAGATATGGCATGCCAATTGAGATAAACATGAAC
>DAHVRW010000189.1 GCA_027322215.1 Marinimicrobium sp.
ACCGCCTCGGCGGCGAGGGCCACTTCGGACCCGGTGGCGATCACCAGGCACTCGGGCGGGCCGGCGCAGTCGATGAGTACGTATCCGCCGCGGGCGACCAGGGCCTGCTGTCCCGCCCGGCGCGTCTGTTGCGCGAGCGCCTGGAAACGCTGATACCCAGTGCTTACGGACGGTTGGCACAGGTGGCCAGCCGTTGGCGAGAGCGGGTAAAAGAAACATTCAGTGGCGACGCTAGGCGGCGTTTTTGGGAACAGGCACTGCAGGGCCCCATGGCCGAACGGGTATTTAGCGGTCAGCACGAACAAGCGGAACAGTGGATGACCGAAGCACTGGCACAGCCAGACGCGGTGGCCCAGCATGGCGAGGTGTACCTGGTGGGTGGCGGCCCCGGTGATCCCGAGTTGCTTACCCTGCGTGCATTGCGACTTATGCAGCAGGCGGATGTGGTGCTTTATGATCGGCTCGTGTCTGAGCCGGTGCTGGATCTTGTGCGCCGCGACGCCGAGCGCATTTATGTGGGCAAGCGGCGCAGTGAGCACAGCATGCCCCAACAAAACATCAATGAGCTGTTGCTGAAACTGGCAATGGAAGGCAAACGGGTACTGCGGCTTAAAGGTGGCGATCCGTTCATTTTTGGCCGTGGCGGCGAAGAGATCGAATTGCTGGCCGAGCGCGGCATCCCCTTTCAAGTGGTGCCCGGCATTACCGCCGCCTCCGGCTGCGCCGCCTATGCGGGCATTCCTCTCACGCACCGGGATTATGCTCAATCGGTACGCTTTGTGGCGGGTCATCTCAAAACCCAGCAAACCAACCCTAACTGGCCAGAACTGGCGCTGCCCGGACAGACACTGGTGATTTATATGGGTTTAATGGGTCTGGCGGAAATTTGCGAAAGCTTGCTGAAGCACGGCCGGGCGCCAGGCACACCCGTGGCGTTGGTGGAGAAGGGCACCACACCCAATCAGCGGGTATTGGTGGCGGATTTGACCTCCATCGCTGACCTGGTGGCCGAAAGCGACGTGCACGGTCCCACCTTACTCATTGTGGGCGAAGTGGTGCGGTTACGTCGGAACCTCGAGTGGTTCAGCACCGAAAAAGAAGACGTCGTTCAATGAGACTTGGCGCACACATTGGGTGCGTTTCGATCAAGTTCGACGCTGTTCGGCCGATAACCTGAGTAGAAGGTCGGACACAAGACGCCGACCACACAAACGAGTTGAGGTGAATATGACATACATAGGCCCTACAACGTCGCTTTCCCCCAGTGCTACGAACCGGCTGCGCGCCGGGTATTCGCCCGAGCACGACATGCCCGTGGGCAAACAAGTCTCCGACACCCAGCCCTTGCCGCCGGTTTATGAGCGCCGCCAAGGTGAGCGTCGTCAGAAAAAGCGCCATCCCGTTCTGGACCTGCGCATTGGCGACCGCCGCCGAACACGTCATCAAATCGATATCGAAGTCTGATATCGCCGTAATTCCGGCGCGGTTTTGGCCGCACCGGGATTCTCTGCTTTATCGCGTTATTTACCCTGCTGCAGCGGCAACCTCTTTTAACGTGAGCTTTGAGGGGCGGCCTACGGAATAGTAGGTAAAGCCATTTTCCGCCATGCGTGCCGGGCCGTACATGTTGCGGCCGTCGAAAATGGTGGGCTCTTTCAGGTGCTCTTTCATAACCTCGAAATCCGGCACCCGGAACGCCTGCCACTCGGTGACAATCACCAGCGCATCGGCGCCGCTGAGGGCTGCTTCTTTGGTGCCGCACAGGGTCAGGTCGGCCCGGTGACCGTAAATACGCTGGGCTTCTTCCATGGCCTCGGGGTCGTAAGCCTGCACATTGGCGCCGGCGGCCCAGAGAGCTTCCATCAACACCCGCGAGGGTGCATCGCGCATGTCGTCGGTGTTGGGCTTGAACGACAGACCCCACAACGCGAACGTTTTACCGGCCAACTGGCCCTGATAGTGGGTATTGAGCTTCTGAAACAGAGTGGTTTTTTGCTGCCGGTTACGCTCTTCCACCGACTTGAGAACCAACGCTTCAAAGTCGACGCTGTCGGCGGTTCGGATCAGTGCCTGTACGTCTTTGGGGAAGCACGAGCCGCCGTAACCGACGCCGGGATAAATGAAGTGATAGCCAATGCGGGGGTCGCTGCCGATGCCCTGGCGCACGGCTTCAATGTCGGCACCCAACAGCTCCGCCAGGTTGGCGATTTCGTTCATAAAGCTGATTTTGGTGGCCAACATGCAGTTAGCGGCGTATTTGGTGAGCTCGGCGCTGCGTACATCCATGACCATAATTTTGTCGTGGTTGCGGTTAAACGGGCCGTAGAGCTCCCGTAGCACGCTTTCGGAATGCTCGCTGGAGGTACCAATAATGATGCGGTCCGGCTTCATGCAGTCCGCTACGGCGGAGCCCTCTTTAAGGAATTCCGGGTTGGAGACCACATCGAACGGCAGATCGCTGCGACCGCGTGCCTTCAGCACAGACGCTACTTTAGCGGCCACTTTATCGGCGGTGCCCACGGGTACAGTGGACTTGTCCACGATGATCTGCCGGCGCTCCATATGCTCAGCGATGGTGGCTGCTACGGCCAACACGTACTGCAAGTCGGCGGAGCCGTCTTCATCGGGCGGAGTGCCCACAGCGATGAATTGCACATCCCCGTGCTTCACGCCCTCGGCGGCGTCAGTGGTGAACTCCAGGCGGCCCGCATCGTAATTTTCTTTAACGATGGGCTCCAGACCGGGCTCGTAAATGGGGATTTCGCCTTTTTTCAGGCGTGCTACTTTGGCTTCATCCACATCGACGCACATGACGTGATGCCCAACGTCCGCCAAAATAGCACCCTGCACCAGGCCCACATAGCCGGTGCCAAAAACCGTAACTTTCATCGCTGGGAATATCCTCTTTTGCTGGAGGTTCGTTAAAAGAAATTCTGACCAACGGCATGATATAAGAAAGAGTAGGCCAATTCCATGAACAGCGCCCCCAAATGCAGGCACAAGATTCAACGTTAGCGCCACTACGGATTGGATAAGTACCGCCGTCCCGCATGGGCTGGGCACAGACCCCCGCGTTGCGGAATGGGCCTAAAGCGAATAACATGCCTGGCCGCCGGGAATCTGGCGCCATGCCAGACCACCGACGGCTGGGTGCTCGGTCAGCGTTTTAATGATCCGTTCTCACGTCTCGCGTTGCCTGGCTACCGGTCAGGT
>DAHVRW010000018.1 GCA_027322215.1 Marinimicrobium sp.
TGGGGCAGTCCCCAGGGAGGGGTTTACGACGTTTGCTGAACACTCATCCTGTGCGGCCCGAGGGCTTGCTTACGAAGCCGCCGATCCGCTGCTTTATTCCAGATCGCAGTACTGCAGAAGCACGTACTTGTCATATCAGTGTCATATAGGGGTGGTTTACTGCCCACAGGTTAGTTTGTGAGGGCGCAGCCTAGTATGAACAATTTCCTGCAACGCGTTCACCAGTGGGATACCGGAGCCTTTCTCTGGCTTCACGTCACCCGCAATATTGGTTATCGCAAATCCGTGCGATGGATTTCCCACAGTGGTGATGGCTACGGCTACGCACTTATTGCACTCGCGTTATTCTGGCTCGAGCCCAACCACGGGCCCACGCTGTTTGTTATCGGCCTTAGCGCTTACGCGTTGGAAGTCAGTGTCTATTTTGTTGTTAAGAATCGCGTTAAGCGCAATCGTCCCGAGGCCAGCTTAGACTTCTATCAAGCGTGGATAACCCCTTCGGATCAGTTCAGTTTTCCCTCGGGTCATACGGCCGCGGCATTTCTATTTGCGTTTCTGATTACCCAGTATTATCCCGCCTTTGCACTGCCGGCTTACATCTGGGCCGCCATGATCGGCAGCAGTCGGGTGCTGCTGGGTGTGCACTACCCCAGCGATATAGCCGCCGGCGCTGTGCTCGGCACCCTGTGCGCCGTCGCCGCACTGTATGCCTACCCCATCTGGTGGCCCATTGTGACCGCTGGTGGCCCATGGTGAGCGCCCCATGAAGATACTATACGGAGTTCAGGGCACGGGTAACGGCCATATCACCCGAGCTCGCATTATGGCTCGCGCATTGGCAAAAGCCGGTGCTGAGGTGGACTGGGTTTTTTCCGGCCGAGCTTCCAAAGACTTTTTTGATATGGAGCCGTTTGGGGATTATCGCCTGTTCAAAGGTTTAACCTTTGCCATCAAAAATAGCCGGGTGCGTTATGGCAGCACGTTGCTGCGCAGCGACCTAAACGCTCTGCGCCGCGATGTACGTTCGCTGGATGTCGACGGATACGATCTCATTATCAATGATTTCGAACCGATATCCGCCTGGGCGGCTCGCCTGGCAAAAAAAGAAGTGATCGGCCTCTCTCACCAAAATGCGTTTCTGTACAAAGTACCCAAACGCGACCACAACATGCTGAGCGCAATGTTTATGCGTTACTTTGCACCGGTAACGCTGCCGATCGGCCTGCACTGGCACCATTTCGATGAGCCCATACTGCCACCGCTGGTGGAGGCCTCGACGTTTGCCAATCAGCCACAGCCCAACCAGTACTTGGTGTACCTGCCCTTTGCGGAACCCAACGAAACCCTGGCAACGCTCTCACACTTTCCCCGATATCAGTTCTTTGTGTATCAAAAAGCTCAAGAGCACCAGGATCTGGGACACATTCACATACGGCCATTTTCTCGCACCGGGTTTCAACACGACTTACACCAAAGCGAAGGGGTAATCTGCAGCGCCGGTTTTGAATTGCTCAGTGAAGCGATTCAGCTGGGGAAGAAACTGTTGGTGTGCCCTTTGGGTGGACAGATGGAGCAAAGCTCCAACGCCTTGGCTCTGAGCCAATTGGGCTACGGTTCAATGACGGAGCAGCTGACGAAAGACACCATCGGGGATTGGCTGCCTCTGCCACGCCCGAGGCCAGTGCGTTTTCCTGATGTCGCGACAGAGCTGTGTGCCTGGTTGCTTGAGGGCAGGCGCGATTTGCCGGCATTGAGCCAAAAGCTATGGCGACGGATGGACTCGGCGCATCAGCTCAGTCCGAACCCTTTCAATAATTATCCACTGGAGCGCGGTTTTTCTTAATCGTGCTACGGCGAAGCTTATGCTCCAAGCGCCGGCGTTTGGAGGCCAGAGTGGGCCGAGTGGGTTTGCGAATCTTCCTGGCTACGCGACACTCCAACACCAGTTCCCGCAACCGCTCCAGTGCATCCAACCGGTTTTTTTCGCGGGTGCGGTGCCGCTGAGCTTTGATCACCACTACACCCTCGGCGCTGATACGGCTATCGGACAACGCCAGCAATCGGGTTTTGCAATCATCAGGCAAGGAGGAGGCGCGCACATCAAAACGCAGATGCACTGCGCTGGACACTTTATTGACGTTCTGCCCCCCGGCACCTTGGGCACGTATGGAATGAAGATCAATTTCGGTCAGGGGGATATCCAAAGACGGATCAATGCGCAGCATAATGTCACGGAGTCACTAGATGAACCGGTTCGACATCGTCCAATAGAACCGGCTGTAAACGGGGGTCATGGCGGGTTTGGTGGGCGCGCCACCGTACAACGAGACCGCCAGCCACCAGACCCAGGAGCCCGCCTAAGGTACTTAACCCTTCATGAGCATAAAGTGCGTGGGCCAACCCACTAACGAGAATCATGCTTATCAGGGGCAACAGGTAAACCAACAGTGAGCCGTTAACGACCACCTCTTCAGGCACGCCCAACTGGATCTCATCACCCAACCGGTAATTGTCCGGATCGCGCCCCTGCAATAACACCCACAAGTAGCTGTTATGTCCGGTCCACTTGGCCATCAAGCTCTGACCACAACCTTTTTGGGCCACACAAGTGCCACAGGTAGAGCGCTGAATGGTCTCTACCCATAAGCCCTCCGGTTCTATGGCCACGATTCGCCCGGTCTCTGCAATCATCTGAGCTACCCTGGTTTAATGGCCAGTGTGCGGCCGCAAGCTTTGCGCCAGCTGTTCCGCCACGGCAGACGGCACTTCACCGACCACCGTCAAGCGATACTCTTGGCGACCATCGGACACCGCGCCCATATAAGCGGTGGTGGCGCCACGCTGGGCACGCCCTTCAATCAAAAACTGATCACCTCGGGGCTGTATAAAGATGGAGAACGTTGCCAGGCCATCCGTATACATGAGCATACGCGTGTGGTCATTGATCAACTTTTCACCCGAGAACTCGAAACCCGGCGGCAACCACTGAAAACGCCAATCCCGGGGGCCTGCGCCCACCTCAAGCACACAGTCCTCCATACCCGCTGTGCCCTGGGAGTGTAACTGGGCCTGCACGTGCGGCTCCAGCTCTACGGCCTGAGGCGCCGCGTCGAACTCGATAAATTGAAACCGTTCCACCACGCGCTGCTGTTCATCCAGCAACAGGGTTTTCAACAACATACCCGTCGCCTGATCCAGGCTCACCACGTAACCGTAGCGCATTTGATCCCGGGGAATAATTTGTATCACCTGGGCGTGTCGCCCTGCAACCCGCTCCTGCTCATAGGCCACCAAACGGTAATACCGATCAATTTCGGCGCCATCGCTGCCCAGACGAGACAGGCGATCCTGAAGCAGGGCACCGCCGAACGGCGTGCAGCCTTTGGGCCGTACAGGACGAATAAACTGACGCTCGGGCCCGCTGAGATGTTCAAGACGCTCGTAGTTCACGCCCTCGTCTGTCCAGCGCACCACGCGGAAACTTTCAATAGAACTGCCGTGCTCATAGGTGAACGAGCCCCGGTAGGAGAGATTCTGTCCGGCTTCAGACATTTTTTTCAGCAGTTGATGGGCATTGTTATTGTCAGCCCAGGTGAGGCTGGAAAATAGCAGCAAACACAAAAGCCCGCCGAGTTGGCGAGCCGTAAATCTCATAACCATCGATGTGTCAGTCTTCGTCGTCAGCGACAACCCGAGCGTACGGTAATACCCCGTGGTTGCTGTTCAAAGCCGCGTGGTCGCTGTGTTCTTGAAAAAGTTGATGCAGGTGCGCACGAATTTCATCCAAACTTACGGGAAGGGTTTCTTGTTGTCGAGGCTCGAATAGCACCTGACGTGCGCTCGGCTCATAGCCCAGCTGGGCGCTGGCGGTACGGGCCACAGGCAGGGAGGGAGCATAATAACCCGCTGGTAGAGAAACTGCAGAACGGCTGGACATTTCGTTCGATGTGGCGTCGCTGCCGGATGCGACGGTGGCCAATTCGGGCTCGGCCAGCTGGCCCGGAAAATTTTGGATACCTACAATGGCAACGACGGCAACCGATGCGGCCACGGCGACCCGCCCCAGATTTTTCCACCACTGTCCCCCCTCGCTGGGTGCGCTCTTGTGGCTCGGCTCATCCTCCAGCGCGGCACTCAGACGTGCGGCAAAATCGCCGGTCTGAATTTCTGGCAGATCCCGACGCATCGCCGCGCTGATCAGTTGATAGCGAGACCAGGTGGACTTAACCTCAGGGTCGCTCTCGCTAGCCTTTAGCAAACGGTGTAACTCCAGAGGAGAGGCTTCATTATCCGCGAGTGCCGAGATGGATTCGGCCAGAGAATGATTATTGATTTGCTTTGTCATCGCGAGTTCTACCTTAAGATACGTGGCATGCGGGATGTTCAAATTTCGCTCATCCATACAAGGAGCCGCACGCCCCAATTTTAATGGGCCAATGCCATTCCCAACCCCAAGTCAATAACCAACAATTCCCGTTATTAATTCAACGTCTAGAGGTCACTTTCATGCCTAACTGTCACTTACTGCTAGCGTGTTTACCTTAGCCTTTCTTTAAGTCTTTCTGGAAGTTTGCCTAATCCAGCGCGGCCTGTCGCATTACAGCTCAAAATGTTGTCTGGGCAAGCATAACCTCCGAAAAGCCTTATCCACCTGCCCTTTTCCAGCTAAACATAGTATGGAAACTGAGTGCGCTTTCGTGGTGTGAGCCGCCAGTAGTAGTACAGACCGGACGTGCCAAAAAAGGTTCAGCGGAAAGACTAAACAATTTTTTACACCCCTTCCATTAATGGCCGGACATTACGATCAATGGCTTCCCGGGCGCGGAATATTCGCGAGCGCACGGTCCCCACCGGGCAATCCATAATCGCCGCTATATCTTCGTAACTGAGCCCTTCCATCTCTCTCAGGGTCACGGCGGTGCGCAGGTCTTCCGGCAAATCGCGGATTGCCTGATCCACAACGTCTTGCAGTTCGTCGCGCAGCAAACTGTGCTCGGGTGTATCAACGTCCTTTAGAGCCTCGCTGCCCGCATAAAATTCCGCATCCTCCACTTCGACATCGCTGGAGGGGGGCCGCCGGTTGCGGGCTACCAAATGGTTTTTCGCGGTATTGATGGCAATCCGGTACAACCAGGTATAGAAGGCGCTATCGCCACGGAAATTGCCCAAGGCGCGATAAGCCTTGATAAAAGCCTCTTGCGCGACGTCCTGAACCTCGGCATGGTCGCGCACATAGCGGCCTATGATGGCAAAGATCTTGTGCTGATACTTAAGCACGAGCAGATCGAACGCGCGTTTGTCACCTTTCTGTACGCGCGCTACCAGTTGTTGGTCTGTGTCTTGCGCAGGCTGCGCTGTCATTCAAAAACCCCCAAGCACTCCGATAGGGATATCGAGGCCCACAGACATGCGTCACTGTTAAACGTAGACCGGCGCCCTCGCCTGCCCCCCAAATACTTCATGTCCGACTCAGGCTGTGCGTTTTGACCCAGCGCCCAAGCACGAACAAACCGAGAGTAATACAAAAACTTCAGCGGGCCATTATACCCACTTAGAACTCAAAGCCCACCCGCGTACCGCGTGAGATGAAGCCATAGGCGCGCGCCAGTTCTGCAACTTGGCATCCTTGTATATACTGGCGCACCTACTGGGCCCCAATATACCAGAGGCCAGAGACCAACCACAGGTGAAAAAATGCGTAAGTACCACAACAGCGACGTTTTGATCATTGGATCTGGCGCCGCAGGACTAACTCTGGCCCACCACTTAGCGAGCCACGCCAAGGTCGCCGTTCTAAGTAAAAACGCTATCAACGAAGGCGCCACTTGGTTTGCCCAGGGCGGGATAGCCGCCGTGCTGGACGATGAGGACTCAGTGGAGGCCCACGTGGCCGATACCCTGGCTGCTGGAGCCGGTCTGTGCCACGAAGACGCGGTGCGTTTTACCGTGGAGCGAAGCCGCGAAGCCATCCGCTGGCTGGTCGACCAGGGCGTCAACTTTACCCGTGAAAACGACACCGGCGACTTTCACTTAACCCGCGAAGGCGGACATAGCCACCGGCGTATCATTCACAGCGCCGACGCCACAGGCCAAGCGGTGCACAGCACGCTGATCGACAAAGTACAGGCCCTGCCTAACGTGACGATCTACGAGCATCATGTGGCGGTTAATCTCATCACCCAGGCGGATCCAGGGGTACGCAAATTACGCTGTACAGGCGTCTACGCGCTGAGCAAAAAAGACGACCAAGTACACGTATTCCAGGCACGTGCTGTAGTGCTGGCCACCGGAGGCGCCAGCAAGGTTTACCTGTATACCAGCAACCCGGACAGCGCCAGCGGCGATGGCATCGCGATGGCGTGGCGTGCGGGCTGTCGGGTAGCCAATATGGAGTTCAATCAATTTCACCCAACCTGTCTGTTTCACCCTAAGGCGAAAACGTTTCTGATCACCGAAGCGTTGCGCGGCGAAGGCGCCTACCTGCGCCTGCCCGATGGCCAGCGGTTTATGCATCGCTTTCACGAACTGGGGGAACTGGCGCCCCGCGATGTGGTGGCCAGAGCCATTGACCACGAGATGAAACGCCTCGGCTGTGACTGCGTGTACCTGGACATCAGCCATAAACCCGCCCAGTTCATCAGCGAGCACTTCCCCACAATGAAAGCGCGCTGTCTGGAGTTCGGCATCGACATTACCAAGGAACCGATTCCGGTGGTGCCAGCGGCGCACTATACTTGCGGGGGCGTCGTGGTGGATCGCAACGGCCACACCGATTTGCAAAACCTGTACGCCATCGGCGAGACCTCTTTTACGGGCTTGCATGGGGCCAACCGCATGGCCAGCAATTCGCTGCTCGAGTGTATCGTCTACGCGCAATCAGCCGCACAGCACATTCTCAGCAAGCTGAATACCATACCCGCGCCGAATCGCTCCCCCTCGTGGGATGAGTCCCGTGTGACGGATTCGGATGAGGATGTGATTATCTCCCACAACTGGGACGAGCTGCGCCGGTTTATGTGGGATTACGTCGGCATCGTGCGCACTCATAAACGCTTGGAGCGCGCCACCCACCGCATTAAATTACTGCAGAAAGAAATCGCCGAGTACTACAGCAACTATAAAGTCAGCAGTGATCTGATTGAACTGCGAAATCTCGCTACGGTGGCGGAGTTAATTATTCGCTCGGCGTCGGCGCGAAAAGAAAGTCGCGGGCTGCACTTTTCGCTGGATTACCCTGCTCGGGCCGCCATCGCCCAGGACACCATTCTGATGCCTGCTAATTTTGCGAATCAGGATATTATTATCAGCACAGACGGCTAGACGGACAGCGCTACGTCGCTCTCACAACGCTTTGTAGAACATTCCCGGCCAACCGATTCAGCGTTTGCGGTGCCAGAGATAAACACGCAACCACACCCGCAGACGGCGAAAATCTTCCGCGCTGGTGCTGTCGGGCAGGCAGATGACATTGATGCGGACACCGCTGGTGTGCAAGCGAAATCTGGCCACCAGTAGCCATGAATGGAGCACAAGATCACCCACCAGCGCTGCCCGAAACTCCTCTCCATCCAGCGTGAGATACCAATCGCCATTGCGATAGCAGAGCTGACAAGGCCCGTGCTTGTGCCGGTACCACAAACCGTACGCAGCCAACAGCACCAACCCCCAAAACAACACCAAAACGAGAGCCCACACAGGCTGCGACAGGATGTGAGGCCAGAGCGCCATTACGGACGCCACGGCCATGCTCGCGAAAACGACCGCCTGAGCACCGAACAAATATCGGGATGGGCGCAACGACACCGGCACCAGATAGTCGCCGGTATCGGCTCCCATTGTGTCAGGGCTCGGTTTGGCCGGTTCGCGGGGGTTGCTCAAGACTGGCTCGGACAAGGTTCACAATCCGTTTCAAGTCGGGGTCTGACGGGTCCTGGCGCTGTAAAAACCAGGCAAACATATCCTGATCTTCACATTCCAGCAAAGCCCAGTAGCGCTCTTTATCGGCCTGCGCCAGATGCGAGTAATGGTGTTCGATAAACGGCAGCAGGATCAGATCAAGCTCCAACATGCCTCGGCGACTGCCCCAAAACAAACGATTTCTATCCACAACAACACCTGCACCTTCACTGATCACGCGGGACTGACACAAGATTGTACTCTAGATGGCGAAGCCATCACACTGAATCTGAGCCGCTCCCAACGCGAGCATAGAATAGGCTAGAATGATGGCCTCGGAGCACACCCTTTGAAGGCCGCCCCGGCGCGGCCTCCTCGCGCAATGATTGGTGAAGCATGCAAGATTCTTCGGTACAAGACATCCAAACCACGTATTTAATACCTCTGAAATCCCAGGCACTTTTGGGGGTTGAGGGGCCGGATGCCAACAAGTTTCTGCAAGGACAGTTAACCTGCGACCTACGTGAGCTGGCCCCCAACCACAGCCTTCAGGGGGCGCAATGTTCGCTCAAGGGGCGCATGATGAACACCTTCCGCCTGCTGCAGGACCGGGAGGATCGGGTTATTTTGCGAACCTTCGCCGAACTGACCAGCGCCACTCAGGCAGCCCTTGGAAAATACATTGTGTTTTCCAAGGCCGAAATCAACAATCTCTCCGACGCCTATACGTTGGTGGGCCTGGTGGGACCCGAGGCTGAAGCCCTGCTCTCGACGCACTTGGGCGCCGCGCCCGAAGCCGAAGGTAACTGGCTGGAACGCAACGGTCATCTGATTATTAAGCTGGCCGAGCAGCGTTATGAATGCTGGCTAAATCAGAACACCGCCTCTGCGGTCCTGGCAGAATGGGCGGCAATGTGTCAAACCGGCGATGAAAATCTCTGGACGCTGCTGGATATCCGTGCCGGTTGGGCACAGGTGCGGCCGCAAACCCAGGAGCTATTCACACCGCAAGCCGTCAATTATCCACTGGTGGGCGCGGTCAGTTTTCGCAAGGGTTGCTACACCGGCCAAGAGGTCGTCGCGCGCCTGCATTACAAAGGCAAACTCAAGCGACGCATGTACCGGGTCGAATTTTCTTGGCCCGAGCAACAAGCCCTGCCCACTCCCGGCGACGACTTAGTCGCCGACGACGGCCAGCCGCTGGGCCAGTGTGTCCTTTCAGCCTGGAATGAGCGCGGCTCGGTGGAAGCCTTGCTGGTGATGAACGACGCACTCGCCGCGCAAGAAGTAATTGACTATAACGACGGACAAATGCGCCTTTTGTCCCTACCTTATGCTATACCTAAGGATGACGATCAGCCGTCTCTTTCACAGAATCAGGACCCGTAATGAGTGAAGTAGCCCAGCGCGTTCGCGACGATATTCTCCACGCCATCCAAACCGACAATATGGTCTTACCGACCCTGCCGGAAATTGCCCTGCAGGTGCGCGAAGTAGCGGAAGACCCCGACGCCAATATCAACACCTTGACCCAGGTAATCGGTAAAGACACCGCCCTGAGCGCCCGTGTTGTCAAAGTCGCCAACAGCCCGCTGCTGCGCGGTAACCGCGCCATTGAAGATTTGAAAACGGCCCTGATGCGCCTGGGGCTGGAGTACACTTGCAACCTCGCCACCGGTTTGGCCATGCAACAGATGTTTCAGGCCACATCCGATTTAGTGGATAGTCGCCTGCGCGCCGTATGGAGCCGCTCCAGTGAAGTGGCCGGCATCAGTCATGTGCTGTGTCGGCACTACACCAATCTGCGTCCGGATCAGGCAACCCTGGCGGGGCTGGTCCACCAGATCGGCGTTCTGCCGATTCTAACCTACGCTGAAGACCACCCGTCGCTATTGCTCGATAGTCTGACCCTGGACCGGGTCATCGAAGAACTGCATGCCCCGCTGGGGGACCGGATTTTGAGCACGTGGAAGTTCCCCGAGGAGATCCGCCAAGTACCCACACAACACCTGGATTTTGCACGCAAAACCAGCCGCGCCGATTATGCGGACATTGTCACCGTGGCACTTTTGCAAAGCCATATGGGCGATGCGTCGCCGCTGAGCCAAGTGGACTACTCCCAAGTGACCGCCTTTGAGCGCCTGGGGATGGACCCTGATATGCAGAGCGCCGAAGTGGAAGATCTAAGCGCGGATATGGAGGCCGCCGCGGCACTGCTGCGCTAGCGGCGCGTGTGTTCAGCAAGCTCGGCACTCACTCTTAGCTGGCTGGCGCCGGCTCGGTTTCGACGACGTGTTGGTCCGTTTCGAAAACCTCGGCCAATGTCATATCCAACTGCTGCTGAGTGTACTCGCCAATGGCCCGAAAGCGCGCGGAAAACGGCGCCCACCAAGGCACGTCCAACTCCTCGGGCAGCTGCAAACCCGGCACGGGCATGCGAATCGCCGTTACTAACTGATTGAGCGTAAACTTGTGCAAATCTCGGCACAGTACAAAGTGCCCGTTGCCTGTGGCCGCGATAATGTGATCGTGCAGAAATCGCTGCACCAGTCGGTGCCACTGACCGCTGGTTAGGCCCAGCTCCCAAATTTCCTGTTCGCGCATCTCCCCACCTTCTGCGGCACGCTCGTGAAAGTGCCAAAGAATCAGCAGCGCGGCGATCAAGTCAGGGTACCCTTTCGCGCGGATTGAAATCTGGTAACGGTCGATGGTATGCACCAGAACGCCGCCGACCAACACCGTGAGCCAGCTGATATTCAGCCACAACAAGAACAGCGGCACCACCGCAAAGGCACCGTAAATATTGGTGATGGCGGAATAGGTAACGATTAACCCAAACACCACTTTGAGCACTTCAAAAGCCAGGGCTGTGATCACACCGCCGATCAGCGCGTAGCGAAACGGCACCTTGCAATTGGGAACCGCAAAATACAGCAGAGTAAAACCCAAAGTAGTGAGAACAATCGGTGTCAAACCGAAGAGCCACACCAGCCAGCCGAGCGCTTGATACTCATCCACAAAGAACCGGAACGACATAAGATAGGTGCTCATGGCCAAGCCCGCACCGAGCAACAGCGGGCCCAATGTGAGCACCGCCCAATAAAGAAGAAACTTGGATAATCCCGAACGGCCCCGCAAGCCGCCCCAGATCGCATTGAAATTATTTTCGATATTGGAAAGCATCAAGTAAGCAGAGCCCACCAAAAACGCTATCCCCACAACGGTGAGCCGACGGGCCTGATCGGTAAAACTGCGCACATACTCAAGCACATCTTCACCGGTTTCCGGCACCATATGGGCGAATACCACTTCCTGGAGCTGATCGCCCAGATTCCGAAACGCTGGCACAGCGGTAAACATCGAATAAGTCACCGTCATCAAGGGTACCAACGCGAACAAGGTAACGTAGGTCAACGAGGACGCGCTTTTCAAACAATCGTGCTCTTTTAGCTGCGCGATAATCAGTTGGCTAAATCGCACCACATGTCGTTTCAGTCGTAACCAAGCCGGCATACTTAAGCTTCCTTAACGCGGCAGTGCATTCAAATTCATCGGCACATTTGTTATTTTGTGGGCTCCACTGTAAGACCGCGTTAACGCCCAGGAGACCCAAACCATGAGCATGGACATCCGTATCTACCACAACCCGCGCTGCTCCAAATCTCGCCAGGCACTGGCGCTGCTGCAAGAGCGAGGCGTTGAACCCGATGTCGTGCGCTACCTGGAAAACCCGCTGACTGCCGAGGCGCTACAAACGCTGCTACAACAACTGGACATGGGTCCACGTGAACTGCTCCGGACGGGCGAAAAAATCTACAAGGAGTTAAACCTGCGAGAAGAAGGCTTGAGCGAACAAGCGTTGATCAACGCGATCGCCGAACATCCTATTTTGATGGAGCGCCCCGTGCTGGTGTCCGGCAATCGCGCCGTGATTGGCCGACCGCCGGAGCGAGTGCTGGAACTGATTGATGGCTAGGCATTCGACAACGTCAAATAACCGCGCCCACGTACAGGCACCCCAAACAATGTTGTAGAATCCACGGATTCCCCCTTTTGAGAATGTTTCATGTCAACGCCCTATCTGCTCGTTCTGTACTACAGCCGGTACGGAGCCACCCGCGAAATGGCTCAACAAATCGCTCGCGGCTGCGCCCATGTGCCGGGTTTGGACGTCCGTGTCCGCACAGTCCCTACGGTGTCTCCCACGACCGAGGCCACCGAGGCGGCAATTCCGGACACCGGTGCGGTTTACTGTACCCATGACGACCTGCAACACTGCTCGGGCTTAATCCTCGGCAGCCCAACACGGTTTGGCAATATGGCCGCGCCTCTGAAACACTTTTTAGATGGCACCGGCAGCCTCTGGGCTAGCGGTGCTCTAGTGGACAAACCCGGCGCCGTGTTTACCTCTACATCCTCAATGCACGGGGGGCAGGAAAGCACCTTATTATCCATGATGCTGCCCTTGTTGCATCACGGTATGGTGGTGGTGGGGCAGCCCTACAGTGAGCCCGCGCTGACGAACACTCGCACTGGCGGTACACCCTACGGACCCTCGCACTTGGCCAACGGCGCAAACCCGGCGCAACTGAGCGATGATGAGATAACGCTGTGCCGGGCTCTTGGAGAGCGCATGGCACGTTTGTCATTACAGCTGGCTGTGGAAAGCAATGATGATTGATAACTCCGGAATAACCCCGAGCGAAGCACCGCGCCTGTATCGCAAACTCAGCGTGGCACGGGCCATCGCCTTGGCCAGTTATATCGCGTTGTTGCTGCTATTTACCGTAACCAACATCATTCAGCCCGAGGGCGGCGTGGCCCTTTGGTTGCTGCAATGTATACCCTTACTGATTTTGGCACCGGGGCTGATACAACAGCGCTATCGCAGCTACAGTTGGCTGTGCTTTGTCATTTTGCTTTATTTCACTTGGTCGGTAACGAATGTCATGTCACCTTTAAGCTTTTGGCGTGACTGGCTGGTGGTGATACTCTCCGTCATACTCTTTATCGCCGCCATGCTGGCGAGCCGCTGGCAGCAACATTGGCAATATTGGCAAACACGCCAACTGACATAACGGGTCACATACCGGCATGGCCTGGACTTAGGCGCCTATAAACGCAGGACAGGCCGCGCTTACTCTTTCGCCTGAATCGTAAAAGAAGGACATTGCTGTGGCACACGAACACGCTCCAAATTCTCCCGGGCCGCTACGCCGTTTTTTTTCCGCCATAGGGCGCCTGCTTACCTGGCTGCGGGTAACTGTGCTCAATATATTTTTTCTTATTGTGCTGCTCGTGGTGGTGGTTGCGCTACTGCCCACGCCCACCGTACCGTTGCCTACCGAGTTTGCGGTGCACCTTAACCCTGCCGGCCTATTGGTGGATCAGAAAACCCCCATAGACCCGGTGGACCTGCTGTTGCGCGGCACTGACGTCGAGCGCGACGAGACTCTGGTGCGGGATTTGATCAACGCTATTGACGGCGCCGCCAGCGACCCGCGTGTGACCGGCTTAGTGCTGGATTTACATGAGCTGGTTGGTGGTGGGATCAGCAAGCTGGAAGAAATCGGTGCGGCGTTAAATCGGTTCAAAACATCGGGTAAACCCATTATCGCTACCGCCGACATGTTGAGCCAGGACCAATACTATCTCGCCAGCTACGCCGACCATATTTACCTGCATCCCATGGGCATGGTCATGCTCACGGGCTATGAGCAATACCGGCACTATTTTAGCGAGACGCTGGATAAGCTCGGGGTCAACATGCATGTGTTTCGGGCCGGAAAATACAAAGACTTTGTCGAGCCTTTTACCCGTAACGATATGTCCGATGAATCCCGCCAGCATATTTCCCAATGGCTGAATCAGCTCTGGGGCGTGTACACCAGTCGAATCGAAGCCTTGCGAGGACTTCCCAGCGGCGCCATTAACGATTTCATCAATCATATGCATGAACAGCTGCACGAGGTGAACGGCGATAGCGCTCAGTTGGCCTTGCAGGCCGGTTTAGTGGACAGCGTGGCGAGCCACAGCGATGTGCAAAATGCGCTCATCGAACAGTTCGGTGCCGCGTTGCTGGGCGATGGCTATAACGGCGTCGCGTACGATATCTATCTCAACGACGTGCGCCGCCGCGCTCCGTCCTCACCCGATAAAATTGGCCTTCTGGTAGCACGGGGCACCATTATGGATGGCCCGCAACCCGAGGCCAGTATCGGCAGCGAAACGTTTGTGGAGCTGTTGCAACAAGTGCGCGCTGATTCGTCCATTCGCGCCCTGGTAGTGCGTATCGACAGCGGCGGCGGTAGCGCTTTTGCTTCCGAAGTGATCCGTGCCGAGCTGCAAGCGCTGCGCGCCGAGGGTACGCCGGTGTTTATTTCCATGGGTAGCGTTGCCGCCTCAGGAGGCTATTGGATGGCCACTGGCGGCGACGAAATCTGGGCGACACCCACCACCTTAACGGGCTCCATTGGGGTATTCGGCGCAGTGCCGACGTTTGAAGACAGTTTGCAAAAGTTAGGCATCAGCACTGACGGTTTGGGTACCACGGACTTGGCGGGAGCGCTGCGCATCGATCGCGCGCTCACCCCCCAGGCGGAAACACTGATTCAGCAAAGCGTGGATAACATCTATTCACGTTTCGTGAATCTTGTGGCGCAAGCACGGGGAATGGATCCGATGGAAGCCGACCGCGTTGCCCAGGGGCGCGTCTGGAGCGCCGACATGGCTCGGGAGTTGGGCTTGGTGGATCATCTAGGCAATTTGGATGAGGTGATTGCTGCAGCGGCCCAGAGAGTGGCGCTGGATGAGTATGAGGTCAAACTGATCAGCCAGCATCTGACACCCTTAGAAGCGCTCCTGCGGCAGGTTCAGCCACAAGTGTCCGCGCTGATGCCCGAGCGTTTTTCATCTCGCGGCCTGAACGCGCAAGTAGAACAGTATCTGGCACCGGCACTTAAACCGATCAAAGTGCTGCAACAGATGAACGACCCGCGCGGCATTTATGCTCGCTGCATGGAGTGCGCCGCTCCCTAACATTGCCGCCGCGTTGCCGCATCGACGTGTGGCGCCAAAGTGTGGCGCCACACTCAGTCGCCTTTAACGTAGCGCTGTCCCAGACGCGTCGCCGCCATCAATCCCAGCCCCACGAATAACCAGAGTGGGTGGACCACCAGAGCAAGAAAGACCCCATCGACCAATGCCATTGCGGCAATCATCCAGGGTATGAGGGGGAAATGCAGGTCGGTACTGCGGCTGTTTTCCCAGCGCGCCACCACGGTAACCGACAGCGTGTGCACCATTTGCAAAACACCGATCAGCCACACCCATGCCGGCACCTCTCCCACCAACGCGACCGCAGTGACCAGGTACACGCCCAGGCGGGTCAAGGCCATCAGCAGTACCGTACTCCAATGGCGTTTATGCAGCCAATCGTACAGGACGATAACGCCGGCTAACGCCAGGCCGACCAACACGCCTTCTGCCCTCGGCGCCAGAGCCAGAAACGCAAACCCAACAACCAACAATCCCACGCCCCAGATCGTGGCACCACGGGCACTGATGCGCCCGGATGGAATCGGCCGGTAGGGTTGACGCTGGGCGTCCCAGTGCTGATCAAATACGTCATTGAGCGTCATGCCCGCGGCGTAAAAGCAGCTCATCGCCAGAAGCACCCACAGCACCGCACACGGATCAAGCGCTGTTGGGGTTAAGGCGACGCTGAGCACGGCGGCGCTGAGTACGTTCATCCACACCGTGGGCAGGTTACTGATGCGCCCCAGGGTAAGCAGGGTTTTAACACTGGGCATACTGGACTCGATCAATCAAATAAATGTTTTAGCATCAAGTCGCAGATGTCCGTGGCAGGAACCCTGCCCTCGGTCTGCGGCAACAGCTGCGGTGCGGTACTCATAAGAATGGGAATCGTGTGGGGCGAACCGTCGCTGACGCCGTGTGAGCCTTTTACCAGCTCGGGTTTCACGGCGATCACGTCCATCACATAACGAAAACCCAACTTCTTCTGTGCCACGCGCTGGGCCACTTTCAATTTCGGAAAGGCCAGCTCGGGGTTTAGGAACATTTCACACGGATCAAAGCCAGGCTTCTTGTGAATTTCCACTTGGTGCGCATAATCCGGAGCGCGCTTATCGTCCTGCCAGTAATAGTAGGTAAACCAGCTATCGGGCTCGGCCAGCAAAACCAGCTCCCCACTGCGCTCGTGGTCCAGTCCCCACGCCGCCTGTTCGGTTCGGTCCAGCACATGGGCGATACCCGGCGTGTTTTCAAAAATGCTTCGCACTTGGGCAATGTCGTCGGTGTTGTGGATGTAGACGTGGGCAATCTGGTGATCCGAAACGGCGAAGGCACGACAGGTATCAAAATCCAGGTACTCGCGCCCCAAGTCCACTTTCAGGGACAGCATATTCGCATCGCGCAGCATGCGGTTGGGATGAACAGGCCGGGATACCGGCTGAATACCGTATTCCGATAACACCATCACCCGGCAATCCCGGGCGGTGAAAAACTCCAACAAGTCACCCACGACCGTGTCGATTTCTTCCAGGTCCTTGGCCACGTCCCCCTCGGGTCCAAACTTTTGCAGGGCGTAATCCAGGTGCGGAAGATAAATGAGCTGCAAGCTGGGCTGGTGTTTTTCGTCCACGTATTTGGCTGCGTCGGCAATCCACTGGCTGGATTTAATGCTGGTGGCTGGGCCCCAAAAATGGAACAACGGAAATTGACCTAATTTTTCGGTCAGCTCTTCCCGCAGTTCCAGGGGGTAGGTATAACAATCCGGCAGCTTGCGTCCATCGGCCAAATAAAGCGGACGCGGGGTCAAGGTTATATCGGCCGTCGTGGCCATAGCATGCCACCAAAAGGTGTTGCTACAGGTAAAACTTGGGTCACGCTCGCGCGCTATATCCCACACCTTCGGCGCTTGAATCAGTCGGTTGCTCTGGCGCCATAGCCAGACTTCGTTCATCTCGCGAAAGTACCAGCCGTTGGCAACGATGCCGTGATCTTTCGGCGGCTTTCCGGTGAGGTAGGTGGCCTGCGCCGAGCTGGTGACCGCTGGAATGCTGGGTTCGATATCCGCGCTTTGCTCGGCCAACTTGTTCAGATTTGGGGTGTGGGGCCCGAGCAGTGCCCGGGTCAAACCGACGACATTGATTACGACTGTTCTGTGCATAGTATCTCCGCAACCCAGTCCAGCTCGCGCGCAATGCTCGCGCCTACAGAGTCCGTACGCAGATGCGGGGGCAACGCAGCGAAGCTATAGGTTTCCACTTCCAGTGGAATTTCTGGGCTCAATCTGGGCAAAAGTGCCCGTAAAAAGTCCTGGGTGGTGCCGCACTCGCCCATGTGCTCTAAAAAGATAGGCACGTGAAAGTGCACCCGGCATTCCACCACTTGGGCACCGGCATCCAATGCCAGCTTAAATTCAGATAGATCCGTGTAATGGGTCAGTTGGCCATCGAGGTGTCGCGCCACGGCTTGGTGCAAGTACACCGGCTCGTCAAACGTTAACAAAGCCCGAATTTCGTCCTCGTTCACCGCGCGCAAAGCGCTGGATACCTGCACTTTGGCAATGGGAATTTGTGCCTGTTCCAGTTGTTGCAGACATTCGACTGGGTCTTCAAACTCCACCGCCTGATGGCAGCAATCAAAGCATAATCCAAGGTGCTCATTCTGCTCGGCGGTGAGCTGTGGTCGCAGGCGCTCAAAAAACGCCAGCACTTCCGCGGTGGTTTCCAGTACACAGGCGGGCTCCGGTTCAATGGCCAGTACGATTTTGATACCTGTGCGCTGTTTTAACTCCACAAAGTGTGCGAGCACGTCCTGCACGTGTTCACAGACCACTGTCCAATCGCTTTTTTGAAAACCCCGCTTAAACGCCACGGGTACGGTCGAAATAGACAGCGTACGTGCGTCCGGCTGCATTTGCGTGGCCAGATCCCCCAGCCGTTTGGTGTAGCTCACTCGCTCCACCTGACGCCAATCGGGCAGATAGACGTGTTCCTTTACGGGCTGATCGTGAAACGTGCCGTAGGGAAAGCCATTGATGGTCAGCAGGTAAAAGTCGTGCTCTTCACACCAGGCACGAAAACGATTGATAGCGGCGTGGTCCATTTCGCTGGCGGCCTGATGGGATAACCGCAAGCCCAGCGGAAACGGTTTCTGTCGAGCACCCTTTTGGGTGACCAGCGATTGGACTTCCAGAGCATGGCTTTCAAGGTTGTGCATAACATCCACCCAGGACTCCCCCGGATGAATGTTACTGCAGTAAGTCAAAGCGGCCATGCATCCTCCAGCAGGCGGCGACGGCAGTCTTGCATGATGGCCAGATCAATGTGGTCTACTTCTTCGGCCTTGCCCGCCGCTAACAGCAGCGTAATGCACAAGCGCCCGCCCAAATGCTCGCGAAACTCTTGCAGGGCCAGCTCAACATCCAACGCATCCAACGCTGGGTGACTCAAGCTGAAACCAACGCCTTCCAGCGTGGCTCGAATGCGTGCCAGAGTTGGTGTATCAATACTGCCCCGAGCGTGGGAGTACAGAGAATCCAGGGCAATCCCGATGGCCACCGCCTCGCCGTGACGCAACTCGGAACCGGACAGCTCTTCCAGCCGGTGGGCGCACCAGTGGCCAAAATCCAGTGGTCGGGCACTGCCCTGTTCGAACGGGTCGCCGCTGGTGCGAATGTGCTCTAAGTGCAGTTCGGCACAGCGGATAATCATGTATTCCATAGCCTCGGGCTCAAACGCCGCCAGCCGGTCCCGCGCTTCGTACAGCCAATTAAAAAATTCGCCGTCCCGGATAAGAGCAACCTTTACCGCTTCCGCCATGCCGGCCACTCGCTCGCGCTCGGGCAAGCTGTCCAGCAGCTCAAAGTCATTAAGTACCGCAAAAGGAGTGGCGAACGTACCCAGATAGTTTTTCCGGCCCCGGTAGTTAATGGCGTTCTTCACACCGATACCCGCATCGTTTTGCGCCAGGACCGTGGTGGGCATGCGAATGAGACGAATGCCTCGATGCGCCGTGGCGGCCGCATAGCCCATAGCGTCGATCACAGCACCGCCACCGATCACCAGGGCAAAGCTGTGCCGATCAATGCGATCGGTTTGGGTGCGCTGGTAAAACTCGTCCACTTCTTTGGGATCGGATTTGCTGATCTCACCACCGCGCACCATCAGCGGCGGCTCAATCAGGCTCAAATGCTCCCCATGATGCTTTGCATACTCACGCAACTGCGTCAGAAGATCGGGGTTGCCTTTGAGTACTTCGTCGTCGATCACCGGCAACACCCGATGGGGTCCATCACCGGCACGGGTCAGAATATCCACAAGTAGAGTGTTGTCGGGTTTTAAGGTGCCCCGGTCAAAACACACCGGGAAGTCATACGTCATGGTGAACGTCTGATTAATCTGCCGCATACTGCTTAACTCTTAAATATCAGTTGGGAACCGGTTCATCAACTCGCGGGGTCTGGCCGCGCAGCACCGAGCTGTCGTTGTACGACTGGCGCTGATCGATAACCGCATCCCGGGCCAACTCGTCCCGATCAATCTGTCCGGACTGGGCGTAAGCATCAAGCGCATTGGTCCAGGTGGTAAGCTCGATGGCTTTGGGGTCAATGCCTTTTTCGCGCATCAGGTGCGCGGTTTTTGGTACCGAGAGCGGGTCGCTGACGCCCCAGTCGGCGGAGCTGTCCACAATAATGCGCTCCGGCCCATAGCGGCGCACGATTTCCACCATACGCTCCGAGCCCATTTTGCTGTGCGGGTAAATGGTAAACGCGGCCCAGGCGCCGGCGCTGAGTACATCTTCCACGGTTTCTTCGTTGTTGTGGTCAATGACTAGCTTATGCATGGGCACGCCCACTTCTCGCGCCACATCGATGGAGCGCAAGGTGCCCTTCTTCTTATCCCGATGGGGCGTGTGCACCATGACCACCATGTCATGGTCTACCGCAAACTGCAGTTGCGCCTGGTAAATGCGTTCCTCGGCGGCGGTCATCTCGTCGTAACCAATTTCACCGATGGCGACCACGCCCTCTTTGAGCGCAAAATCGGGCAGTATTTCCAACGCCTCACGGGCCAAACCTTCGTTGTTCGCCTCTTTGGAGTTGATGCCGATGGCACAGTAGTGAGCAATGCCGAACTGCGACGCCCGGAAGCGCTCCCAGCCCACCAGAGAAGCGAAATAGTCGATAAAACTGCCCACGTTGGTACGCGGCTGACCCAGCCAAAACGCCGGCTCGATCACAGCGCGTATGCCGGCGTCAGCCATGGCTTGATAGTCATCCGTCGTGCGGCTAACCATGTGAATATGTGGGTCGAAATACTTCATAAGCAATCTCTTTTTGCGGAGGCCAATGTTATTGGCTCGGTGTATTGACTGGATTATTGTCCCGTGGAAAACAGCGGGCCAAACAGCTCTTGGCCATAGTGACCATCGCGGGCACGCTCCAGCTGCTCGCGTATTTGGGAGTCCTGCTCTTGCGTAAGTTGCGCGTCCAGGCAGTCCAGCCGGTGCGCTCGGGCCAATGCGAAACCCATGGCTTGGCGCTCGCTTGGCGCTGCGTCGGACCAATGCCCGACAATCAGATCTTCGACGCGTTGCCCTTCATAGGGGCCCAAACATAACCATAACCCGGTATGAAAAGACCTGCCAGCGCTTGCGCGCTCATCCGCCCAGTCCAGGGCCATCCGTGTCAGCTCCGCGGTCAGGCGCCCGTCCAGACCCGCAATACGGTATACGGGCAAGTCCAAAAACAGCGCTTTAATCACTAATTGATGCCAAGCGGTGTCGTCGAAATGTTGTACCGGATAGGGCGAGTCCAACGCCACTGCCTCAAACACGGTCATCATATTGGTGCGGCAGCCTTCCGCCGCCCGCGCCACAAAGCGCTCGCCCTGAGGCAACAGGGGTAAACAGCGATACAAGGCGCACAGTTCGCCCTGATCCGCAAAGCGGAACAGGCCTTCAAAATCATCGCTAAACGTGGCCTGATCCAAATCAGACCTTGCCAGCACCAAGGCTGCACGCAATAGCTCAAGCCGATTCCAGGCCGCGGGGCTCCAACCGGGCACGGCTTGCGCCGCGTCGGCCAACTCTTGCTCTGTAAGCGCCAAGGCGTCTCGACGAGCATGGCGGCTGGCCATGGATAACAGGGCCGAGAAACGCTGCCGGGTCACTCCCGCGGCGATTTCCTTGGTGGCGTTCTCCATATATTCACGCCCCGTTTCCGTAAGGCGGGAGCTTAGTAATTGCTTAATAAGAGGGTAGACCTGCGTCTTCATAACAGATATATCATATAATTTGATGCGGAATTATACGTAAGTTCACCAGCTTAGCGAGTTGTCCCGACACTTAAAAGCGTCCGGGGCGTAGCTAGGTTGGATATTAGACCCCAAAATTGCGGCCCAAGCAGAACGTAGACGGCGCATAAGAATGCTTATCATATACCAAGAGGTCGTTCGGTGCTGCCCGTGGAAGGCTTTTTGCAGAAGAAGTGCGGTGAGAATCGATCTTCCAAACGAAAAAATCCCACCGAGTTTACCTGGGTGGGATTTTTATATATGGCGCACTCGGGAGGATTCGAACCTCCGACCGCTCGGTTCGTAGCCGAGTACTCTATCCAGCTGAGCTACGAGTGCGTTGTGACGAGGCGCGTATATTAGTGATCTCATTCGCGGTCGTCAAGTGGTTGATTGGAAAAGTTATTTAATTCACCTCCTGGTCCTGAGAAACACGCCAATTTAAATACGCTCTGTGCATTTGGAAGAGCGCTGTCGTGGAGTGCGGTCAGAGCCTGGAAACTGGGTACCGATCGTTCCAGACGATCGGTCGAACCCGACGAGGGATCTCACCCTAACCTCTGCGCCATAAAAAAACCGCCCACTAGGGGCGGTTTTTGTATGGCGGTGAGGGAGGGATTCGAACCCTCGATACCTTTCGGTATACCCGCTTTCCAGGCGAGCGCCTTCAGCCACTCGGCCACCTCACCGTAAACTCATCAATCGTACTATCTAACTACCTTCATCATGTCGGGGAGAGGCGCCCGCATGCGTGCGCGTTACCGCCCATTCGGGCGTTGCCTTCGGCTCAGCCACTCGGCCACCTCACCGTAAACGGTCCGCCAGCGGGGTCGCCGCTGTGCGAAGGGCGGCTAATGTACACAAGTGGACGGGTAAACGCAACGTCAATTGGCGGGCCAAGGGGTAAAGTATTGTGCCAGATCGACGTCTTTGGGTTTTGGGGGCGTGCTGGCCGGAGTTCCGAGGTACAAATAGCCGATTATTTTCTCATTATCCGTTAAGCCGAGGCCCTTAGCGATCGTGGGATGGTAGGCCATAGCACCGGTGCGCCAGAAAGCACCAACACCTAACGCGTAGGCGGCAAGCAGCATGTTTTGCACCGCAGCGCCTGTGGAGACGATTTGTTCCACTTCGGGCACACCCGGCCGCTCCTCGCAAGTGGCGATGGCGACAACAATCATGGGGGCTCGCAAGGGTTTATTGCCCAGGGCCTTTAAGGTCTTTTCGGGTATCTCAGGGGCCTCCTCGAGAGCCGCGGTTTCAAACAGATCCCCCAATCGACGCAAGCCCTCGCCCTCGATGACGAGAAAACGCCAGGGTCGCAAACGTTTGTGATCAGCGGCCCGGGTGGCCGCCCGGAAAATGGCTTCGCGCTGTTCGGCATTGGGCGCCGGCGCAGTGACTTTGGCTATCGACACGCGCTCGTGCAGTGCGCTAATTGCATCCATGGTCTATCCTGTTCACGTGGGGTGTAAGTACTCTATTGTGTCCCGTCCACCGATGAGCGTGCAAGTTCGACCCTGGTCTGCCCGGCGTCTCAAGTAGACATCGCGGGGAAAAGAACGTCTAATAGATCACAGTTTCGTCACCCGCTTTTTTACGCCATCCGGTGATATCACGACAAGGTTTCTGACATAAAATGACGAACAGACCGCCTTCGGTAGTGCCGTTGACCGACTCTCCTTTGCAGCAATATTATTTCCGGGCGCTGATCTGCTTTGCCGCGGCTGGCACACTCGCGTCGTATATGGAGTGGTCGGAGCTGTCGGCTCTCAGCCCTCTGTACTTGGGCGCAATGGCGTTCTTGTTACTCTATACCTATTTCACCTATCACTTTACTCACAAACTGCCGCCCGAGCGCTTAAAGATAGTCAGTCGCTGGCTGTCCTACACCGACGCCGCGCTGATCGGGATGGTTCTGAGTCTGACCGATTTCAGCCTGCTGCCGCTGGCCTTGTTTCTCACCATGATTCAGTTTAACGCTCTGCTCAGCGGTGGCGTACGTCGTTGGGCAGAGGCGAATGCGGCGTTCGCGGCAGGGGTCGTGCTCAGTTTTACGGTGCACCAGCCCCAGTGGGTGTTCAGCAGCAGCATTGAGATCAGCGCGGCCAGCTTGATCGGCATCATTACGTACTTTCTCGCTTACGCGCTCTATGTACACCAGCGAATGCACAAGCTGACGCTGCGGCAGAAAAAGCTGGAAAGCGAACAGAAGTGGCACAAAATTCGAGCCTACAAACTGTCCCGCTACCTGCCCCCACCCGTCTGGTCGGCCATCAATCAGGGCAAAGACCATATGCTATTGGCAGAGCGGAAGAAAATCACCGTGTTCTTTTCCGATATCAAGGATTTCAGCCAGCTCTCCGAAGAGATGGAGCCCGAAGCGCTCACCGAACTGCTTAACCACTACCTGACCGAGATGTCCAAAATCGTAACTCAGTTCAAGGGCACCATCGATAAGTTTATGGGCGACGGTATCATGGTCATCTTTGGTGACAGCAACAGCCGGGGCGTTAAAGAAGATTGCATGAGTGCCCTGGGTATGGCCATCGCCATGAAAAAGAAAATGAAGTCGTTACAGCAAGAATGGTACAACCAGGGAATCAAAACGCCGCTGCAGATTCGCATGGGCATTAATACCGGCTATTGCACCGTAGGTACCTTCGGCACCTCTAACCATTTGGATTACACGGTGCTGGGCACCCATGTGAACCTTGCCAGCCGTCTGGAATCGGCGGCGGAACCCGATGAGATTTTGATTTCCCACGAAACCTGGTCGCTGGTCAAAGACGCCATCATGTGCCGGGATAAGGGCGAAATTACCGTTAAAGGCATGACCCACCCGGTCAAGGTGTACCAGGTGGTCGACTTTCGAAAAGACCTGGGTAAAAACCAGAGTTATTTCGAAGACCGTGCCGAAGGCTTCATCATGTACCTGGACCTGGAAAAGGTACGCAATTACGAAAAAGGCAAAGTTATCCGCGCCCTGGAAACGGCGGCGGAGAAACTCCGGGACAAAGTCATTACCTGAACCCGCTCTACTGTCTTACGAGGCGTAGCGGCTCCGGCTGCGCATCGGGGTCCGAGCTGCGGAACGGGTTGATATCCAGGCCCCCACGGCGCGTGTAGCGCGCAAAGACGCTCAGGCACTGCGGCTGACAACGAGCCATCAGATCCACGAACATCCGCTCTACACAGTTCTCGTGAAAATCCTGGTGTTCACGAAAGGAAATGATGTACGCCAATAAAGCCGTGCGATCTATGGCGCGGCCCCGGTAGTGAATCTGCACACTGGCCCAGTCTGGCTGTCCCGTCACGGGACAGTTAGATTTGAGCAGGTCGCTGTACAGGGTCTCCTCGACTTCTTTGCTGTCATCGACCTTTAGCAACCCCGGCTCAGGATGATAATGAGTCACGTTCAGCGGCAACGCGTCCAAACATTCTCCGCCCGGTTGTCCCACGGACGTGTTCTGCAGCTGCGCCAACGGCGTTAGCGTTACCTCCACCGGCGCACCCGCCACGCTCGACAGATCGGCGAGCATCCGCTCTCTCACCTGGTCCGCCGCGCTGAATCGTGTTTGGTTGAATGAGTTTAAGTAAAGCTTGAACGACTTGGATTCGATAATAAATTCACTGTCGCAGGGCACCTGAAACTGTGCCAGCATCACTTGGGGCTTACCGCCCTCATCCAGCCAGGACAGCTCGTAGCCGGTCCAGATGTCTGCCCCGAAAAACGGTAATTCACCGCTGTGTAGCCCGAGCCCCTCGCGCGATTGGCGACGAGGGATCGGGTACAGCAGTTCGGGGCTGTACACCGACACGTACTCGGTTGTGCGCCCCAAGGGGCTGTGTTTGTCGATGGACATTTTCAGTCTCCTATTTCGGGCCAGGCACCTCGATTCAGGCTAGGCGTCGCTCTGGCTAAGCCCTCAATCGTGTGCCGTTTTTCAGCAGATACAGCGCGATGATAAACAGCGCTACCACACAGACGACCAAGCCGACGATCGCCCAGGTCACATTCACATCTGAGACCCCCAAAAGGCCGTAGCGAAAGGTGTTGACCATATAAAGAATCGGATTCAACCGCGCCACTCCCTGCCAAAACTCCGACAGCAGGTCAATGGAAAAGAATACCCCGCCCAGATAAGTGAGGGGCGTGAGCACGAATGTGGGCACGATGGAAATATCATCGAAGGTGTTCGCAAAAACGGCATTGATAAACCCCGCCAGGGCAAACAGCATGGCCGTTAGGGTGACAATGGTCACCACCACCGCCCAGTTGTGCACGGGCAAGCTGGTAAAGAACAGCGAGAGCGCCGTCACGATGGCTCCCACCCCGAGACCACGGGCCATTCCGCCCAGACAGAAGCCCAGCAGTATGATGTAGTTCGGTGTGGGGGATACCAGCAATTCCTCGACACTGCGTTGAAACTTAGCGCTGAAAAACGATGAGGTCACGTTGGAATAAGAGTTCGTGAGCACCGCCATCATAATCAGCCCGGGCACCACAAACTGAATATAGGTAAAGCCGCCCATGTCCCCGATGCGGGAACCGATCAGTTTGCCGAAGATTACAAAGTACAATGCCATGGTGATGGCCGGCGGCAGAAGTGTTTGCACCCAGATACGGGTAAAACGTCGAATCTCTTTGCTCACCAAGGTGTACAGGGCGACCCACTGCTCTTGATAATTCATTACTCGCCCTCCTGTTGGCCACGGTGCTGGTTATTCGCCACCATGGCCATGAATAGCTCTTCCAAGCGATTGGCTTTGTTGCGCATACTGACAATGTTGACGCCCTGAGAAGACAGGGCCGAAAACAAACCGTTCAACGACTGACCCTTTTCAATTTCCACTTCAAAACTGTGCTCATCCAAAAGTCGGGTTTGAAATTCAGGCACGGCTGGGGCCTCGGTCAGCTCACCGCTGCAGTCGAGGATAAATACCTCGCGGTTCAGCTCCTTCAGAAGCTCTCGTATGCTGGTATTTTTAATGATCTCCCCGTGGTCGATGATGGCCACATTGCGGCACAGACTCTCGGCCTCCTCCAAATAATGGGTGGTCAAAATGATCGTGGTACCCGCCGCGTTGATCTGCTTAAGAAAATCCCACATGGACCGGCGCAACTCAATGTCCACCCCCGCCGTAGGCTCATCCAGAATCAACAGGCCCGGGTTGTGCACCAGCGCCCGGGCGATCATCAGCCGCCGCTTCATTCCCCCTGACAACATCCGAGCCGGTGTATTGCGCTTATCCCACAGACCCAGCTGGCGCAGATACTTTTCCGCCCTCTCGCGCGCCAGCTTAACCGGAATACCGTAATAACCGCCCTGCTGGGTAATGATATCCAGCACTTTCTCAAACATACTGAAGTTGAATTCTTGGGGCACGACACCGATATTCATCTTGGCTTGGGAAAAATGGGTATCGGTGTCGATGCCGAATACCTCCACCGCCCCGCTGGTTTTACGCAACAAGGAACAAATAATCCCAATCGTGGTGGATTTGCCAGCGCCATTGGGGCCCAACAGGGCGAAAAAATCTCCCGGCTGAACCTCCAAAGAGATTCCCTTGAGCGCTTGGAATCCGTCTCCATACGTTTTGGTGAGATTTCTAATGGATAGTGCAGCTGTCATAATGCTCCTACTCTTTATCATCGGCCACGAATTCGGGGCCGACCAAGCTCGAGGTAACTATGTCTGTCATTAAACCAGCGCGTGATAACACTCAATATCTGGAGTATCACCTGCGCCTGCTTAGGGATTTTGTGCAACAAGCCCAGCAGCAACCGCCGTTTGTACTGGATGAATGCGAAACTGAGCACACGGAGTTTATCGAACGCCTGGAAAGATTGTGCCGAAGCTCAAAGCAGGACAACTTTCTGTTCGAGGGCCAAGAGGTTCTCAGCCGGGTCGTCGCGGCCTACCCCCACCTGATGCCGCTTTTGCACCGGGATCTGTTGTGGTTTTTTGGTGGTGATTGCCTACATTACATGCCCGATGACGAAATCGCCCGCTTCCAGGCTCTGGACGAACGACGTCACGAGGCGGCCGCCAAAGGCGAGACATTTTCCTACGAAAGCGAGCGCGCCAAGCTGTTTGGTTTGCATTGAGGCGCCGACACACCACCGAAAACCCGCCATTCTACCAGATACAGGCGCCTCATAGAGGCCCCCTGACTCTGACGCCGTCGGTGATTTTCCTACGCTGCCCATGGCAAACCATGTTGAACGCTCGCTGGGTGTTCCGCGAAACATCCAAATCCGGCAAAAACGGAAACAACAGAAAATACGAAAGAAACGCTATAGGTGGTGCCGCGACTGGTGCAACAACGTCAGCATGACCTGCTCAATGGCCATGGACGAACCGTACTGAAGCACCTGCCGCAGGAGGTTAGCGCCATTGGTCTGGGTGGCGATTTCCGGAGCAGGCTGATCACCATGGAGCGATTCTTCATCCGGTGGAGTCAGGCCAGGGACGTCAACAATCGGCAGGCGGCTGGCCAGGAGCGTAAATCCGCGCTGGGTCAGCGTGGCCTGATCCAGCGCCTCTTGCCGCACCAGGCTCTCATAGTGAATGTAGCCGGCTTTGGCTAGCCACAGCATGGTGGCCAGGCACGCCTGATGACGCTCGCTATGCAAACCGAAGTCATCAGGGGTGTCGGGTCCGGCTATGTCTTCAACAAACAGCAGCGTCGGGCGGGGAAACTGATTGTACAGCTGGATCAGTATACGCGCCGCGTCTTTGTAAAAGTCCGCAATATGGATATCGGCCATGGTACGCCGTTCACCGTTACTGGGTGTAGCGCTCCAGAAACTCGCCCAGCCGGCCAATGGCCTTGGTTAACTCATCCTCGCGGGGCAAAAACACAATACGCATATGGTCCGGCTCGGGCCAGTTAAACGCTGTGCCCTGCACCAGCAGAATTTTCTCTCGGACTAGAAAGTCCAATACCAGTTGCTCATCGTTCTTGATTTTGTAGTAATCCAAATGCAGTTTGGGAAACAGATAAATCGCCCCTTTGGGCCTGACGCAACTCATGCCCGGGATGGCGTCGATCGCGCTCAACGCGGCGTCTCTTTGATCACGCAACCGCCCCCCTGGCATGACCAGCTCATTGATACTCTGGTAGCCCCCCAACGCCGTTTGCACAGCATACATACCGGGCACGTTGGCACACAGGCGCATCGACGCGAGCATTTCCAACCCTTCCAGATAGTTCTGGGCCCGGTGTTTCGCACCACTGATAACCATCCACCCGGAGCGAAACCCCGCCAGCCGATACGACTTTGACAGCCCGTTAAAGCTGACACAGAGCAAATCCGGGGCCAGACGCGCCATGGGAATAAACTCCGCGTCGTCATAAAGAATTTTGCTGTAGATTTCGTCCGCAAACAAAATCAGGTTTTTCTCCCGCGCCAGCGCGACGATCTGCTCCAGAACTTCTTTGCTGTAGACCGAGCCCGTGGGGTTGTTGGGGTTGATCACCACTATGCCACGGGTTTTATCGGTAATTTTGCTGGCCATGTCGGCCACATCTGGAAACCAGTCAGACTGTTCGTCGCAGCGATAATGCACCGCCTTGCCGCCTGCCAAGTTCACCGCCGCGGTCCACAACGGGTAGTCCGGTGAGGGCACCAACACCTCATCACCATTGTTCAGCAGCCCCTGCATCGCCATCACAATCAGCTCGCTGACGCCGTTGCCCAGGAAGATATCGTCAATTTCCACGCCCGGAATATCGAGTCGCTGGCACTCGTGCATAATGGCTTTGCGCGCAGGAAACAGCCCCCGCGAGGCGGTATAACCCTCGGCGTTGGGCAGATTTAAGATGACGTCCTGAATGATTTCATCCGGCGCCGAAAAGCCAAACGGCGCCGGGTTGCCAATATTCAGCTTCAGGATCCGGTGGCCCTCTTCTTCCATCCGGTAGGCATGCTCCAGCACGGGGCCACGGATGTCGTAGCAAACCCCTTCCAGCTTGGCGGATTTTTTAATGGTGCTCATTTGCAGTAAGATGTCCTGGTAAGAAGCGTGATGATTCGCAAATCATCGGGTCTACTCCTGTGATGTGTCAAGAAATTCCCGTGATGCGTCAAGAAATACTCAAGGTGGTGATAGCCATGCAGAAACCAAAGATATTCGACGATGCGCATTGGCGTGAAAGGCTGACTCCAGAAGAGTACCGCATTTGCCGTGAAAAAGGCACAGAGCCAGCGTTTACAGGTGAGTATTGGAACGTTTTTCGCGATGGAACCTACCAGTGCCGCTGCTGCGGAGAGCCGCTATTTGAATCGGACACCAAATACGACGCCGGTTGCGGTTGGCCCAGTTTTTACGCGCCTATAGAAGACGAGAAGATTCAGGAAGAATTTGATTCCAGCTACGGCATGCGTCGCACCGAAGTGCTGTGCCGGCGCTGTGGTTCGCATTTGGGTCATGTCTTTCCCGATGGACCGGCCCCGACAGGCTTGCGCTATTGCATTAACTCG
>DAHVRW010000190.1 GCA_027322215.1 Marinimicrobium sp.
AACAATTCATAAAAATCGCCCATACGGTAGAACAGCAGCTCGTTCGGATGCTGGGCCTTAATACGCAGATATTGTTGCATCATCGGAGTATGGGGAGGTGTCGCTACTTTGCTCATAAATCTCAACTGATAACAGGTGGTTTTCTGGCGTCCTAGGGCCCGCCTTCGCCCAAGCGGCTGCCTATTTTGCCTGCTTGGCGGGATGCGTGCCAGCTCGAGGTAAGGCTGTCCGGGTAGGGGATCACGACGATACAGCGATAGGGCGCCTTGTGCCAGGTGCCGAGCTGCGTAATGAATGAGCCTGACCACTGTATGCGGTACCCGCAAGGCAGATACGCTGAATTGCGGACGGGCAGACCGCTTTACCCGAATTTCAACGGGCTTATGTATGAAAAGCGACTGAGCTCAGGGACGGGCGCGCGCACTCATACGTCGCAGCTCACTTTTCAACCGGCAACCCCGCCGCCTTCCACGCCAGCCAAGAGCCCGGCACATTGGCCACAGCGCGGAACCCGGCTTGTTTCAGAATACTGGCGGCGATGGAGGCGCGGTAGCCGGATCCGCAATAGGTGGCAATGGTTTTATCGGTATCCAGCTCATCGAGCCGGTCAGTAAGGTGTGGGACGAAGATATGTTTTGCGCCGGGGACCTTGCCTTTGGCGACCTCATTCGGGCTGCGCACATCGAGCACCTGTACATCTGCTTCGTCACGCTGCGCATTGAGTTCGTGCACGGTCCATTGCTGCACGTTATTTAACCGCAGCGCGGCATTCTGCCAGTCGGTCATACCGTTGCGCAGGTAACCTTCGATGTTATCCAAGCCGATGCGGTAGAGGTGGGTAACGGCTTGGTAGATGTCGCCGACGGATTCGCCCACCAGCAAAATCGGGCGGGTGTCATCCAGCATCCAGCCGGCCCAGTTGACGAATTCGGTACGCAGCGGGATATTGATAGCACCCGGTACATGGCCGCCACCGAACGCTAATATCGAACGGATATCCACGAGCTGGGCGTCGTCATCGGCGGCCCGGGTTTGAAGCTCATGGGGTGATAACGGCGGCGGTAAAGTGGGGCCTGAGGATTCCTTGATCGGCTGTGCGTTTAATTGCTTCAAGCGCGCAAAGTGACGCGGCGGCTCTGGAAGATCAGCCAGTGTCCATTGAACAAACGTTTCTTCATCTCTCGCGTCTCGCAACGCCGGATTAAAAAGACGCTCGTTGCCCAGCGTGGTTTGGCGCCGATCACCGATGGACTTACCGCATGCTGAACCTGCACCATGACAGGGGTAAACCTCTATCCGGTCCCCAAGGGGTCGGTAGCGAGTGAACAGCGTTTGGTAAAGCTCCCCGGCCAGCCTCCGTTTGCTGTCGTCACCCAATAGGTCAGGGCGCCCAATGTCCAGATTGAATAATGTGTCGCCGGTAAACAGCGCAAAAGGCTCATCGCCTTGCTGAGCGTCGAACAGCAGCAATGAAATATGCTCAGGCGTGTGCCCGGGAGAGTGCATGACTTGCAGACTTACCTGTCCCAGCGTCAGGGTCTCGCCCCCGCTGACTTGACGAAGGTCGAACTGGTAGGCATCGGAGCGCCCCCCAATAAGTTGCGCCCCCGTGCGGCTCGCCAGCGCCTGGGCCCCTGAGGCGAAATCGGCGTGAATGTGGGTTTCGATTACATAGGTTATTTGCAGGCCCCGTTCTCTGCCATAGTCAAATAAATATCGATATCGCGGCGAGGGTCGATGACCGCGGCCACGGCCGTTTTGCTGTCGCCGACCATATAAGAAATCTGCGCCAGACCTTCGGTAAAAACAGGCTCGAAAACAAGCATTGTTACCTCCTCATATGTCTGGGTGCGCAGGCGGCGGTTTTATGTGTGGCAGGACTGGTCGGCAAGCGCCCGCAAAATCCCGCATGACGTTGTGGGTGCCCGGTCTGAGCACTTTTGCCGCAACACCGTGAGGTGCTGCTTTAATTGGGCTAACTCCCTCATCCGAACCTCGACCGCCTGAATATGTTCATCCAGCAATGCGTTCACATCGCCGCAGTCTTCGTACGGAGTGTCCCGGTACTGCAGCAAGATGCGCACTTCGCTCAGCGCCATGTCCAGCGTTCGGCAGTGCCGGATAAACCGCAGGCGTTCAATATGTTCGTCGCCATACAAACGGTAGTTACCATGGCTGCGCGCCGGCTCGGGCAATAACCCTTCCTTCTCATAATAGCGGATGGTTTCCACGGTGAATCCGGTGCGTTTGGCCAGTTGGCCGATCTTGATGGGCATGACAGGCTCTCTTGTCTCAACATTAAACAACGCTAAAGTAACTATAGGCTTTGACCGCGCAACATTCAAAATGACCCCGTTGGATACGAACGGCATTCAAAATGCTTGACCTTAAAGCCGCTAGAGGGTTGATGATGGTTTCATTACAGGAGGAAACCTCATGCACTATCGTATTGAAGGCATGGACTGCGCCAGTTGCGTTGGAAAGGTTGAAACTGCGCTGGCGCGCATGCCCGGGGTGTCTGATATTCAGCTGAATTTTGCTACAGAGCGACTGGAGCTGACCCTGGCACCGGATTCTGTCACGCAAGCTGCTGATATTGAAAAAGTTATCAAGGACCTTGGTTTTGGTGTGACGGCAGTCCGGCCCATGGGTTCGGAAACGCTCATGGACGATTCATCGTCGGCGCCGCGTTGGTGGCAAACCCGTAACGGCAAACAGGTGGTCGCCCTCGGTATTTTAATGGGCTCTGCCTATGGAGCGGCGTTGCTGGTGCCGAACTATGGCGCCTGGGTGTTCGCCATCGCGGTGATGGTGGGTGTGTTCCCGTTTGCTCGCCAGGCTCTTGCGCTGGCGCGTTCCGGTACGCCGTTTTCGATCGAAACGCTTATGTCGGTCGCGGCGCTGGGGGCTCTCGTGATTGGTGAGGCGGAAGAGGCCGCGGCGGTGGTCTTTTTGTTTTCCGTCGGTGAGTTACTGGAGAGTGTGGCCGCCGGCCGCGCCCGCGCTGGCATCCGGGCGTTAACGTCGCTGGTGCCGAAAACGGCGCTTATGCTTGACGCCCACGGTAGGCAGCGGGAGGTTCCCGCCGCGTCCTTGCGGGTTAATGACCCTATATTGGTGCGTCCCGGAGACCGGGTGCCTGCCGATGGGATGATTACGCAGGGTACGTCGAGCCTGGATGAGTCGCCAGT
>DAHVRW010000191.1 GCA_027322215.1 Marinimicrobium sp.
TCAGGCCGTGGTTCTGATCGCTTTTTTCCGGCAGTTCGCTGGACTGTATGGCGGTGGTGACCAGCTTCCTCAGTGCACCCAAATCTACCGGTTTGCTGACAAAGTCGAAGGCGCCCGCTTTCATGGACTCGATCGCGGTATCGATGCTGCCGTGGGCGGTAATCACCGCAACGGGCAGGCTGGGGTGGTGTTGTTGAATGTACTCAACGATTTCCAGCCCGTTGCCATCCGGCAAGCGCATGTCCGTCAGGCACAAGTCGTACTTGGCTTTATCCAGGTGGTCTTTGGCTCGCTGGACGCTGTCTACGCTGTCGGTGTTGATCTGCATGCGGCCCAGGGTGATTTCCAAAAGCTCGCGAATATCCGGCTCGTCGTCAATCACCAGGGCGCGTTTGCGGCTCATCGTTTTATGCTCCTCGTTATTGCTGATCGTGCCGGTAGATAGTAGAGGAAAGGATGTATGGCGTTATGAGACACACTGTGTATACCTCCCTGTACGTTCCGCGTCGGCGTCCTGCCTCCGAGGGTTTCATAACGCCGTACACCCTTTCCTGTGATTGACTAACGGCGCGTCCGATTGAGTGTTTACAGCGCTCGGTCCGGGTGCGCCAGTTGAATGTGGAAGCAACTTTGGCCCTCCCGGGTGCGGGTGTAATGAATAAATGCCTGATTCGCTTCGCACAACTCTTTACAAATGTACAAGCCCAGGCCCGAGCCAGTGGTGGAGGTTGTGTAAAACGGCTCGAAAATATCCCGGTGTTCCGCTTGATTGATGCCTGGCCCCCAGTCGATAACCCGGATATAGGGCTGTTGCGTGTTCTGCTCAATACCGGCTTCCAACAACACCCGGCCCTTCCCCAGCACCTGCTTGCTGTAGCGTCGACCATTGTCGCACAGGTTGCTCAGCACTTGGTGCAGTTGGTCCGGGTCGAATTTGGCGGGAATATCGCTCGACAGCAGCCGCAACTCGATGTTGTCGTCGTGGCCGGACTCATTGCGGTAGTCGGGAATAAACTTTGGCAGCCATTGATCAAGCTGCACTTGCTGCGGTGTGGCGGTGCGGCGCCGGGACAGTTGCAATACATTCTCAATGATTTGATTGACCCGTTTGCTGTGGGTCTCAATGATCGACAGCAGGCGCAAATCGTCCGCTTTGAGATTGTCTGACTCCGCCAACAATTGGCCCGCATGACTGATGGCGCCCAGTGGATTGCGCACCTCGTGGGCGATGCTGGCGGTTAAACGCCCTAAAGACGCCAGTTTTAACTGCTGGGCCTGTTGGGTGATCAGGCGATTGTCCTCCACAAACACCAAAATATCCGACGGCTCGTTCTCGGCCAGCGGGGCAAAGTTTATCTTCACTTCGTTGGCACTGCGGGCGCCAACCCGCACAATCGGCAGGGGAGAGGTGTGTTGGCGCCACTGCTGCAGTTGTTCTTCCAGCTCGGGTATGTCCTGAAGCGTCAAGCTATTCAGTTTACTGCCGGGGATGGCGAGCAGATCCGCGGCGGATTTGTTGAACAAGTCGACCCGCTGGTCCGGCGTCAGAACCAAAATTCCCGTGCGCATGCGCTCAACGATCAGTTGCGCCAGCTTTTGCAAATGAGCGGCGTGCTCGGCTTGAGCTTGAGCTTCAAGATGAGTGGTGCGCAGTTTTTTGGTCAGGTACTGGAAGGCAATCGCGGTAAAAAACAGTAATGCGCCCAGAATGCCGGACGAAAAAATGGTTTGCGTATCCGCTGAGAACAGCCAGATCCGGCTGATACTTTCGATTAATGCGGCAATACTGGCGAGGGCGGCCAATAACACCGCCAGCTGACCCGGCAAAAGCATACCGCCCGCTGCCACTACCACTAATAGCAAATAGCCCAGCCCGCTCATGGCGCCGCCGCTGGCGTGCATCAGTAAACCAACCGCCAGCAGGTCAATCAGCAATAGCACAAACAGCTGTTGCACCGATGGCAAAAATTTAGCGCGCCACAAAAGCGCTAAGGTAATAATGTTTAAGGCGGTATAAATGGCCGAGGTGTAAAAAAATAGTGTCGGGTGTTCGTAGCCCAAAACCGTGGGGGCGACTTGCCCCTGAAACATCAATAACAGTAGGCTGCCCAGGAGCGTGCGATAATAGGTATACACCCGCAACAGGTCGTAAGTGCTGTAATTGGGAATACGCTGAACGGAGGCTGTATTCATCGTGGATGCATTCATGGTGTAGTAGTGGCTACCGAATCACTGGCAGAGGCCCGATGTAATTTATTTTTGCCTCGTAGGCCTTTTTTGCCGACAATGCCCGTCCCGCGGCGAGACGATGCATGAAGAACAATCGGCGCCTCTGCATAGACAGCTATGCCACGTCACCGAACCCTTAGTATACGCACTCGCGGCTCAGTCACAAAGATCGCACCGAAAGGGACACTGACCATGACCAAAGTCACTCTTGCCCTGGCCCAGATCAACCCCCTGGTGGGGGATATCCCGGGCAACACCCAAAAGGTACTGGCTCAGGCCCGCTACGCTCAGGAGCAGCTTGGGGCGAGAGCGATCGTATTTCCTGAGCTGGTACTGAGCGGTTATCCCCCGGAAGACTTGCTTCTGCGCCCCAGCNTGGGGTTGAGGGTGGAGCGGGCTTTGGAAGAGCTCAAAAGGGCGAATTTACGCATTACACTGATTCTGGGTTATCCACGGGTCATTAACGGCCGCATGTTCAACATGGCGGGCGTGATTCGTGGCTCTACCCTGGTGTGTGAATACGCCAAACAGTGCCTGCCCAATGTGCAAGTTTTTGATGAGGTACGCTATTTTACGCCGGGCGATCGCGCCGCCGTCTTTGACCTTGAAGGAATTCCTACCGCGCTCAGTGTGTGTGAGGACATTTGGCATAGCCGTCCGATGGCGCAGGCCCGGGAGGCGGGTGCGCGGCTAATGATTAATCTCAATGCCTCGCCATTTCATAAGGGCAAGCAGAGCCAGCGTGAGCAGATGGTCGCCGAACGCGCCCGTGAGGGGCTTATGCCGATCGTTTATGTGAACCTCATGGGGGCTCAGGATGAGCTGGTGTTCGATGGCGGCTCCATGGTAGTGGACACCTCAGGCAATCTGTGCCGAG
>DAHVRW010000192.1 GCA_027322215.1 Marinimicrobium sp.
ATACTGCGCATTTCCAAAACTCACATCGTGAGGCATAACCGCGATGGTATCGGTAGGGGCTACCTGATTGGCGATACTCGGAACATCGGCCAGGTATTTGCCGCCGGCCGCAATGGGAAAAAACTGTAGGCACTCACCCCCATCGGTAATGCGCAGGCTGTGCGGCAGTGCGCCGCGCAGTTGCCGGGTCATGCGCTCCAGCGCCAGGCGCCCGGTGTTGGTCAAGTGCGCGCGGTGCTGTGTCAGTTGATAAGAGCGAGTGGCACTGACCACAAAGCGGCTACCCACAACCGCCAGGATCGACAGAATGACCAGCACAGTGACCAGCTCGATCAAGGTAAAACCTTTGTTGGTCAGCCGCGCCATTAAAAATTGGTCCTGTAAGCCGTGAGCGTCAGAGATTCGCCATTGGGCGCGCTGACCACAACGGTGATGCGTTTGGCCTGATCATTGGCCAATTGCAAATCGGTACCCGCCGCGACGACCGTAACGGATCGGGTATAGCCGGGAAAAGGGCTGTCCACCTGGTTATTGAGCACGCTGACTCCACCGCTGCCGATACAGGCCGGGGCGGAGGGCACCAGACTGCCGCAAGCAGGCACCCCACCGGGTGGGGTGTTCTGGTCGTAACCAAGCGTTAGTGCAATGTCCAGTTGGGACTGTGCCAACTCCAACATACGCAATCGCACCAGAGGATCGACACTGTTGACGACCGAGTGGCGGTACACGCTCAGCAATCCGCCCAGCGCGAGAGTGACAACGACAATAAAAACGATAAGCTCAACGAGGGTGACACCGGATTGATGTCGGCAGGCGTTACCAGTGCGCATAACCACTGCCCTCCAGGAAGATGCGGGCAGATGCATCACCTTTGGTCAGCGTGATTGCGCCCGGCGTGGTTCGGCCTAACTTGTCGAAAACATAGTTGCCGGTACCCTCGGTAATCGCGACACCAGTGGGTAAGGCATAAGTGTACGCGGGGACCGGAGCGCTGTTTTCGGTGACGGAGACAGTGTGAGCAGACAGGCTGATAGCAACGGTGTAATTCTGGCTTGACCTGGCCATGGCAGCCTGTTGGGTAAAAGACAAAGCCGCGACAAGGGTGTCGCGGCTTGCCTGTACGCTGGCAACGTCTGAGTTATCAAGACGGGCCATAAACACGATAGAGAGTGTGCCCACCAAAACGATGATGGCAAGCAGCTCGATTAGTGTAAAACCTCTTGTTTGACGACCCATAGTTCAGCATAAGGACTCAAGGAAGCTCTGAGCGTGCCCCTTGTCGTCATGCCTGCGCAAGCGGCATCCAAGGAAAGCATGGATTCCCGCCTACGCGGGAATGACGAGCTTTTCGAGGCACCCTAAGTAATTTAGGGCGCACCATAGATGGTGAAGCTTACCGCGCTTGAAAGATCTGCATGTTCAAGTTCACACAGCGCAGTCTCACCCAGAGTCAGAACAGTTGTGGGCCCGCCCACGGTGTAACCAGTAGGAATTCCGCCCTGAATAATCGCATTCAGTTCAGCCTGAGCACAGTTGGTAACTGGCAGTGGTTCGGATTCGCTCGGAACGGTCAAGCCAGCATTTTCCGCGACAGCGGCTGCGTAGTTCAGCGCGCTCGCACTTTCTATTGAGCCTGCGATACCTTGTGCGGTGGCCTCTCTCGCAGCGTCAGACAGGTTAATAAAACGCGGTATCGCAGTCGCCGCAATAATGCCCAAGATCACAATAACCGCGATCAGTTCGATCAGCGTAAAACCGGATTGTTGCTGTTTCATAATAGTGGCTCCGTTGGAGGTTGTTTTGTTATTTCTAATCAATAGGTGACCAGTCTCCGTCAGTCAGCACCCCGAACAGTCATAAGCAGGCCGTTCAGTCAAAAACCCGACAGACTGGCACATAATTACACATTGCGTTGTGCAAGTCCACACCTGACCCTTACCGTTTTGTGTTGCTTTAATCACTCGGACTGTAGCGTGACGGCGCCCGTAACCGGCGAGTAGGTAAAGTGGGCGTCCGGCTGGCTCAGACCCTTGGGCCGGTAACGACACAGGCCCTGTTCGGTCAGGGACACTTGGTATTCTCCCCGTGTGGCGTCCTCGATAACGGCCCTCGGTGGCTGCTGCAGGAGTGCATACCAAAGCTGCACGCAGGCCTCGGCACTCGACGAATGGGTTTTGGTTGAGTCGCTGGCCGCGGGCCAGCCGTGCTCGTTGATAAACGCCCGCGTAGGGATCTCTGGAGCAAGGCGCTGCGGCCCACCTGGCAAGGCGGCGTATAACTCGATCCCCTGCGCCAGATCTTCGGTATCCCGATGCACGTAGGTGTAAACACGCACGGCAGTCACGCCGACACGAAAGTGCTCGGCGGTGGTTTCAAAACTCAGGCGCCGGACGTCCTCGGCCATGCGCCCGTAGAAGATCGCGGTCAACGCCAGAATCACGCCGATGATGGCCGCCACCAGCAACCACTCGATAACGCGTGTTGACCGGGAAACGGCCATTAGCTTTGCTGGACGCTGTACAGGTCCCACATAGGCAAGAATATGCCCAACGCCAGAATCAGGACAAAGCCCGCCATGATCAGCACGATGATCGGCTCGATCCGGTCGCTTAAGCGCTTCACATCGTAATCGACTTCTCGCTCGTAGAACTCGGCCATTTCGGTCATCAACCGATCCACCTCGCCGCTCTCCTCGCCCACGGCGATCATTTGCAGTATCAGAGGCGTGAACATGCCGCTGTTCAGATGGGTTTGGAACAGCCCCTCACCCCGCTCTACACCGGCTCGAATGGCCTGGATTTTGTCCTCTAAGTAAGGGTTGTCGATGGCTTTGGCGCACAAGCTCAGGGCAGTGTTCAACGGCAGGCCCGAGCGCAGCATCAGGCCGAAGGAGCGAGCGTAGCGCGCCATGGACGCGCGCTCGATAATATCGCCGACAATGGGCATGCGCAGCTTGTGGCGGCCCCACACTCGACTGCCGTTATCGGAACGCACGTAGTGGCGCATCCCCAGGGTGACAGCTATCGTCAGCGCCAGGAGATAAGGCCAAAACACCACAAAAAAATTGGACACCGCCAGCAGGATCC
>DAHVRW010000193.1 GCA_027322215.1 Marinimicrobium sp.
GAGCCCTGATGCGACTTCAAGGTCCCATAACTCCGGCAAGGTAAGCCGGAGTTTGGTTTGTAAACTTGGCTGGTGTAAACCTGCGCGGAAAACGACGCTGGAGCACCGGAACTGTTCACCCAATAAATGCCTGTTAAATTTGGCAGAAGGAGACGCCGTTATGATTCAGCTACAACGCATTGATGATCGTTTAGGAGAAGGAACACCTTATGCTTTCGCCACTCCTGGGGTGCTGTCGTACCACGAGTATCTCGAGTTGGCGAAGATTCCTGAAACAGAGGGAGTTTCCACCCGGGTACTGGAGGTACTGCACCGTCGGGTTGGCCAGTCGTCATTAGCGATTGATCATATTGCCGAAGAACTCGGCTTGTCGAAGCGTACGCTCCAACGCCGGTTGCAGCAACAAGGCGCAAATTTTGCCCAGTTGCGTGACAGTCTGCGTTTTCACTATGCCATAAAATACTTAATTGATCGGCAGATGAGCGTGGATGCCGTTTCCAAAACTCTGGATTTCTCTGACCGGACCAGCTTTACCAACGCGTTTAAGCGTTGGACCGGTTTGTCGCCCAGCGTTTTCCGGAAACTGTTCCGCGACTACGCCTAATCGTTCCAACCCTTCGGCTACAGTAGCCGAAGCTTTGCGGTCCGCCTTCGGGCGGGCCGCTTTTTCCCGCCCGTTCGCTATCAGCCGCAATTGCCTAGGTTAACCAAACAGGGTAAAGTTAGCCCCTTTTAGAATTACGAGAGGCTATTGCATGGATTTCTTTATTCCCGCCGCCATGGCTCAGGATGCAGCGCCCCAGGGTGCGAACCCCATGGTTACACTGGTGATGTTCGCTGGGCTGTTTGGGTTTATGTACCTATTCATTATCCGCCCCCAGCGTAAGCGACAGAAAGAACATCAAAATTTAGTATCGGCATTGAATAAAGGCGACGAAGTGATCATGACCAGTGGTATGCTGGGCAAGATCAGCAAGGTAGACGACAACTACATCGTGCTGCAGGTCAACGACAGCACAGAGCTGAAATTCCAAAAAGTGGCCGTGCACGCGGTGCTGCCTAAAGGCACGATTAAGTCCGTATAGCCGGTAATCATCGGCACATCGTACTCGGGCCGCACTGCGGCCCTTGTTCGTAAGGGCGTTTATTATGTCCCATTCATTTGAGATTCCTCCTCGTCTTTCCCTGGCACAAACGCCGACACCACTCCAGCCCTTAAATCGCCTTTCCGACCGCTTTGGCGGGCCCCGTATTTGGCTTAAACGGGATGACTTAACGGGTAGTGTGCTCAGCGGCAACAAAATTCGTAAATTGGAATTCATCCTGGCCAGAGCCTTGGAGCAGGGCTGCGATACCCTGATTACCTGTGGCGGTCTACAATCGAATCACTGCCGGGCCACGGCGCTGATCGGGGCTCAGCTCGGACTTAAAGTGTGTCTGGTATTAAGAGGGCGCCCGGACGGATTTCCCGACGGTAATTACCTGCTGGATCAGTTGGCTGGAGCTGAGATTCGCACTTACTCCGCCCATACCTATCAAGCGGAGTTACCGAAATTATTAGATGCCTGGGCGGACGAATGCCGTGAGCAGGGGCTTAAGCCTTGGGTCATCCCTACCGGCGCTAGCGACAGCCACGGCGCTTGGGGCTATGTGCAGGCGAGCCGGGAGTTGCAAGCCGACTATCGACAATGCCATATAACACCAGAGTATGTTGTCAGCGCTTGTGGTTCCGGTGGTACCCTGGCGGGCTTGTTCCTGGGGCATCAGGCGTATTGTCCTAAGACACAGGTTCTGGGGATGGCGGTGTGCGATGACGCGGAATACTTTCGGCAAAAAGTAGACGCGGATATCGACACACTGTGCCGCTTATACTCTATCAAGCTAACTCCCAACCCCGATCAGCTTGAGGTGAACGATGCCTACATAGGCGAGGGGTACGCCCAAGCGGGCCCGGAGGTGTTTGATACCATTCGCCTGATGGCCGCCACAGAAGGTGTCGTGCTCGATCCCGTGTATACCGGCAAGGCCTTTCACGGATTGTTAACAGAGCTCAAGAATGGGCGCTTCCAAGACTGTAACGATATTGTGTTTGTGCATACGGGTGGGGTTTTTGGTCTATTTCCCTACCGGGAGTTTCTGGCGTCGCCCTGAGGCAGGAAGACTAATTCCTATGGGTTTTCAAAGGCAGTTGGTCGGGCGGGGTAAGCCGGCTATTTTGCTGGCGATTTTGGCGGGGCTCGGAGGGAAGAGCTGGAGCAGATAAATACTGCGGCCTTTTTCGGGCCCCAAATTTTGAGCAACCTGTTTAACGAGCGGCCGCATAGCCGGCGCCAATTCGTAACGCTGATAAAAATCTCGTAACAGATTAATAATTTCCCAATGCTCAGGCGTGAGTGCGATCTGTTCCCGCAGGGCCAAGGCTTCGGCCAGCGCCGGGCTCCAGTTGTCCCGGTGCACCAAGTAACCTTCCTTGTCGGTGGCGTACTCCTGTCCATCAACCCACAGTGACACGGCTCAGTACCAGCTTTGCGCGCGTTGTTGTTCGGCGCTGAGACGCACGAAACCGGTGTAATCAACCAGCTCAATGGCCTCGACGTGTTGGCCGCTCAGCCCACGAGCGCCAAGATCCGGCTCCAGAGCGTAGAGCCGCACGCCGGCCTTGTGTGCCTGCTGCAGCTGTTCCGCTTGAGGTGAGGATGCCAGAGCCGCGTATACGCCGTCCTCGATCAGCAGCAGCGCATCCCCCGGCTGGCACACGCACAAACAGGACGCCAATGTGGTATGGGAGAAGGGCGATTTATTAACCGTATGCAAAGTACTCATGGCACATCAAAAGCTCAAAAGTTGATCCTGGCGGCACATTAGCTCGGCTACCTGCTGGTTATCCAGCAGTGTCAGCTCTTCCCCGGAAAAAATCAGCTGATCGGCATCTATGCCGCGCATGGTCAGAGACTCGGAATGAACAAACAGATTCTCCACCTCGTATAGAGGCAGAGCGGACAGATTGGCACTTAAGCTCTTCTGCTGCAGTTTTTG
>DAHVRW010000194.1 GCA_027322215.1 Marinimicrobium sp.
CACCAAAGTGTAGTCCGGTGGCAGACCACGCAAACTGATGGCGGTATTGCCGTTCTTATCTGAGCCGCTGCCCACGTCGATGCCTTCGACGTCCCGCAACGCATCGGCCAAGCTCCCGTACGGTTTGCCTTCAAGCTCTTCGCGGGTCACTACGCTTACGCTTGCGGGCGCATCGGCGACTTTTTGTTCAAATCCCGCCGCCGTAACAACCGTGCGGCCCAAATCGATTTCGTTTTCATCAGCCGCAACGGCGAACCCCGCGCCGGCCGCTAGCAACGACGCCAAGGCCGCTCTCAATGTTTTATTCATGCACTTCCTCGCGTTTTGTTTTTGATGGTCCTGTTTGCTGATAGCTGATCGTATTTTTTGCTTTATGGGGGCCCGCAAAACTGGCGACCCAAAACGCGAATGATAATACATCCCATTTACATTGCGTTGCAATAGCTAATGATAACTATTTTCGTTTGTGGCGAATTTCACAACACGAGGGGCATCAAACTCTCACGGGCGTCAGTGGGAAAGTCATTCGCGCCGTGATGTTACGAAAGCATTGATGTTTGAAAGATGAGCGGCTGCGGTGCCGATCTGCGGCTCGACGAGTGCAACCAACCGTAAGGAAACAGTGGCTGCTGCAGTGGAGAGATACCCGATGCATCACTCCAGCACAGAACGCTTAAAACGCGGCGCCCAGATTGGTGGGCCGCTTTATATCGTAGTGCTTTACGCGGACGCGCCCGGCACTTTCCATTTGATATTGCATCCCAAACTGGGCTTTTGAGAGGCCGGAGGTGGTTGTTCACCGCGGCTGACTTGCTCGGCGGCGCTGAGTAAATCCCGCCCGCTGACGGGAACGCCGTTATCGGGCCGGCTGTCGTCCATCTGGCCTCGATAGGCTAACTTCAAATCCTTGTCGAACAAGTAAAAGTCCGGTGTGCAGGCGGCATCGAAGGCTTTGGCAACTTCCTGGGTTTCATCGTAGAAATAGGGAAACGCCAACTGGTGCTTCTGCGCAAACAGTGCCATCTTGTCTGGCGCGTCATCCGGGTAAGCCTCTACGTCATTGGAGCTAATGGCGATGCATTGGATGCCCATCAGGTTCAACTCCTGGCTCAGCTCTTCCAGAAACGGCGCAATGTGCAAAACGAAGGGGCAGTGATTGCAGATAAACATGACTAACACTCCCTTTTCGCCGGCGTATTGATGTAACCGATGGGTCTCACCAGACACGACGTCCGGCAGCGCCACATCGGGCATCGGCGTGCCCAGAGGAAGCATATTGGAGGGAGTGCGAGCCATAGGGTTTTCTCCTTAACAGACGGGGTGTCAATCGACTTCCAGCTGTACCACCGGGGCGAATGCTATCGTCGCGCTTAATCACCGGTGCTGTGACACGGGTCGCTCCCGCAAAGGCACATCAACAGAAGTAACTCCTTAAGACTGGCCCAACTCCAACTGGTTCGATACCTCAATGGAATTCTGGCGCGTCACCCAGGCCCATTAGAGCGTCGCTTGCCACTGATCAGACGGCCGGTGTTAACCAATTGCCGCCAGATCAACGTCCAGTTCTCGGCCCGCTGACGCTCTGGCAGCAGACGCAGAAAGCGCGCCCGCTGAGCTTCATCCTCATGGGACAAAATGGCCGCCCAGAGGCCATCTTGCACGTTGTACTCGCGACCTTTGGCAAGGCATACGGGAACCAGTTCGCGGGTAGCCAAGCCAAAGTCGTTGGCGATGGCCTCCATCGCGGATTTGATGGTGCGCGCTTTGGGAGTGCTCGGCTCGTTGAGGTTGTAGGGAGGATCCCACTCTTGAACCGGGGACAACTGATCAATATAACTCACCGCCACAATCAGCGGCGCTGGTCGACGCCGAGCGCTGGCCAAGGTCAGCCAGTCGCTGATGCGCTCCAGATAAACTCTTTCCACACCCCGGTCCGGCCTTGGCGCGGCGGTGACCCACAGAATTAAATCAGAGCTGATTACAGCGTCTTTTAGCGCGCTGTCGGGTAAGTACTCACTGTCTACGCCGGGCGTGTCCACAACTACGGCGCGGGTTTCGCCGTCCCGCTCCAAACGGTAGGCATTGAGGGCGCGGGTGCTATCCGCCAGAGGGTCGGCCATGGCCGTCATTTTACCGAACATGCCGTTGATCAAACTGGACTTGCCGGCATTGCTTCGCCCCAGCACCAGAATACGCAAACAGTCCGTTTCAGTCGCCACATCAACACTTTGTTGCGCGGCGACGGACGCGGTGAGCAGTAGATGACCGCTGTACAGCTCCACGCCGTAATAGCCAATTTTGCGCACATATTCCTGCAACAACCAGCGCCGCAAGCGTTCGGAACCAAAGCCTACAATGCGATTGCCCACTCCGCGGCTCAGCTCGCGAAACACACTGCCAAACGGGTCTGCTAGTGCCCGGCCTACCCGATACACGCCCTCGGCTTTAGCCACCTGCTTCGTCCACCCGCGTAAACGCACCAAACTCCCCAGGGTCAGCTGGTGGCTAAAAGGTACCTGCTCGCTAATGCTCAGGCGCAAATCCCGGCTAGCCCGCTCGCTGATTAACAGCGCGTGTGGCACGGTCAACTCCAGCAATGGCCGCTCCCGCCCGGGGTGATAGTGACGCGCCACCTCATCCAGAGTCAGCAGACCCAATTCCCAGAGTTTGCCGGTATTATCTAAAGGCCAGTCGTCGGGGTCGATGCGCTCGGCCAGTGCGGTTACCCGCTCCCAAGCGCCGGCGCTGCCGCTGGGCCAATCGGGACTGGCTTTGGTGATAGCGTCCAGGGATTTGAGCGCTCGGCGGGCATCCAGCCAATGCAGACCGTAACCGAGCACGCCACACCCCAGTAGCGCGAACAGCCAGTACCACTTCCACTGGCTCTGCAACAGCCAAAATACACCCAGCGCCGGCAGCACCAGTAATGGCAACAGCGTCAACACCAACGCGGCCAAGCGCATATAGCCGAAACGACTGAACAATGCGTTCATGAGGCATCC
>DAHVRW010000195.1 GCA_027322215.1 Marinimicrobium sp.
AGCAGCTTTTTCGCCGACTCCCGGCTGCCCCGTTCTGTACCTTTTATTTACCTCGCCATCGCATTGGTGCTAATCGGCTCGCCTCGGCTGCTCGTGCGCAGTCTAGTGACCTATTTAGCCCGCCAGGACAACGTTAATAAAGAAGCCGTGATTGTCTATGGCGCCGGTTATACAGGGCACCAGCTCAACCTGGCGCTGCAAGGGACGGCCTTCCGTGTCGTGGCCTTTGTGGACGATAACCCAGGCTTGCAGGGTAACTCGCTGTCTAACATCCGAATCCATCCGCCGGATATGCTGAATACCCTGATGCGCACCTACGGCGCCAGCAAAGTGCTGTTGGCCCTGGGCACCACCCCGAATTCCCGCCGAGCGCAGATTATTAAGAACCTGGAATCACTGCAGGTCTCGGTACAGACTGTGCCAGCTATACCCGACATTCTCAGCGGCAAGGCGCGCATTGAGCACATTCAGGACGTCGAAATCGACGATTTACTGGGGCGCGACCCGGTCAAACCCAACACCGACCTTCTGAACGCCTGCATCACCGATAAGGTGGTGATGGTCACGGGCGCGGGGGGCTCCATCGGCGGCGAGCTGTGCCGCCAGATCATTCAGCAATCCCCCAAGGTTTTGGTACTGTTTGAACTCAATGAATTCAGCCTATACAGCATTGAACGGGAGCTGCAGCAGTTACTAGCCGCCCACAATGCCGATACCCGGCTGGTCAGTGTGCTCGGCTCCGTGCAAAAAGAGCACCGGGTGGAAAACGTGATGCGCTCGTTTGGCGTCCACACTGTGTACCACGCCGCTGCCTACAAACATGTTCCCCTGGTCGAGCATAATGTGGTTGAAGGTGTGCGTAACAACGTATACGGCACCTGGTACTGCGCCGAAGCCGCCATCCGCGCTGGGGTCGAGTCTTTTGTGCTGATCTCTACCGACAAAGCCGTGCGTCCCACAAACATTATGGGCGCCTCCAAACGCATGGCAGAGCTCGCCCTGCAAGGGCTTGCCAAGCGCCAGAGCACCACCCGCTTTACCATGGTCCGATTCGGCAACGTACTGGGCTCTTCCGGTTCGGTGGTGTCATTATTTCGACAGCAAATTAAGACGGGCGGCCCGGTTACCGTGACCCACCCAGACATTATTCGTTACTTTATGACCGTCACTGAGGCGGCAGAACTGGTCATCCAAGCCGGTTCCATGGGTACGGGTGGTGATGTGTTTGTGCTGGATATGGGAGAGCCTGTTAAAATCGTCGATCTGGCCAAACGGATGATCCACCTCTCCGGGCTGAAAACCCGCGACGAAAAAAACCCCAACGGCGATATCAGCATCGAATACACAGGCCTTCGCCCCGGCGAAAAACTGTTCGAAGAGCTGCTGGTGGGCGATACCGTCAGCGGCACCCAACATCCACGCATTATGCGGGCAGAAGAGCACAGCCTGTCTTGGGACGAAACCAAAATCATCCTGGACGAGCTGGACATAGCGTGCCACAACTACCGATGCGACCTGGTTCAAGAGTTACTCACCAAAGCCCCCACCGGCTACACCTGCAAGAAAATCGAAGATCTAGTATGGGGCCAAAAACGCCGAGACTCCGCCAAACTGCGGGTGATCAGCTGAGCAATCCTCTGTAAGGACGAGACTGGCGGGAATGACCACCCCTACCGCCATCCCCGCCACTACCGTCATCCCCGCGCAGGCGGGGATCCAGGTTTTGAATTGCGACGAGCCTAACCCTATGGATTCCCGTCCCCGATCGGAGTCGAGGATGACGTTCCTGCGCGGGAATGACGAGGGCGGTCAGAATCGCAAGGATGGTGGAAATGACGAAGGTGGCGGCAATGAGAAAAGTGCCCCATGGCTAGGGGCACGGGAATGACACAAGTAACCGGACTAACTACGCGTATTACCGCGGTGGAGCAGTAAACGGCAGGCGGTCGACGAGGCCGTCCAGGAAACCGCCGGTAGCGTTCAGACTACGTACAATCTGCTCCATAGCGAGAAACTGGGCTTCCTGACGGATGCGAAAAGCTTCGCTCCGTCGATCTACGGCTTCGCGGTCTTCCTCTACTTTGCGAAGCCCCTCTTGGATAGCTTCTTCACGCATACTCAGTAATCCGGAGGTGCGCAAATAACCATCGATCATAGTCGCCATATTGCTGCCGAAGCCGCCTGAAAAAGACACAGTCGCTTCGGTCGCGCCCGGTGCAACCCGTAGGGCTAACCCCTCTGCTGGGGAGCCCACGGCGCCGCGCAAGATGTCGCCGTAACCGAATGCAGCGCGGCCGTTAATGGTACCCTGCACGTCGGTGCCTACAGTCCCGCTGTTTTCCATAAGGCCCAACTCAGCGGCGTCGGCGCCCACGGCGGTGATGGCTACACGGCTGTCCCGGCCAGAAATGGTGGACTCGAACTTCAGTTGATCGCCTTCAAAACCGACGTTGACGGCGGCGCGGCCTGCACGCAAGGCAGAGTTGGCATTAATTAGGGTTTGCAGCTCTGCAGCCAGCGCTTCACCGCTGTCAAATACGCGCCCTTCGGGGACCGTAATCTCGGCATCAATTCCGTTAACGCGAATCGAAAAACTATAATCCTTGCCCGTGGTGTCGATGGGAAAGTTTGCCGCAAGGGCCTCCCCTTGCACATAGCCCCGGGTCGCCTGCTGGGTAATCTGGATTTCGTAGTTGCCCGGCTGAGTACGATTGTTGTGCCCAGCCACTTCCACCCGGGAATTGTCTGAGGCCGCCGTCGGGACGAACAGTCGCCGCACTTGATCAAAATGGTTATCCATAGCGGCGCGGAAGTCGGTGCTGCGCCCGTCTTCAACAATTTGCAGAGTGCCGTCTAACTGAGTGCGAATGCCAAGATTCGCCAACGTGTTAAAGCCGCTGTCGATGCCGGGCACGG
>DAHVRW010000196.1 GCA_027322215.1 Marinimicrobium sp.
TTTGGGTGGCGTAGAGTATGTGGAGGTGCGCTGCGTGGATTTAGACCCTTACCACCCGCTGGGGATCAGCGCCGAGCAAATGCATTTTCTGGACGCCTTCTTGTTGCATTGTCTACTCAGTGATAGCCCGACCACTGACGAGGTGGAGCATCATCAATTGCAGGAAAATCAGGCTCGCATTGTTTACCGAGGCCGTGAACCCGGGCTCAAACTCTGGAGTGGCGACTCGGAGCGGGCGATGGATGAGTGGGGGAAGGAGCTACTGACAAGCATTGGCCAGAGTGCGGCGTTATTGGATGCCTCGTTCGGCGGCGACTATTTTAGCGCGGCCGTTCAGCATCAGGTGGCGAAGCTGGATCACCCTGAGCTGACGCCTTCGGCGCGGTTTTTAGCGGATATGGAGCAGGGGAACTTGAGCTTTGCGCAGCTGAGTATGAACCTGGCCAAGCAGCACCGGCAACACTTCGAAGACCGCCCCCTGAAGCCCGAAACGTTGGCTGAATATCGCCAGTTAGCCGAGGCGTCTCTGGCCGAACAGCGCGAGTTGGAGGCGCAGGAGGAAGGCAGCTTTGAAGACTACATGCGCCGCTATTACCGGCAGTATGAGGGGTGCCAGGAAGATCCCTCAGGTCGGGCGGGATCGGTGGCCGAGGGAGACTCTGGGTCGCCGCTTGGTGGGCTGGGCTCCGGCTAGTGCTGCACTAAAAAATTGTTGAACAACAGATCCTGCACTAAGTTGGGGCGACCCTCCTCTTCGACCAAGAGTTCGTTGATTTCCTGCAAGGCTAACTGCCGCAGCTGTTCCCGCCCGATCTGAGTGTTAACCGCCTGCTCGTCCTGGCGACTGAACAGCAAAACCAGATTGCCTCGGATCAACGGCAAGTGATGTCGCACGATGCCGGCATCCCGGGAGTTAGCGGCGCGCAACGAAATGTCAGCCCGCAAGTACTTGAGCCGCCCCTGGCCGCCGTAATTCACCACCAAACTCTCCCCCAGGGAAATGTACACGCCGCCGGCGGTCTGGTCCTCGGCCTGGGCCCAGGCTCCAGCGCTTGCCCATGTCAACGCCAGTAACGCCAGGGTGAGTAATAACCAGCGGGTGAAGCGGTCTGGAATAAAGCTGCCTGAAATGGAGTGCTGGGGTTTCATAATGTGCTCTCGGCCATTGCGTTTGCGGTGCCTTGGTACACTATAATAGCTCAAATAGACGTCGGGCCTGAAGCTGGGCAGCGTCCGCCACGATAATGGCTCAAACTCCGCCTTTCAGTCACGTCCCTGAGGCTCGTTATGTTTCCTGATATCCGCCCGATTAATGGCTTGATTGTTGTCGCTTGTGCGCTGCTGCTCGCCATCGCTCTTTACATGGAACATGTGATGGGCCTGATTCCCTGCCCGCTGTGTATGACGCAGCGGGTATTTGTGCTGCTGGTTGGCGTCTTCGCACTGTTGGCCTTGGTACACCACCCACGTGGATGGGGGCGGCGCGTTTATGCGGGTTTTGGGCTATTGGCGGCGCTCATTGGCGGAGGGTTTTCCAGCCGTCAGTTGTGGCTGCAAAGCTTGCCCCCCGAGCGCGTACCCGCCTGTGGTCCTGATCTGTATTACATGTTTGATGTGTTTCCGTTCATGGAAACCCTTAAAGTCATGCTGACCGGCGATGGCAACTGCGCCGAGGTCAGCTGGACATTTTTAGGCATCAGTATTCCCGGCTGGACATTGGTGGCATTTGCTGGGCTGGCGGCATTGAATATCTGGCAATTGGTTCGCCGCTAGCGCTTCTTGGCGTAGTCAGTGTTTCGCGCCCAGTGTTCGGCCTCCAGGCGCCTGCCTTGGGCGCTTCGCGCGATAGCCTGCTAAGCTGTTACCAAGCTCTACGTCCACTGTTGCTGGTTGTGCACCTATGCCGAACTGCCTCGTTCAACCCATGTCTATTTCCATCCGCATCCTGATCAGCGTCTGCGTGCTGTTCATTCTGCAAGGCTGTGATCGTGCCGCGGCGCCCGAGGCTAGCCTGGAGGTGAGCAATCGCCACGTCACGGCCGGCGCTCTTGCTCAAACGGGTGACCGGTTGTTGATGGGTTCGAGCTGGCACGGCGGCGCCTACTGGGATCTGGATAAGAGCGAGCGCCTTTATATTTGGAATCATGTCCGGGGTGAATCCACCGTGATGACGGCGGTGGCTCTGTCGCCCGACGCCGATTGGGCGCTGACATCCGACAGCAATACGCTGGTGCTTTGGAGTACGCTCACTGGCGCTGCGCAACAGTACTGGAGCAGCCCGGCCAATGTGCATGCGGTGGCGTTGAGCGCGAACGGGGACCAAGCGCTGCTCGGGTTGCAGGATCATCGAGCGGCGCTCTATAACGTCAAGCACGGGGGCATGGTACGTAGCTTTCCTCACGAAGGCCCTGTTATGACTGTGGCGCTTAGCGCCGACGGCCGCAGGCTATTAACGGGGTCAGGGGACGGCTCCGCTGTACTTTGGGATAGCGAGACCGGCGAAGCGTTAGCGCGTCAACAGCACTCGGTGGATGTGCATCTGGTGCGCTTGAGCGCCGATGGTGAGCGGGCCCTAAGTGCAACTCGCTATGACGGGGTGTCCATATGGTCCACCGGGGGCGAGTCACTCTGGACGCTGCCTCAAAAAAAAGAGCGTCTAAAGCGCGGTTTGCGAGTAACCGCGGCGCGCTTTAGCGACGACGGCACCTACCTGCTGACCGGCCAGCCCGATGGGCTCGTACAGCTTGGTCTGCGGTACCGGGAACAGCGCAAGAGCAAGAAGTATCAGGAGCAGGATGGCATCGAGGGCGAAGAACTCGATCCGCTGCGCAAGCTCACCGTGGCCGCCCTGCATGCGGAGATCG
>DAHVRW010000197.1 GCA_027322215.1 Marinimicrobium sp.
GCTCGCTGCCACGCAGCGCGCGCAACAGGCCCCAAGCCATCAGCCAAACCAGCACGACGATCGCCACCAAGAACACCAGGCTAATTATCGAGAGGCCTTGGGCCTGCATTACCGTGAACGCAAACGCCGTCACCAGTACGATCAACGCGATCAAACCAGTAACAAAACCTAGAATTTTGAATAAGTACGGTTGCGGATTTCCGTTCGTTGGCAGTTGCTTCACGCTCGGTTCACCCGGCCGTCTTTCCCAAGTATGTATATGTGCAGATAAATCATGCCCCCAAGTTAACCAGTAAAGGCATAAAAGCGCCAGCTCAGAAACTCGGGGTCAGGCTTACTTTACCTATCACTACACCTAACGTTTTGGCCCCTGTGCGCTAAAAAATCACCCAACTGATGGCCATGCCGCCGCTTGCATTATGCTCGGTTTCCACCAGCGGGCTATCGGCAAAGCGGGCGCCCTGCAGATTGTTGTAACGAAAATAAAAGCCGTACCAAAAGCGGCCCATACGGCGGCTGACGGTGACCTGGGTATTGATTCCGCTGTAACCGCTGCGAGCTCGATACGCGGGGCGATCGGGCCGAGCGTGCTCAACGGGCACACTGTAGTAATAACGATGATAACCGCCAGAGCCGAAGGCCGGCCCGCCGCGCAGCGTCCAGTCCCATTGAAACCAATCGGCGCGGTACATTAGATGCGGCTCAAACTGCCAGCCCACATATTCCGGCGAACGCCGGCCAAACGAGATAACGCCGCGGACAGGCAAATGCAGCAACAGGCCTCGGCGCAGTGTTTCGCCGGTAAGGTTAATGTCCACCGCCGGGCCAATTTCCGCTGTGGAATCAATTGGGCGCATGCCTTCGCGCAATTCGTTCTTCTCGGCGTCGGGGGTCAGCGTTGCCAGAGCGCTGAGGTTAACCTCCAGCGTGCTCGACGCCCAGAAGCGGCCCCGAACGCCCTCGTCATCGGCGCGCAAAAAGTGCCCTCGATACACTAAATAGGGCACAGGCGCCACATAGCTACGATAGCTCTTCGAGCCACGGTAATCCGGCCCGACCACCCCGCCGATACCAATCCCGGCAGACCAGGTTTGGCCCGGAGGCAAGCCCGCGCGCTCGGCCCAGACCGCTAGGCTGCCGAAGCTAAACGCCATCGCTAGAAGCCAACAAATCAGTTTTTTCATCAGTGTTCCCGACCGGTTTCGACTTTCTGTTCCCTAACGAACCAAAGCTGGCAAAGCCTATCACAGCTCAACTCCCGGCGCGCTCAGGACGGCGTTTTGCGGGGGTAAACCGTTGACAACGTTTTACCCAGAGACCAGACTCGGTGCACCTTCTGGCGCAGATGATTTATGAGCAATCAAGTGAACGAGAATACGACCGCATTGCATCCCTGGTGGGCATCCGTGGCCTTGGGAATCGACCAGACGTGGCATTGCGCCATCGGGCCTTTGGCGCTTTATTTACAACGACAGGGGCAGCAATGGCTATTAGCCTGGGAGCAGCAAAGCGAAGAGGAGCACAACACGCGCCTGGTTTGCCACGAAGCCGCCACCATTCCTGAAGAATTAATGCCAACGCGTTATATATTCCGTCACTCTCCCGCCCACTTTTATCTGCGCCCGCGTCTGCTGGATCGACCGGTGGTGGTGAAAACCATGCAGCCGGTGAAGGTTCCTCCGGGCGAGTGCGTGACGTTTTATATCAGCTCACCGGTAAACGTAGAGATTCAGTTGGACGATTCCCCAGCGCCTTTGATGGAGATCCCCACCAAAATTTTATCGGATACCTGGTTCGGGCCGAACACACAAATGGGCACCTTGTGCTACGCCTCGAAAACCTACACCCGCAACAGCCGTCAGGAAGTCACACCCAGACCGCACCGGGCGGTCACGCCGGTCACCGTTCGCAACCAGTCGGAGGAGCTGCTGAGCATCGATAAGCTGAGTATCCCGGTACCGCACCTGGCCCTATACGGCCGGGACGACGGCACCTTGTGGACCAGCCCTGTTTCGCTCAAGCAAACCCACAGCGACGAGCTAGCAGTTTTGGAAGTCGGCGACAGCCCAAGCGACACGAACATTCTGGCCGCTGCACGCACGCCCTTACAAAAGAGCGGTTTAGTTTGGGCCTTTACCAGCATGTTTTCGAGTTAGGACGCGCCCATGAACACCATTTTAGCGATCGTCGAATACCCATTACTGTTTCCAATCGTGCAGGCGGCACTGTTGGTAACGGCTGGGCTTATAGTGGCGGCCCTGGTGGCACGCACCGCCTTCAAGGTGATGCTTCGATACCTGGGTATACACCACAGCACGCTATTCAAGCGTTTGTTGTACTGGTTGGTGCTGTCTTTATTTTTGGCCTCCGCGCTACGGCAAATGGGCTTCAGCCTCGGCGTACTGTTAGGCGCGGCCGGTGTTTTGTCAGTGGCCATTGGATTTGCCTCACAAACGTCGGCGTCCAACTTAATCAGCGGTTTGTTTCTGGTGGGAGAGAAGCCGTTTGAGCTAGGGGATTATATTAAAGTGGGTGAGACCATCGGCGAGGTTCTTTCCATCGATTTACTGTCGGTAAAGCTGCGCACCCTGGATAACCTGTATGTGCGCATTCCCAATGAAAGCCTGATTAAAACCGAAGTCACCAACCTGACCCGCTTTCCCATTCGCCGCTTCGATATGCAGGTGCGGGTGGGCTATCAGGAAGACATTGCCAAAGTGCGCGAGGTATTGCTGTCGGTTGCAGACGGAAACCCTCTTGCCCTGGATGATCCGACGCCTCTCATTTTGTTGAACGGCTTTGGCGAG
>DAHVRW010000198.1 GCA_027322215.1 Marinimicrobium sp.
CGCCACAGGTTTATCCACGAGTGCACGCAGCTGTGGATGAGCCTCCAGCCAGGCGGCTACCAGCCGGCTGGGGAGGTGACGCGCGAGTAGAGTTTTCAAACTGGCCTTAGCGCCGCTGTGGCGCCATTGCTCCACCAGGTCCCGCACGGAATCTCCCGGCAACAAATCGATTTCGATGGGTGCACCAGGGGCCCAGTAATTGGAGATTTGCAACATGGCCGGCCCACTCAAACCCCTATGGGTAAACAGCATGGCCTCAACGAAACTCTGTCCTCCACAAGTCACGTGTACCGGCAGCGAGACCCCAGCCAACTGCTGCGCCAGGCCCAGCCACCGGCCTTTAAGAGTAAATGGTACCAGCGCTGCCTCGCGCGCGGTGACCGCGAGGCCAAACTGTTCCGCCAGCTCATAGCCAAACCCGGTTGCGCCCATGGTAGGAATCGACAAGCCGCCCGTGGCCACCACCAGAGAGTGACACAACACGGTGCCCGAGCCGAGCGTTAGCTGAAAACGGGGCACTGGATCCGCTTCTAATGACGAGCCGGGGGCTTGCGTCTGGAAGCCGGGCCAGCGGGTGACTCGCCGAACGGGGCTAGAAGTGCGGATCTGCACCTGCCCTTGTTCGCACTCGGCCAGCAGAAGGTCAAGAATATCCTTGGATTTGCGGTCACAAAACAGCTGCCCGAGCGTTTTCTCGTGATAGGGCACCTGGTGTTTGTGAACCAGCTGCAAAAATCGCTCAGGCGGGTAGCGACGTAAGGCCGAGATACAAAAATGGGAGTTTTCCGAGCGATAATGGCGTGGCTCCACCTCGTAGTTGGTAAAGTTGCAGCGACCACCGCCGGACATCAGAATTTTTTTACCCACTTTATTGCTGTGCTCCAGCACCAGCACCCGGCGCCCCCGCTGGCCTGCCGTAGCCGCGCACATAAGCCCGGCGGCGCCACCGCCTATGACGATACAATCGAATACTTCCGCCACCGAGCGCCTCTTTGGTCAAACGTTGATTTGGGCCCCTTGGGCCGATTTCGGCGCAGCATACACCAGAGCGTGGCCCTTGCCGACCATCTCAAAGCCGCACCTGTTGTTTCACCGCCGTGACAAATAAGGTATAAGGTCGCCATGAAAACACCCCCACGAATTCAACCCCTCGTCGATGACGGGCTGGTGGACGAAGTGCTCTACCGTTTGATGAGCGGCAAAGAGGCCGATGTCTTTGTCGTGCGCTGCGGTAACGAACACCGCTGCGCCAAAGTCTACAAAGAGGCTCACCAACGCAGCTTCAAAAAGGCGGCTCAGTACAGGGAGGGCCGCAAGGAGCGCAACAGCCGCCGGGCCCGGGCCATGACCAAGGGCTCGAAGTTCGGTCGCCAGCAGCAAGAGGAAGTCTGGCAGAACGCCGAAGTGGATGCGCTTTACCGCCTAGCCCGCGCCGGTGTGCGCGTGCCTCAGCCCTACGGCTGCCTCGACGGCGTGCTGTTGATGGAGCTGGTGACCGACGATGAAGGCGACGTAGCACCACGGCTGGCGGATGTACACCTGACCCACGAACAGGCGCTGGAAGATCACCAACAGATGATGGAGTACGTGGTGCTCATGCTTGATGCTGGCCTGATTCACGGCGACCTATCGGAGTTCAACGTTCTGGTGGACGCCTATGGGCCGGTAATCATCGATCTGCCCCAAGCGATTGAGGCCGCCGCTAACAACAATGCTCGCCAGATGCTCACTCGCGACGTCAACAACATGCGGGATTACTACGGCCAATACGCACCCGAGCTGTTGAATACCCGCTATGCGGATGAAATTTGGGCTCTCTATGAGGATGGAGCGCTGGACGCGGAGCTGACCGGTCAGTTCGAGGACGCCGATGAAGAAGCCGATGTAGATTCCGTGGTGGCGGAAATCAGGGCGGTGTTGGCCGAAGAACAAGAGCGGTTGGAGCGTCTTCGGGCCCACGAGAGCGATCTTGATTAACGTTTAGGCTCCGTCTCCGGCGTTAGATCAAGAGTTGTCAGATCACCAAACCGTTCCCGATCCTCGTCGGTGGCGCCATCCCGGCACTCGCCTCGCAGCCACAACACGTTGATTGAGATGCGTCGGTCCAACTCAAGGTAGCCGTCACGGCAAAAACCGGTACTCAAAAGCGCTCGCTGTGTATTGGCCCGCAATAGCCGGTAGCTGCGCACCCCACCGCGATCTCTGGGGCCAGTCACCTGGCCACCCCGGCGCTGGGCACGCATACGTTGCACCTGAGCCTCGTGCGCCCTCGCGCCCGTTGGATCCTCCATCCGGTACACAAACAATTTGCTGTCGTTGGGCCGAATCTCAACTTCCAACGATTCGATCATGCCCGCCTGAGCGCGTTCGACGGTATTACAGCCAACCAGCAGGCCGGCCAGGCTCAACAACAGCCCTATGCCGATGATTATCCTGCGCCGTTTTTTTCTTTGTTTTATTTGATGCATTGCTTTTAACACGCTCCCGATCCGCGCCTTTTCGGCCTGCCTCATGCTCTCTGTCCCGCTTGATTTCGGCCTCGCCTGGTTACTTCGGCCCCGCCTGGTTAAAGATCAGCGGCAGCGCGCCGATGACCTACAAAGAGCCTGAAGCCGTCGCGATCCCGCAACACCAACCCTAAAACATTTTGGCGCTTCAGACCATCGACCTAATGACTCCTCATCCTAGGCGGCAACCGACATGCGTGTGGCAACCAATAACTTCTTAGCCAGCTGGCGTCGCTGG
>DAHVRW010000199.1 GCA_027322215.1 Marinimicrobium sp.
GAATGGCGGGAATGGCGGGAATGGTGGGCGTGAGGGTGTGGTGGGGCCTTACCACTGCCTCTGGACTATGTCGTCCGCGATTTCTACCCGGCATTCGTCGCTCTCTAACCCTGTCATCGCCGCTTTCTACCCGTCTCATAACCACTTTAGAACCTTGTCATCCCCGCGCAGGCGGGGATCTATGTTCGCTCGAAACTGTGTAGTTAAGCGTTGCATAGGGCGTTGAGTGGGTTTGTCTGGATTCCCGCCTTCGCGGGAATGACGAGAAGGCGGCGGGAATGGGCGGCGGGCGTGACGAGCGGTGAGAGTAATGGGGGTGAGGACGGGATCTCGGCTACACTTCCTGTTTGCGGGCGTTGCCTGCCTTGAAATATATCGCCAGCATTACCAGCGGCGCGTACGCCAGCGTTACAGCCGGTAGGCCGTCCAGGCGCTCCAGGGCCACCAATAGCGCTATGGGGAACAGCCACAGTAGGTTGAGGGCACCATACAGTAGCGTCACTGGTTTGTGCTGTCCCAGCTTGCGGGACAGGTACTGATAGGCATGGCTGCGATGGGCTTCGTAGAACGTTTCGCCATGAAACACGCGGGTAATCAGCGTGACTGTAGCATCGACAATGAACGAACCTAGCAAAATCAACCAGGCCCAGAACAGCGGCTCATGCTGCTGGCTGGCAGTGACCATAAGCAGCCCGAGGATTAACCCGATAAAACCACTGCCCACATCACCCATAAAGATTTTGGCGGGGGGGTAATTCCAGATCAAAAAGCCCAGCACCGATGCGGCTAAAACCAGCGGCAAGTGCACCGTCGCGTCCGGCGTCGCTACCAATGCCAACCAGGCCCCGGCCACACCTACGGTCAGAGCTTCCACCCCGGCGATGCCGTCAATGCCGTCCATAAAGTTATATAAATTGAGCAGCCAAACCAGCACAATGACCAAAAGAAGATCGCCGGCAACGCCCAACGCCAATGGGTAACCCAAAACGCTCAGTTCCGGCAGCCCGCCGAGCCAGTACACGCCCCAGGCGGCCGCAATGATGTGGGCTAACAAGCGCCACCTTGCCGGTAACGGCGCGTGGTCGTCCCAAAAGCCCACGACGGCTACCAACGCGCCGGCGCCGGCGAATCCCGTCACCATCTGTACCGACACAAGCTCGGCGAACAGCAACACCAGCAGTCCCACAAAGAACGTCACGACGACGGCCAAACCACCGCCATGAGGCGTGGGCTCAACGTGGGAGCTTCGCTCGTTAGGCATATCCAGCCAGCGCGTATGAGCGTACTGGCGCAGCGCGCCGGTAAAGCCCCAGCTCAGTAAGGCTAAGCCGGCCAATAACCACCAAAACATTGTTATTCGTTCTCCAAAAACGTGCGTACAGTCAGCGCCAAACCCTGCTGCAAACTCATGGGGGGCTGCCACCCTAACCGCCGTTGCGCTTTGTTGGCGCTGACCTGGAAGTTACTGCACAGGCGCCGCAGTACCGGCTCTTTGCCAGCGAGCTTTCCCATAGCCTGCATGACCGACACAGGCACCGGTAGCAGGCGCGCCGGGCGGTGCATCGCGTGGGCCAACAACCGCAGCAATTGCGTTGTTGACACATCCTCGCCATCAGCCGCCAGAAACACCTGATTCGCGGCGGCGGGATGATGCACGCACAGTCCGATCAGATCCACCAAATTGTCCAGTCCCACCAGACTGCGCTGGTTATGCACGGCCCCCAGGGGCAAGGGAATGCCCCGTCGCACCCAGCGCATCATGGTTTGAAAATTGGCCCTCACCCCCGGCCCATAGACCAACGGCGGCCGAATAATGACAACCTCCATCCCTTCGCGCGCGCCCAGCTCCTGAAGCTCTGTCTCGGCCTCCAGTTTGGATATGGCGTAAGGATCCTCCGGGGCGGGTACATCCAGCTCGGAGAAAACCTGCCCGGGCTCGGTCTCCTCGCCATGGACCTTGGCGGTGCTGAGAAACACAAAGCGCTTTACGCCTTCATTCACGGCTTGCTGGGCCAGACGCAAGGTGACATCGCGGTTTGTGCGGCGGCATTCCGCCAAAGGGTCGGCGGCCCGATCGCGCATCACATGCACCCGTGCGGCCGTGTGCACCACCGCATCTACCCCCGTCAGCGAGCCTTCGGGCAGCCGTTCGGTGCATAGATCCAGCACATAGCGCTCATCACCGGCATCCGTGTCGGCCCGGCGGGTTACAGACACCACTTGATGGCCAGATTCAGCGCTGAGCTTTTTGCGTAGTGCGGCTCCGATAAAACCATTGGCGCCTGTAATCAGTGTTTTCATCCAACGCTCGTTAACAATTTCTAGACACCATTTCTAAGCACTTTTTCGAAATACGGCCGCCCCGGACTGGGGTTTGCGTATGCTATCATTCGCCCTATCGAGCTGACACCCAAACACCCTAAAAAAAGCCGCGTTAAAGACCAGGTAACCGCGTGAGTCTATATATCTCAATTGTCTCCCACGACCATACCGAGGATATTATCCACAACCTGCAACCGCATCGGCTGCAAGGCGAACAGGTGCATGTAACCATCCTCGCGAATAAAGCGGACTCAGAACTTCAAAATTACTGCCAACAACAGCGGCTGAACTACCTGCAAAATGAAACTCCCCTCGGTTTCGGAGCTAACCACAACAAGGTGTTCCGCTATTGTCGAGACGAGTTGGGGCTACAAGACCGGGATTGGTTTCTCGTACTCAATCCGGACGTACTCGT
>DAHVRW010000019.1 GCA_027322215.1 Marinimicrobium sp.
CCTCGTCTTTTTGGGAGACTACATGCTCTGGCGCTGAGTCAAAGCCAATTTCGTTGGCAACAAAGTAGAGAGGACGATTCTTAACCTCTTTATAAATACGTCCAATGTATTCGCCCAGCAGCCCGAGAAAAAATAACTGCACGCCTCCCATGAACAATACCGCTACTAGTAAAGAGGCGTAGCCGGGGACATCCACACCGATGACCACCGTTTTAAAAATCACCCAGAGCCCAAACAAAAATGACAAGCTGGCAACGCTAAGGCCAAGGTAGGTTCCCGCCCGGATAGGAAAGGTACTGAAAGAAGTGATGCCACTGAGTGCAAAATTCCAAAGATTCCAGTAATTGTATTTCGATGTTCCGTGCGCACGCTCCGGGCGCTCGAACTCGATGACAGTGTGCTTCATTCCGGGCCAACAGAACAACCCTTTCATAAAGCGATCCTTTTCAGGCAGCTGTTTAATGGCCTCAATCACGTTGCGATCCAGCAGTCGAAAATCGCCAACGTCTTCCGGGATTTTTATATCACTGAGGCGGTTGAACACCTTGTAAAACAAACGAGCCGTTTTGCGTTTGATCAGGCTGTCCGTTTTACGGGAAGAGCGCTTGGCATATACCACTTGATAGCCCTCGCGCCACTTGGCCAGCATCGCTGCGATTAATTCCGGTGGATCCTGAAGGTCAGCATCCAGAGGCAGGGCCACATCACCGCTGGCGTAATCCAGAGCGGCGGTCATGGCGGCTTCTTTACCGAAATTTCGACTTAGCACCACAACCTTGATACGAGGATTCCGCTCTACATGCTGCCTAAGTCGCGCCAGGGTGTCATCGCTGGAGCCGTCGTCCACACAGATGATTTCGTAATCCACATCCAAAGGCGCCAGCGCCGCCTCTAGGCTTTGAAAGAAAGCATCCAAGCCTCCAGCCTCGTTATACATAGGGGTGAGGATGGACAGCATCTGCGGCATAGACATAGGTCTCCACGAAAACATCACAGCCAGCTCCCGTGCGGAGCCGGACTCATTGCGAACCGGAAACGACGACCCGGTTTCGCCCCTGCTCTTTGGCCTGGTAGAGCGCTTGGTCGGCGCGCTCAAACATCTGCTCCAGCGATTCACGGACTCCCAAAGTCGCAACGCCAAAGCTGGCAGTCACCTTAATCTCGTTCCCGAAATCGTGAAGTGCGATTTTCAACCGCAGTTTTTCAGCGATCGCCGCGGCGTCTCGAAGATCGGTGTCTTGGCACACGAGAGCAAACTCCTCACCGCCCCAGCGGGCAAAAAGATCCGTGCTTCGGATACTCTCCTGCACAAGCAGGGACAGCCCAGTGAGCACTCGATCGCCCACAGCGTGTCCATAAGTATCATTGATGGGCTTAAAGTGATCGACGTCCAGCATCACGATGGACAAGGGCCGGCCCGCGCGCCGACGTTCGGCCAGCCCGATCTTCAAGGCTCCTTCGATACCAATACGGTTAAAAGCACCGGTGAGTGGGTCGGTCTTAGCTTTTTGCTCCAACTGCCGTCCCCGCTGATCCAGCAGCGAATTGATTTCCAGCAGCTCGCGTTCGCGCTGGCTCTTTCTTCGCAGCTCGCGATTGAGCCTTACGATGCGCAAGCCCAGAAACAGCAGCGCGCCTCCTAGCCAACTGCCCACAATACCCTGATACCATCGCTCTGAGGTGAGCACCTGCCCTGTAAACTCCACTTTTTCCAGGCGAAACCAGTGGGGCCCGGGCTGCGGGTCTGATCCGGTTTGCACCTCAATAATAATCACGTTATCGAACTGCGGGTGGGCCATTTCGGGCGAAAGACGCTGACGCTGGAACCACCAGTTAGCCACGAAGAAGTCATGCATGGAAAATTCCAAAGGTGCGCCGGTGGCCAGCGCGCCATCGAATTCCAGCTGGTTGTATTTGGTCGTGTCGTACCGTTCGGGATCGCTGTATACAGGATCGTGGTTGCGCAGATAGAGTCGAATGGTTTCCGTTGGCCCTTCGTAGGCCAGCCAGATTTTAATGCGGTCATAGTTGCGCAGATCCAGGCCATCCACCCGGGCCTGATCGAAGATCAGCTCAAACCCACAGTAAGAATAAAGGGCCTGGTCGGCCAGCACACAGCGCCACTCGGTGCCCTCGGGGTCGATAATCGCCGAGGTGCTGATTCCACCATCAACTGAATCGTTATAAACGGAGATCATGCCATCGTTGGCATCGACGGTAAAACCTGTCTGCAAAATGAACCGCTCGGCGACTATCGCCACCAGGGTCAGAGCAACAAAAATTGCCAGCGCGGCTTCCATCCACACTCGACTGATCAGCCGTTGCTGATTCTCTTCCGCCATCAATACACCTCAGTTCAAGTCCGCGCCCGGTTGTTATATATAGCATACGCATTGACGCGGTGCGCGGTGACAGCGACTCATTTTAAGGGGGTTAGGATGGGTCGCGCTGCCTGATCGGCGCCAGCAAGGCAGTAAATAGGCTTCACTGGCGGCACATAACAAACTCGATGTTACAACGCCATTGTACGCCAAGCAGGCACCTCTAGGCATAGCCTTCCTGGGATGAGCCAGGCACAGCCGTCCGGGGATTAGGTCCAGCGATTAAATAGTACAATCCCAAGTCTACCCCCTGACCAGCCACAGCTGTTTGGAATAGCGATTGGGTAAGACCGGGGTCGCCGTCGTTTGCACCGCGAAGCGTCCGGAGACGGCCAGAAACCAACGAACAGCGCTTTGTCCCCGCTGCCCGGTACGCTGCTCAGTCGGATTTGAATTGGCCGATATCCAGATCGTGGCGTTTGACCACTTTGTATAAATCGGATCGATTGCGGCCGGACAACCGGGCCGCCTCACTAATGTTGCCCTTGGTGGCATGCAGCAACTGCACCAGATAGTCCCGTTCAAATTGCTTTTTTGCGTCGTTCAGAGGCATCGGCACGGGCGTGCTTTCTCCGGGCAGCGCATCCATGATCATGGTATCTGGAATCACTGGCGTCGATGACAGAGCCACCACTTGCTCAATGACATTGTGCAACTGACGTACATTACCCGGCCAGGGGTACTGAGCCAAGAGTTGTTGGCCCTGAGGCGATATCTGTTTAACCGGCTCCTGATTGCGTTTGCCAATGCGTTCGAGAAAATTTTTGGCCAGAAGCACAATGTCGTCTTTGCGCTCGCGCAAGGGAGGCAGTGTCAGGTTCGCCACGTTCAAACGATAGTAAAGGTCTTCGCGAAACTCTTGATCGCTGATCGCCTGGACCAGATCGCGGTGCGTAGCGGACAAGACACGAACATCAATAGGCCGGTCCTCGCTGCCCCCCACGGGTCGTATTGTTTGCTCCTGAAGCACCCGCAGCAGTTTGACTTGCAGCGGAGCAGGCATATCGCCAATTTCGTCCAGAAAAAGAGTGCCGCCGTTGGCCGCCAGAAACAGGCCGTCCCGATTTTGTACAGCGCCAGTAAAAGCCCCTTTCACGTGCCCGAACAACTCGGACTCCAAAAGATTCTCAGGAATAGCGCTACAGTTGACCGCCACGAACGGTTTGTCGTGACGCTGGCTGGCCTGGTGCAGCGCTTGAGCAAGCAACTCTTTGCCGGTCCCGCTCTCGCCATGAATCAACACACTGATGTTGCTGCGCGCCAACAAACGCGCCTGCTCCAAAAGCTTTAGCATCTGGTCATTGCGGGTAAGCATATGATCTGACCAGCCTTTTGCGGGGCCGGGACCACAGCCGATTTCCACCGCCTGCGCCAAGACGCGCTGCAGCTCCTGGTTATCGACTGGCTTGGTTAAAAACGAAAACAGACCTTGCTGGGTCGCCTTTACCGCCTCCCGAATCGATCCGTGGGCCGTAAGCATAACCACGGGAATGTTCGGCCACTGCTGTTGAATTTGAGTAAACAGCATCATGCCATCCATGGGCTCCATGCGCAGATCCGTCACGACCACGTCCGGAAGGTTCCGCCGCAAACTGGCCAGCGCTTCACGGCCACTGGTACAACACTGGGCGTGATAGCCAAGTGCCCCCAGGCGCATACTGAGAAGTTGCAGCATACTCGGATCATCATCTACCACCAGTATCTTCGCTGCGGTCCCAGACTGTGTCGTCATATCAGTGATCACCTCCACCCATTTGGGCTTCTATCTCACGTAGCCCCGTAATCATTCGCTCCAGCCGATGCTCCGTGTCGCGCAACCGACGCTCCACCAACGCGTAGGAGCGCAACTGTGCACCCATGAGTGCGAGCAGCTCGTGCAGTCCCGGCGGAGCATGTTCTATTGCGCCCGCTTTAACTAAGTGGTTGGCTAATAGGCCGGGGGTTTGGTCCGGCGAGCAACTCGCCAGCATGAGTATGCCCAAGGTAGCCCGGTCGCTGCGTTCGACTCGAAACTCTTGCAGCAACGACGCCTGCTGCTGTTCCGGCAGGGCGCAAACACCGCTCCGGTAGGCCAGCATGCTTTGCACGCTCGTAAAAGGCTCGGCATTTTGCTCAGCGTCCACTGCAAACTGAACGGATTCAGGCTCACGGTAAACCTCCGTTAGCACATGCGTTGGCGGCATCGCACAGGCTGAGACAGCTCCGGTCAGTGCCCACAACACCAGACGACGAGGGCGCATCGTTACACTGTCTCCGTCGCAATCGGTAACCAGAGATGGAAACAGCAGCCCTCGCCCACCCTCGACTCAAGTCCAATTCGTCCTTCCAAATTATGCACCGATTCTTTTACGATACTGAGCCCAACACCGCTGCCTTGGACCGGCCCGTGCCGTCGATGAGCGCTGCCCTGAAAAAACGGTTCAAAAATCCGCACCTGCTCATCTTCAGCAATTCCCGGCCCCTGGTCCTCAATACACAGCGACAGGCCGTCCTCATTCCGGCCCCAGCGCACTTTTACCACCGCGCCAGAGGGCGAGAAATGAAACGCGTTGGCCAAGAGGTTGGAGAGAATCATTTCCAGCAGCTGGGGATCGGTAATGACGGTCTCTGGAGCGCCTTCAAAATCCCAATGCACATGATGTGTCGTACTCTTCTGATCCAGACGGCGACCGAGCCTTTCACACAGGTGCATGATGTTTACCGGCGATTGCTGGAGCTGAAAGTTGTGAGTAATCACGTTGTAATTGAGTAGCTGTTGAATTAATTCTTGCAGGTTTTGCGAGTTGTAAGTCAATATCCTCAAAACATCCCGCTGCTGCGCATTGATCTCGCCCGGAACCTCGTCAGACAGCAGTGACGCGGCTTCCAAAATCGCCGATAGAGGGGTTTTCAATTCATGAGAAACATGACGCAGGAACGCCTGCTTTTGTCGCTCGGTTTCCAATAACTGATTGCGCAGCCATTCCAGACGATCGCCGAGAGCCTGAAAATCCCGAGGCCCCGGTATGTAAATTGAGGTATGCCAGTCACCGTGGCCCAGACTCAAAATCGTCGACGAGAGACGCCGCAACGGTCGAATCATTTGAACAAAACCAAGACCGACGAGCACCAGGGTGAGGGGCAACGCGACCAGTCCCATCAAGGAAAGACGCCAAAGTATCGATTGCAGATCCGCCTCGCTCTGCTCGGTTAGGCGCTGGATGTGTACAGAAATTTGTTGATCAAACTCTACTCGGAAATGGCTCATGTTGGCGAACAGTTCGGAGAACCCCTCCTCGTCCAAGCCGACCAGCGGGCGCCTCTGCAACTGAAAAAGAAGCTCTCTAAGCATCATGTGGGCACGGTCCAGTGTTGCATTCCCTTCATCCAACCTCTCAGACCCCAAGTACAGCGTCGCGTCATCTCGTAGTGATTCGCCCTTAGTGCCGAAATCCACTTGACGCAAATTGGCCAGCATCCGCTCGTAGGTTTGCGCGAAACGCTCGTCCCTCAATAAACGGTACTGGCGAGCATTACGTTCAAGATCTCTTAATTGCTCGCTGATAAGAGCGCGCAAATGATTGGCATAATCCGTGGCGTCTACCACTTGGTTGTGGACACGTATCTGGTGATAGAAAGACCATGTGGCGTAACTCACCACGACTAAGACAGGAATCATAGAAATGACGGCAATCAACAGCCACTGTTGGAATAGGGACAGTACGTTGCGTCCATTTCTCATTCCCTGTCATGCCCTCTTCATGCCCTCTCATTCCTTTACGCAGCACTTGTCGCCGTTCGTTACGAGCATTGATCGCTTGTTGCCAATTGCCAACAGCAACACTTCAATACTACCCGAAGCCCCAAGAAAGAAGCAAAATCCTTGTTGCCAAAAAGCCACAATTTTATCCAGTGGGACCGCACACGTCATGAAACGAAGAACCCGTTGGCCGAGTCGGCAAAGTCGTCAAAAAGATATGGACGTCGGAAAATTTTTTAGGTGGAGTTTTCAATTCGTTGCCAATCGGCAACAGTGCTGTCGTTCCAATAATTGCGCAGACCATCGCCGTTTTCCTATGTACATGTTTTATATAGAGATAAAAAGAGTGGCATAGTCCATGCGTAGTACTAGGCCCATGCGCAAATCTGCCATGTAGGTAAAGCAACATCTCAGTACTATCAATGGAGGAATGCTATGAAAACGTTTTATGCAATTATCGCGTCGTTATTGCTGGCATCCGGATCTTCTGTAATGGCCCAAACGGGAACCACTGGGACCACAGGGGAAACGTCCACCGGAGGGATGAGCACCGATAGCGCAACTGTTCCCGCGACCGATCGGGAGTTCTCGGAGCTTGATAAGCAAGACGAAGGCTACATTGATCAGCAAGCGGCCGATGAAGCTGGCATCACCACCGATGAGTTCCAGCAAATGGACAGCGACAGTGACGGCCGGGTCACTGAAGAAGAGTTTGACCAGCACAAGCAAGAGAGCGAAAGCAGCTCTGGCGATGATAGCGGTTGGTTTAACTAATCGCCTACCAGGATAGAAGCCGTTTGGCTTCTATCCTGTCTTTCCGTCGTAGGAAATAGCCAAGACTGTAATTACGGATGATTAATTGATGTTTAGTATTGTAAGCGCTTGATGTGGTAACTGACACACGGCGTGCGTCATGTTAAGCCCATGCGCGGTTGATGCCATGTATGGTCTTTTGATCAGCTAACTTAGCTAGGAGATCAATCAATTATGAAGACTTATACCGTCATTATCGCCGCACTTTTACTAGTACTAGCCGGTGGATCAGCCGGCGCACTTGCCGCAAACGGCACAAGTATGGACAGAAACCAGACGTCGACAAGTGACTTTTCTACCATTGACACTGACGGCGATGGTTACATCAACCAGCAAGACGCCGTTGACGCGGGCATCTCTCAAAGAGAGTTTGAAGAGATGAACGAGTCAGGCGATGGCCGTGTTTCGGAAGAAGAATTCCGCAGCTTTCAGGACAGTCAGAGCGAAAGCGAGAGCATGGGCGACCAGCCCGGTTCAGCGTACCCTCAAGACTCTCAGCCTGACGCATCGGGTGATATGCAAACCGAAGGTGAAAGCGACATGCCGGGACAAGATCGCCAAGGCTTGCCGGGAACCGAGCCTGGTATCCCTGGCACCGAACCCGAGGGCCAACCCGGTACTGAGCCAGGCGTACCCGGCACCCAGCCCGGAAATGAATCGGGCGCGCCTGGTCAGCAACCTGGACAACAGCCTGGCGTACCACCTCAAACCCCGCAGCAGCCCGGCGCGGTACCCGGTGAAGTTCAACCGAGCACCCGGCCGTAAAGATCAGCATGTGTGTGCAGGAAGTAGGGAGAACAAGGAGCGTTCAAAAATGGGGAAGAAAAAGCCGGCCGAAGATAGTTAACCTTCGGCCGGCTTTTTTCTGAGGGCTCTGTTTAGCTGACGGCTCTTTCAGCGGAAGGCTCTTGCTGAGGGCTCTGTGCAATCTTACGCCTTGGGATCGCGAACTGATCAAGTCTGACGATCGCGGATCAAACTCTCCACGACGTCGGAATTCGACAAGGTCGACGTATCCCCCAAACCCTCGTACTCCTCGGCGGCAATCTTACGTAAGATGCGCCGCATAATTTTTCCCGAGCGCGTTTTAGGCAGTGCCGGCGCCCACTGGAAGAGGTCGGGTTTGGCGATAGCACCGACCTCCTGGGTACACAACTCCCGCAACTCCTGCTCGAGGGCCTCGCTTGGCTCCACACCGGTCATTAACGTGACATACGCATAGATGCCCTGGCCTTTAATATCGTGGGGGTAACCCACCACCGCGGCCTCCGCCACAGACGGGTGCAGAACCAACGCACTCTCTACCTCCGCTGTTCCCATACGGTGACCTGAAACGTTCAATACGTCGTCGACACGGCCGGTGATCCAATAATAGCCATCCTCGTCCCGCCGAGCGCCGTCACCCGTAAAATAGTAACCGGGGTACGTGGAATAATAGGTGCTAATACACCGTTCATGGTCCCCATAAACGGTGCGTATTTGTGCTGGCCATGGCGCGCGGATGGCCAGATTGCCGACGCCCGGCCCCTCGATTTCGCGGCCTGCATCGTCCATTAGGACCGGCTGGACGCCAAAGAAAGGCCGCGTGGCGGCGCCCGGTTTGAGTGCCATAGCGCCAGGCAGGGGGGCAATCATGTGGGCACCGGTTTCTGTTTGCCACCAAGTATCCACCACAGGGCAACGACGTTCGCCAACGACATCGTAGTACCATTCCCACGCCTCGGGGTTGATGGGCTCGCCCACCGTACCAAGCAACTTTAGGGATTGGCGCGATGTCTTTGTCACCCACTCATCGCCCGCGCCCATCAAAGCGCGAATGGCGGTGGGTGCCGTATAAAAAGTGCTAACCAGATGTTTGTCCACAACCTGCCAAAAGCGGGAATTGTCCGGATAGCCGGGCACACCTTCAAACATCACCGTGGTGCCGCCATTAGCCAGGGGACCATAGACGGTGTAACTGTGCCCAGTCACCCAACCCACATCGGCGGTGCACCAATAAATGTCGCCTTCTTGATGATCAAAAACGTATTTGTGGGTCATGGCGCATTGGAGCAAGTAGCCACCGGTGGTGTGCAAAACCCCTTTGGGTTTACCCGTAGAGCCCGATGTATAGAGTATGAACAGCGGGTCTTCCGCATCCATGCTCTCAGGCTCGCAATGCTCCGGCTGGTCGTCGACCGCTTCGTGGTACCAAATGTCCCTGCCATTTTCCCAACCTATTCCGTCCACCGCGGTGCGCCGAACCACCAGACATGTATGCACCTGAGGACATTGGGCCAGGGCTTTGTCCGCATTGGCCTTCAACGGAATCTGACGGCCGCCACGTACGCTTTCATCCGCCGTAATTAACACCTGACAATCGGCATTTTGTATCCGATCTTTGAGCGCTTCGGGTGAGAACCCCCCAAACACCACTGAATGGACGGCGCCGATACGGGTGCACGCCAGCATGGCGTAAGCGGCCTCGGGAATCATCGGCAGATAAAGACAGACTCGATCGCCTTTTTTAACCCCGCGTTCGCGCAGCAGGTTGGCGAGTCGGCATACTTCCAGGTGCAGCTGCCTGTAGGTAATCAGTTGATCCTCAGACGGGTCGTCTCCTTCCCAGATGATGGCTACTTGGTCCGCACGCTCGGGCAGATGACGGTCGATGCAGTTGACACTGACATTCAGCTTACCGCCTTGGAACCAGGCGACTTTGCCCTGATGCAAATCGCTCTCGCACACCCGGTCCCATTTTCGGTCCCAGGTGAGAAAGGTCTCGGCCTGCTCGGCCCAAAAGGTATCAGGATCGTCCACGGATTGCTGATACAGCGCCTGATAGCGTTCTTCATCAATAGCCGCGTGGCGTTTGAAATGTTCGGGTACGGGATAGACTGGATGTTGGGACATTGGCCGACCGCCCTGTTATTAACATGAAGGCTTAGCTTAGCAGCCCCTGCCGGCGGGCTCTAGAGGGGAATTGGCGACAAAAAGACCGCCCTGTACGCGTGGTGACGCGTACAGAATCAAAATCCAGGAAAGAATTTAAAAACGGCGAATGGGCAGCGTGTTTAGGCCACTTGAACCGGAATAGTGTGGGAGGTCCGCTCTACGCGGTTGTTTTCGTCCAGATACACCAGGCGCGGCTGATAATTTTGCAGGTCGGCTTCACTATATTGACCATAAGCGGCAATAATCACCCGATCCCCTACCTGCACTTTGCGCGCCGCGGCGCCGTTCATGGAAATCGTGCCGGAACCAGCCTCGGCCAGAATGACATAGGTGGTCAGACGCTCGCCGTTATTGACGTTGTAAATGTCAATTTGCTCGAATTCGCGCAAACCAGCCAGTGCAACCAGGTCGCTGTCAATGGCGCAGGAGCCGTCGTACCAAAGTTCCGCTTGGGTAACCCGAGCCATGTGCAGCTTGCCTTTGAGCATGGTTGAGTGCATGAGTTTTTACTCCTCAAGGGTGCCCGCGGGCACCTGCATAGATATGTTGTCAATTAAGCGGGCGCCGCGCGTATACATGGCCCCCAGAATAGTGACCTCTCGGTCATCGTGCGCCGCTGGCATCAAGGTTCGGCTATGGCGAATACTCATATAATCCACTTTGAACCCCGCGGCTTCTAACTGTTCAGCCGCTTCATCGGCCAAGGTCATGTAATCCCGTCGACCTTCCAAAATCTGAGCTTCCACCCAGCGCAAACTTTTGTATAGCTGGCTGGCTCTGGGCCGCTCGTCCTCATCCAGAAAGCTATTGCGCGAGCTCAGGGCCAACCCATCCTCGGCGCGTACAATCTCACCGGCGGTAATCTGCACCGGGAAACGCAGATCTTCCACCATACGGCGAATGACCGCTAACTGCTGGAAATCTTTGATACCAAAAACCGCTTCGTCGGGCTCAATGATATTGAATAGCTTCGCCACGACCGTGGTGACCCCTTCAAAATGGCCGGGTCGGCTGGCGCCGCATAAAATATCGGTCATGGTCGGCACAATCACCCGTGTCTGTCCGTCCATACCGTTGGGGTACATCTCCGTCTCTTCAGGGCAGAACAAAAAATCGCAGCCAATAGCCGCCAGCTTAGCGGTGTCTTCGTTCAGGGTTCGAGGGTATTTATCCCAATCTTCATTCAGCCCGAACTGTAAACGGTTGACGAATATGCTCACCACCACGCAATCGCAGGTGGCTTGCGCCTGGCGCACCAGCGCCAAGTGGGCGGCGTGCAAGTTACCCATCGTCGCCACTAAGCCGATGCGCTTGCCCTCTCGACGCACTTCCGACAGCGCTTCGCGCATTGAGCGAATATGGTGAAAAACCTGCATTATCCAGCTCCAGTGATTACCGGATGTTACCAATTAACCCACGCGGGCGCGGAATAATACACACAACCCCAAAAAATGTACATTTTTTGTCCGTTCTGGCACCCAAGGCCGCACACTCTACGAGCTGTCCTGCTGCTAATAGCTGTCCTGCTGTAAGTACTCGGGGGCCAGATTCTCAAATCGAGTGTACTTGCCAATAAAGGCGGCCCGACAGGTGCCTATCTCGCCGTTACGTTGCTTCCCGAGGATCAGTTCGGCAACGCCTTTTTCCGGGCTGTCCTCGTTGTAGTACTCATCCCGATAGATAAATAAGATGACGTCCGCGTCCTGCTCAATGGCACCCGACTCCCGTAGGTCGGAGTTCATCGGGCGCTTGTTCGGGCGCTGCTCAACCCCCCGGTTGAGCTGAGAGAGGGCAATAACCGGACAATCGAACTCTTTCGCCAGGCTTTTAAGCGAGCGGGATATTTCTGAGATTTCCTGGGTGCGCCCCTCACTCGCGCCGGCCACTTGCATGAGCTGTAAGTAGTCGATCATGATCAGCCCGGGGTTGCCATGCTCACGGGCCAGGCGCCGGGTGCGCGCACGCAACTCCTGGGGTGTCAGGCCCGGCGTATCGTCAATAAACAATGGTTTGTCTTTGAGCTTGCTGACCGCGGCGGAGAGCTTAGGCCAGTCTTCGTCTGTCAGCTTACCGTTGCGCATTTTACCCTGATCGATCCGCCCTACTGAGGACATCATGCGCATAATCAGCGATGCGGACGGCATCTCCATACTGAATACCAGTACTGGCTTTTCCTGGGTAAATATCGCCGATTCAACAAAATTCAACGCCAGAGCGGTTTTCCCCATGGAGGGCCGCGCCGCCAAAATAATCAAATCCCCCGGCTGCCAGCCGGACGTGCGCTGATCCAGATCATCCAGCCCTGCGCTCACACCAGTAAGATCACTGCCGGAACGAAACAACTCGTCAATGCGCTGCACGGTAGCCTTGAGCAGCGCGTTGACCTCGGTCAGCCCACCCTCTTTTGGCCGGTGTTCGGCAATCTCGGCGACACGCTTTTCGGCCAGCTGCAGCAGGTCATCGGCGTCCAGACCGGCGGGGTTATAACCGGAGCTGGTAATTTCCTGTGCCGCGCTGATTAGCTGACGCAGGGTGGAGCGCTCGCGCACAATGTTGGCGTAGGCAATGATATTGGTTGCGCTGGGGGTATTAGCGGCCAATTCGGTCAAGTAACCAAGCCCGCCAACCCGCTCCAATTGATCATGACGGTGAAGCTCGTCCGATAACGTGATCACATCGAGCGGCTCAGAAGCTTCCCCCAACTCACACATCATGCGGAAGATCTGCCGGTGATCGTCCCGGTAAAAATCCTCTTCACCCAGCACTTCCCGCACCGCGTCCAAACGCTGGTTATCCAGCATCAGGCCGCCCAACACCGCTTGCTCCGCCTCCACTGAGTGGGGGGGCAGGTGCTTATTAACGGTGACATCGTCCGGCGAAGGCGGCAGGAGAGCTTCAGACATAGGGTTCACTTGATTCAAACAGCATGCAGCAAATGCAAAAAATCGGGCCACACCGCTTTTCGGGGAGCCTTCGAAAAGTCTCCGTCAGAAAAGCAATGCGACCCGATTTTAGCGTGCTTATGGGCGCAGATACAGTGGTTAACGCCGAGGGGCGATTATTCCGCGACCACGCTCAGTTTTACTGCCTGCAGTACTTCAGCGTGAACCTGGATGTCGATCTCGTACTCACCAACCTCCCGGAGCGCACCCTCGGGCAGCTTAACCTCGGCATTGGTCACTTCAACACCAGCAGCGGTAATGGCTTCAGCGATATCGCGGGTGCCTACAGAGCCGAACAGTTTACCCTCGTCGCCCGCATTGGAGCTGATGGTGATGCTCAGTTCCGCCAGCTTCGCGGCGCGCGCTTCCGCTTCAGCTTTCTTAGCGGCAGCGGCGGCTTCTAATTCGGCACGGCGCTTTTCAAATTCCGCGACGTTCTCAGGGGTCGCGCGGATCGCTTTTCCTTGGGGCAGCAAAAAGTTACGGCCGAAACCCGCTTTCACTACCACCTGGTCGCCGATATCGCCCAATTTACCTACTTTTTCGAGCAGAATTACGTCCATCTCGTTTATCCTCAATTATCTCAATCTATGCAACGGGCGGCTAAACTTCAGGCTTGGGCTTGACCCGCCCGCGAACATTCAGCCATGTATCTACAAATGCCAACGCCATCAACAGCTGGCTGACCGGGTCTAGCAGCACCAAAGCGATGTAAAACAACACCAGCCATTGGACACCCCACCCCTTCAGGGCAACAACACGATGCACAATTGCCAGCCCGACAAACAGTAGCGGCAGCGTAAACAGCGCCGCCCACCACATGTACTCTGGCCCCTGGAACAATGCATACAGACCCGCCAGAACGCAAACCAGCGCTTGGGGCGTGTTCAGGCGCAGGCCATGAAACTCCTGCTTGAACCCACCGGGGTTGTACAGTAGCGCTTGCCACCACCGCCCCAGCATCAAACCCAGCACACCGGTAAAACTCGTGACATTGGCCAGCAAGCCAGTCACTAACACCAGACTCGGGGCTGGCGGCGCTTCTGTGGAACCGGCCTGCTCGTAGAACTGTGCCATCACACGCGCCAGCGCTTCGGCCATCGCCTGGGTTAAGTCCGGTGCCAGCAGCCTCAGCGACAGTGCAATCAGCATTCCGGCTGCCACAGCGCCCATCAAACAGTGGGACCAGCGCGCCTGCACGCGCAACATCAGGGCCAGCAGGAACGTTATCAGCAAGCCACTGATGATAAACACAACAGCCACCGGATCCGCGGGGCTGAAGCCGATCATTAGTGCTGCTGGCAACAGGGCCCAAACCAGCACCAAAAAACCGCTGGCTGCGCCCGCACGTAACGTCACTAAAGCGACCGCGCCGGGTGCCATCAGCGGCACCCAGTTTCCTACCAGTGCCACCACGGCGGCCTGGGTTCGGCCGCGCATAATAAACTCTGCCAGGAACCGCACGGCAGCCTCCCTTATTAGGGTCTAGCCCTTACTTCTCGTGGCTGTCGGTGTACGGAATCAGTGCCAGGTAGCGTGCGCGCTTAATGGCGTTGGACAGCTGGCGCTGGTATTTGGCTTTGGTCCCAGTAATACGGCTGGGTACAATTTTACCGGTTTCGGTGATGTACGCCTTCAGAGTTTCCAGATCTTTGTAGTCGATCTGCTTGACACCTTCGGCGGTGAAGCGGCAAAACTTACGGCGACGGAAAAAACGTGCCATATCTTATTCCCCCTTCTCTTGATCGTTGTCGCGGTCTTCCGCGGCGTTTTCGTCACTGCCCTCGGAAGCCTCGTCGGAGGACTCATCATCGCGTGCGGGACGTGCCGGCCGCGGTTTGCGGTCCCGGTTGTCTTTTTCCGCTTTCATGATGAAAGACTCTTCGGTGATCGCTTCGTTTTCGCGAATCACCAGATTGCGCAAGATGGCGTCGTTGTAGCGGAAGTTAGTGGTCAGCTCTTCCAGTGCTTCGTCGGTGCACTCGACGTTCATCAGCACATAGTGAGCTTTGTGAATTTTGTTAATGGGGTAGGCCAACTGGCGGCGACCCCAGTCTTCCAGCCGGTGTACTTGGCCGCCGCTGGACTTAACGGCTGCGGTGTAGCGTTCCACCATGCCGGGAACCTGCTCGCTCTGGTCCGGGTGGACCATGAACACGATTTCGTAATGACGCATTGTAGCTCCTTACGGGTTAAAGCTTCCCTCGGCACAAACGACCAAAGTGAAGCAAGGAGAGCCCTGAAAATGCATTCAAGGCCAGATTGGGGCGGCTATTCTAGGGAGTTAGCCGAGGGGTTGCAAGGTTAAAAAACCATCAAATGCGGTTTGACGATGATTTTTAGTGCTTGAATCCAGAAAAGACTGCGACTGAGGCCTAACTTACGGGATTGGCACCGCTCTCGAGAAGGGGTTTGGCCTTCTTGCACCCGGGACCGTCTCCAGCAGGGATGCTGGAGACGAGTCTACAAGGATGTATTCACGGCGTGTCCCGGGTGCAAGAAGGCCAAGCCCCTAACCCCCAACAAACCGCACTCTTAGTCAGCATAAACCGGAAAACGGGCACAGACCTCGAGCACCTTTTGCTTCACCTGCTCGATCTTTTCATCAACATTGCCCGCTTCCAGCGCGTCGAGGATATCGCAGATCCAGTGGGTCAGCTCCACACACTCAGCCTCACCAAAACCACGGGTGGTAATGGCGGGGGTACCCACCCGCAATCCCGAGGTGACAAAGGGCGAGCGCGGATCATTAGGCACGGCGTTTTTGTTAACGGTGATATTGGCTCGCCCAAGGGCCTCATCCGCGTCTTTACCGCTGTACTCTTTACCGATCAGATCCACCAGCATCAAATGGTTTTCCGTGCCGCCAGAGACAATCTTGATACCGCGCTCAATAAACGTGGCCGCCATCGCTTTGGCGTTCTTTACCACCTGCTGCTGATACGCCTTATAGTCAGGACTCATGGCTTCTTTGAAGCTGATAGCCTTGGCCGCAATCACGTGCATCAGCGGACCGCCTTGACCACCGGGGAAAACCGCCGAGTTGAGCTTCTTCTCAACTTCCTCATTGGCTCTCGCCAGAATCAACCCGCCGCGGGGACCGCGCAAGGTCTTGTGCGTGGTTGAGGTGGTGACGTCAGCGATCGGCGTTGGGTTGGGATACACCCCAGCGGCCACAAGACCGGCCACATGCGCCATATCGACGACCAGGTAAGCCCCCACTTCGTCCGCCACGTCGCGGAACTTTTGCCAATCCATAATCTGTGAATAGGCCGAGAAACCAGCAACGATCATGCGCGGCTTGTGCTCGCGTGCCAGACGCGCCATCTCGTCGTAATCCACCTCGCCAGTTTCCGGGTTTAAACCGTACTGCACGGCGTTGTAGATTTTGCCGGAAAAGTTAACTTTGGCGCCATGAGTCAAATGCCCCCCGTGGGCCAGGCTCATCCCCAGAATGGTGTCGCCAGGGGCACATAGCGCCGCGTAGACCGCCGCGTTGGCCTGGGAGCCCGAATGGGGCTGAACGTTGGCATAATCGGCGCCAAACAGTGCCTTGGCACGCTCAATGGCCAGGCTTTCGCTCTGGTCTACATACTCGCAACCACCGTAGTAGCGCTTGCCGGGGTAACCTTCGGCGTACTTGTTGGTCAGTTTGGTACCTTGAGCCGCCATCACCAGCGGGCTGGTGTAGTTTTCAGAGGCAATCAATTCGATGTGCTCTTCCTGACGGCGACCTTCGTTTTCGATGGATGACCAAATTTCGGGGTCAAAAGCGGCGATAGTCTGGGTTTTGTCAAACATGCGTCGTTCCTGATTTAGGGGAGGGCCAGATTCAAAGGGGGCAAATTGTACACCAAGCGCGCCAGGCTCTCCATGCAATTCATTCAAGCGCAAAACGAACGGCGTTAATGTGTCCGTGAGGTGTGTCGTCGCGGCTCAGGAACCTTTTTAGGCGCCAACAACTCTCAACCTATAGTTCGCCACTTCTGCTGCTCGTATCGTATCGTTCAGCTTGAGTTCAGACACGAACCTCTACTATGTCACAATCGCCCATAGCGGCGACGACGATTATTCAAACGGGGTCAACGTACCCCGGGGAGATGCGCCCATGAAATCCATCAAAACAATTCTGGTCGTTATCGGTGTGCTAATCGGGGCCGCACCGTGGTATTTAGCCCACGGCGACAATGGTGACGACGCGAATGCGACTAACGGTACCGGTACAGAGCGTGTATTCAGCCAAGCCGAAATCGAGCAGATGTTGGCTCCCATCGCCCTCTATCCCGATACCGTACTCTCGCACCTGTTGATTGCCGCCACGTATCCTCTGGAGGTGGTCCAGGCCGAGCGTTGGACTCAGCGCCACCCGGGCCTGCAGGGGGCTGAAGCCGTGGCCGCTGTTGAAGACGAGGACTGGGACCCTAGCGTTAAAGCCATGGTCGCGTTTCCGCACATTCTTGAGCGCATGAGTGAAGACCTGAACTGGACGCAAGACCTGGGCGACGCGTTCCTGCTGGACGAAGAGCGGGTGCTGTTCGGCATTCAGGAGCTGCGCCAGCGTGCCTACGCCGAAGGCAACCTCAAGACCACCGAATATGTGGAGGTGGTGCGCGAACCCAATACAATTATCGTCGAGACACGCGCCCCGGACGTGGTGTACATCCCCTATTATGATTCCCGCGTGGTATACGGGCCCTGGCATTGGCCAGACTACCGCCCTGTGTATTGGCACCGGCCCGCGGATTATTACTGGCACTCGGGCTTTTATTGGGGCCCGGGCATCCGCGTTGGCCACGGCTTTTACTTCTCGAGCTTCCATTGGGGCCAGCGTCGCACAGTGGTTGTGCACTCGCATCACCACCATCCGCCGCCGCGGTTCACCTCAAGTCGCAGCATTGCTCGCCATGAGCGTGCTCGACACTGGCGCCACGACCCGTACCACCGCCGGGGAGTGGAGTACCGCCAAGTGCGGGTGCACCGCAACGAAGGGGCTCCAGCACGCATAGAGCGACGGCGTGCAACCCAGGGGGAGGCGTTCCGTACTGTGCGCCCACCGGCGAGCGAAACCCGTGAGCGCCTGCGTTCAACGGCTCCGCGAACGGAGGCACAACGAGTGCCATCACGGGTATCGCCCGAGCGCGCCCAGCGGCACGAACAGCGTCAGGAGCAGGCCCGTGACCGGCAGACTGCGACAGAATCCAGGCAGCGGCCTGAACGTAGCAACCGCGCCGAAACGCGCCGGTCTCAGCGCTCAGAGTCCTCACAATCCGTGCGCCAACAGCGTACCCAACCGCAATCATCGGCACCAAGGGCAGCGCCGCAACGTCAGCAAGCTCCACAGCGCAGCCAGCGGCCGGCACGGCAATCCATGCAGCACAGCCCAAGCAGCAGGCGCGATAGTGCCGCAAGCGCGGCGCCCCGCTCAGCTCCCGCCAGCCGCTCGGCAAATCAGGGGCCGCGCCGCAGTCGCGAGTAAGCGTGTCACTTCAAAACGCAGCGCAGGCTCGTTCCGAGCCTGCGTTACGCCGCAACCAACCGCCCGGTCTGTCTTCCCTGCCTGAACTTGTTTTTCCGCTCTCGGTCTGAACTTACGGATTGCACCCCTGGGACATTTGCCAACCGAGAAAGGAGATCTACCCGATGAACCACTCAACCGTACGATGGCTTGGACGTGCGATGCGCATAGCTTTAGCGGCAGCGCTTGCGATCGTGGTCGCGTGTACTCACTCGCGCGATGGCGTCCGACAGGTTGACGAAGACAACCCCACTGTCACCTATCAGTATTCCGATAGCGAAGGTCTCTTAAACGCTTCCTTTCAAGCGGAAATTCACTGCCGTCAATTCGACGCCTGGCCGCACGTTGAAGAGGTAGAGGAAGGCCGGGGCGGAAGTGGAGAGGTGACGTTCAGTTGTGCCCATGACGAGCCGCGGGAATCCCCAATGGGCCGGACCCTTCCGAGAGAGCCAGCCCGGACTTATAACTTCCACGATCAGCAAAGCCTGATTGAAGCGACGATGCAGGCCCAACGCTACTGTGCACGCTACGACGCCGAGGCCCGGGCGGTTATAGGCGGTATCGACGAACAGAACCAAACCGCCGCGTTTGAGTGCGTCCGTCGGCGCTAAGCGCTCGGCACGAGTAACGACAGACCGGTCGACAAAACCCCGTTCGCTTCTGGCAACCACTGCTAAGAATCGCTGCGCCCCGCCGGGGGCGCGGCACCAGCACGCCAAAACTTTGCCAATCTTTACAATTTCTCCGCAACCACACACGTGCTTTCCCCATGAAGCATGCTTTAATGGTCAGCTTGAATATAAGAAGGGAAGCGACTCAGATTTTTAATAAAAGCGACAGAGAGGTATGCATGCATAACGGAACAATAATCAAATTGCGTTGGCTTGGGGGAGTGCTGTTTACTCTATTCCTGATCAGCGCCTGCGTAACGAACCCAACGCAGCGCCACGCCCTGACGTTAAATGATCTTGAGTACTTCGAGCGTACTGGGGTCAACGTTCTGGCTTTTAGCAGCCCGCCCGGCGGAATGTTTTTCGATGCAAAAACCAGCGGCATTGAAGTCATTCACCACGGCGAACGCACCGCCACCAACGGCGATGTGCGGCTGTTACCCACCCCTGAACAGTGGGACGGTATGGGCGAGTTGGTGGAGCGCGTCATCAATCGCGATGAGGGCAGCATTGAAACTCAGCTCAGCTATCCAGAGCACAACTTCTCCTACCGGGTAAAAGCCACCGCTAATGGTGACTCCGTCATGCTGAGCGTCCATCTGGACGAGCCGCTGCCGGCGCACCTCGAGGGCAAAGCTGGTTTCAACATGGAGTTTTTGCCGGCGGCCTACTTTGGCAAGGCCTACCTGATGGATGGCCAAAGCGGCCTCTTCCCACGTCACCCCAGTGGCCCCATGAATGTTACCGAAGATGGACTCACTGAGCCCACCCCCTTCGCAAGTGGCCGCACACTGGTGCTGGCCCCGGAAGACCCGAAACACCGCATCACCGTTCGTGAAGCCACCGGCGACAACGAACTCATGATGTTCGACGGCCGCACCAAAGCCCAAAATGGCTGGTACGTGGTGCGCAGCCTTATTCCCGCACAGCGCACCGGCAAGGTTATTGAATGGGAGCTCGATATACACGGCATCGACGGCTGGCTGCGTGATCCTGTGATCGCTTACTCCCAGGTTGGCTACCATCCGGACCAAGCCAAAACCGCGGTTATCGAGCTGGACGCACAGGCCCGCCCCGAAAGCCGCGCTGCCCTACTACGCGTTGACGAGCAAGGCCAAACCACCGCAGTACACCGAGGCGCGGTAGAGCCTTGGGGCGATTATCTGCGCTACCAGTACGCCACGTTTGATTTTTCATCGGTCCGCGAGCCGGGGCTGTACGTTATTGAATACGGCGATCAAACCACCAAACCGTTTCGCATTGACCCAAGCGTGCATGACGATACCTGGCACCTGACGCTGGACCTGTTCCTGCCCATACAAATGGATCACATGGAAGTACGTGAAGGTTACCGGACCTGGCACGGCGCCTCGCACCTGGATGATGCCCTGCAAGCACCGCCCAATTACGAGCACTTCGATCTCTTCGCCCACGGAGAGGAAACCGATACCGACTTTGAGACCTTTGAGCATATTCCCGGCCTGGCCCACGGCGGCTGGTACGATGCGGGCGATTACGATATCCGCACCCAGTCCCAGTACTTCACCGTGCAGCACTTGGCCCACACCTGGGAGCAATTCGGTATCGAGCGCGACAACACCACCGTCAGCCAGGAGACGCGCTACACCGAAATCCATCGTCCCGATGGTGTGCCCGATCTGATTCAACAAATCGAGCACGGCACCCTGGCTCTGATTGTGCAGCATCGCGCCGTCGGTCATGCCATCCCGGGCATTGTGGCCGGGCACCTGTACCAGTACCCGCACCTGGGAGATGGCTCCACCACCACCGACAACCGGGTATATAACCCGGCGCTGGACCCCGATGCCGATAAGCGCAGCGTGGGCGCCATGTACAACCCGTCCACCGTTGCACCCGGACCGAACGAGCGGGTAATGGCAACCGATGGTGAAACCAGTGGCCGGTTTGACGACCGCTGGGCCTTTACCACCAACACCAGTGCCCTCAACTACGGCTCAGCCGCCGCTCTAACCGCCGCAAGCCGGGCGCTGCGCGGCTACAACGATGAGCTGGCCGAGGAGAGTCTGGCCACCGCGCGCCGCGTGTGGGAGTACGAACAGAACCGCGAACCCAATCTATTCCGGTACGGTAACACCACCGGGGGGCCGCTGGTTATGGAGCAGCTCAAAGCGGCTGTGGAACTGCTGATCACCACCGAGGAACCACAGTACGCACAAGCCGTGCGGGAGCTGCTGCCGGAAGTGGAAGGGTTCTTTGCGCCCAACGCCGCCATGTTGGTTATGGCCCTGCCGTATATGGACGACGCCTATGCACAGCGCCTGGAAGAGCTGACCCGGGAGTACCGCGAAAGTGTGCGAGAGCACGAGCAGGAAAACCCCTTCGGTGTACCCATCACCCGGGGTGGCTGGGCCGGTGCCGGTACCGTTATCAGCTTTGGCATCACCAACTACTGGCTGCACCAGGCCTTCCCGGATATTGTGGAAGCCGACCTGGCCATGCGCAGCCTGAACTTCGTGTTTGGTACCCATCCCGCGTCGAACTATTCTTTCGTTTCGGGCGTGGGCACCGACTCACAAACCAAAGCCTATGGCATGAACCGTGCGGACTTTTCCTTCGTACCCGGCGGCATCATTCCCGGCATTTTGGTATTGCCCCCCGACTTCCCGGAGAACAAGAGCAACTGGCCGTTTTTCTGGGGTCAAAACGAGTATGTTATTACCGTCGGCGGCAGCTACTTGTTCCTGGCTAACGCCGTCCGCAGTTTGCTCACAAACGAGTAAGACGAGCAAGCCGAGCGCTTACAAGTAGTACGACAGTAATACGCAAAAGGGCCAGCACATGTGCTGGCCCTTTTTGTTTAAGGCAGGTTAGTTCTGGTTAAATCAAATGCCTTTCATCAAGAGCTGATCTGTCCCTTCAGGGCTTCCAAGCTGCCCAATTCGCCCTCCGCGCGAGCACGCCGACCATACACCGCCTCAAACAGCGGCGAGGTCATCAGGGTCGTCACTATGGCCATGACCACCAGGATTGAGAACAGCGCCGGCCCAATGAAACCCGCCTGTAAACCAATGTTGATAATAATCAGCTCCATCAGCCCCCGGGCGTTCATCAACGCACCCACCCCCAACGCGGTGCGGTTATCCTGACCACACACACGAGCCGCCGCCCAACAGGCGCCAAACTTAGCCAGCACCGACCCACTGAGCACCACAGCGGCGATCAACAGCATCTCCATATTGTTCACCACGCTTAACTGAGTGTTCAGGCCGGAGTAAGTGAAAAAGATCGGCAGCAGCAGCACCACCGCGACAGGTTCCAACTGGCGGCGCAACTCTTTGACCAATGCGCCGCGTGGCATAACGGTGCCCAGCAAAAAGCCCCCAAACACCGCATGCAACCCAATCGCGTCGGTGGTAAAAGTCGCCAGCATAAATAGCATCAGCACGATGGACAGCAACGTGGGGCTGATCGCCTGATGGTCGCGAACCTGCTGCTCTGCCATGCGCCCCAAAGGCGCCAACAGGCGAGGCAGCACAAAAATGACAACCCCCGCAAATAAAACGCCGCCGCCGATGGCGGTAATCGCCAACCCCGACCCCATGCCAAAGCTGGCCAGTACCACCGCCAACAGACACCAAGCCGTGGCATCATCAATGGCCCCCGCCGACAGCGACAAGGTGCCCAAAGGGCTCTGGCTCAGCCCACGCTCGTGAATAATTCGCGCCAACATAGGAAAGGCGGTAATGGCGATCGCGGCGCCCATAAACAGCGTTGCCTGGTACAACGTCGCGTCGGGAGAAAACAGCCCAGGCACGCTCAGCAACCAGGGGGCGACCAGAATAGCAAACACAAACGGCGCTGACATTCCGGCAATGGATACCGCCGCCGCGCTGGTGGCGTTGGCTTTGAAGTGGCTGCCCTGAAAGCCCAGGCCCACCAAAAACATATAAAGCCCCACCCCAAACTGGGCGCCTACGTACAAAAGGGTCCGGCTTTCCTGTGGAAATACCATTTGCTGAATTTCAGGCGCCAGTAGTCCAAACAGCGACGGGCCGAGAATCACCCCGGCAATCATTTCCCCCACCACTTGTGGCTGGCCCAAGTACTTCCGGCCTACCCAACCCACCAGTCGGCAAGTCGCCAAGATAATGGCCATTTGCAAAAAGAAAAGCACGGAAAGCTGTGACGCCGACATGATTACCCCTTATGTACTGTTATTTATTGTGTTGCGCGCGTCTGTATGTTGATACGGGTCTGTTGAAACAGGGTGCAGTTTGACCTTGTCTCGCCGCGCTCATTTCCACACGACCCAGTCACATTAAATGCCGCAAGTGCGCAAGTCTTACGCCAGCATTCACTAAGATCAAGCAATGGACAATCAATTTTGACTATGGGCTTTCCCTTAGCAATACCGATTGTTACTATGAATTTGAATTTCCGAGCAAGCCGAAACCATGACTCTTACAGACTTACGCTACCTGGCGGCCCTTGCGGATCACGGGCATTTCGGAAGGGCCGCCGCCGCCTGCCGTGTCAGTCAGTCCACGCTGAGCATGGCGATTCGTCGCTTAGAGAAGAACCTGGGCATCACCTTGTTCGAGCGCGCCCGGTCCGGCATCACCGCGACCGCTGACGGTGAGAAAGTGCTTACTCACGCTCGTCGAGCACTGGCCCATGCGCAGGCCATCACCACGTTGGCGAGTCATAGCGACAACCCCTTGGCCGAGCCATTGACCCTGGGAGCCCCTTGCACGATCGCTCCCTATTTTTACCCGCTGCTACTACCCCATTTGCGGCAGCTCACCGGCGACCCCCAGGTGTATTTGGAAGAAGAGGACGAACAAACGCTAATAACCAAGCTCACCGACGGCTGCCTGGACGCGTTGATGGTCACGGTGCCGTTTCAGCATCCGGATGTGGTCACCCGCACCCTGTTTAACGAACCCCTGGTTGTCATCCTACCCACCCGGCATCCCCTGGCCGCGCAGCAGTGGGTCGACCCGGCCTCACTGAGTGAGGAAAACCTTTTGCTCCCAGACGCGAGCGCCGACATTCGTGAGTGCTTACTGACTGCTTGCCCGATTTTAAGCGAGCACTTGAAGAACGACACAGCACGGCCTCTCACCCGCGGCAGTACTCTGGAAACGTTGCGACATATGGTAGCCTGCGGTTTAGGAGTGGCCGTGGTGCCTATGTCCGCCGTCAGCCCGACCATACACGCCCCCGGCACCGTGTTTCGCCCCTTTGCCGCCCCCGGCGTGCACCGGACCCTTGGTTTGGCTTGGCGAGCCAGCTTTCCTCGTCACGGCGCTGTGGACTCCCTCATTGACGCGCTGCAGGCGTGCAACCCCGCCTACTGGCTCAACACCGATGAGGCGCCCAGCAGTGTGCTGGTGGAAAATCAGTGTTGGTAACACCCGAGCTTGGACAGACGATGCGACCTTTGAAGAATATTGTGATTGTCGGTGGCGGTACCGCTGGCTGGACGGCGGCGGCCATGCTTGCCTGCCACCTCTCCGCCGAGCAATGCCGTATCCATGTGGTGGAGTCGGAAGAAATTGGCACCGTGGGTGTTGGTGAATCAACGCTGCCGCCCTTTGTCCGGTTGTTGCAAAAACTGGGGATCGACGAGCAAGACTTTGTGCGTTCGACCCAGGGTTGTTACAAGCTCGGCATTCGTTTTGTGGACTGGCGGGAACAGCAACACCACTATTTCCACCCTTTCGGGGCCATTGGCCGACGCATCGGCCAACACGATTTTTACCAATGCTGGTTAAAAGCCAGGCAAGCAGGCCCAGTGGCACCACTGATGGCCTTTTCACCCTGCGCGGTCATGGCCGAAGCGGGGCGTTTTTACCAACCCACCCATAGCGGGGCCGGCCCAGCGGGCAACGCAAGCTATGCCCTGCACATGGATGCCGCCCTCACCGCCGCCTACCTGCGCCGTTACGCCATGGCCAAAGGTGTGCAGCACACAGAGGGCCGCGTTACCTCTGTGCAACAGGGCCCAGGCGGTATCGAAAGAATTCGACTGGAAGATGTCACCGTTATCGCGGCGGATTTTTTTATTGACTGCACGGGTTTCGCTGCGTTGTTAATTAGTAAAACATTGGGCGTGGGCTTTAAAGACTGGTCGGAGTTTTTGCCCTGCGACCGTGCCGTAGCGGTGAAAACCGAAGCCGCTCCCAGGTTGCGCCCTTTCACCCAGGCTACGGCGCGCAAACATGGCTGGAATTGGCGCATCCCGCTGCGCAACAGTACCGGGCATGGCTATGTGTATTCGAGCCGTTTTTGCACCGATGCTCAAGCAAAATCCACGTTGCTTAAATCTCTGGATGCCCCCCGTATCAGCGATCCGCGTTTTATACCGTTTACTCCCGGCCACCGGGAAGAAATGTGGAAAGACAACTGCCTGGCTTTGGGGCTTTCTTCTGGCTTTATTGAACCCTTGGAATCCACCTCGATTCATCTGATCGCCCGTGGCGTAGAGTTCTTTTTACGCTATTTCCCCGACGCCGATTGCGACCCGGCCCTGATACGCGAGTACAACCGCCGCATGCGTGCCGATTACGAAGAGATTCGCGATTTCATTCAGCTTCATTACTGCGCTACCCAGCGCACCGACAGCGACTTCTGGAAGCACTGCCGCCAGCTACCCATACCGGATTCACTCCAGCAGCGCATCGACCTGTTTAAAGCTCGGGGGGTATTGCGTGATCAACTGGACCCGCTCTTTAAAGCCAGCAGCTGGCAGGCGGTTTTCGAAGGCATGGGCATTCGCCCCCGACGCCCGGCGCCGCAAACCGACGGCCTTGGTCTGGCCACTGTGCATCAGGCGCTGGACGAAACCCGCGCAGCGGTCAATTCGCTCATCAACCTGCAACCGAGCCACGAAGAGTACCTACAATCCCTGAACACCCGCACAGGCTGATCCAGCGCAGGAGCTGATGCAACACACTACGGGATCTTCGGCCGCAACGATCAGTGCTGGCATTCACGCCGGGCGCCCAATACACTTATTCACAAAACGGCTTTTAATAAATTTTAATAAATGCACCAGCGCTGCGCTGGTGTCCGGATAACATCGACTCATAACGCGAACAAATAAAAGGTGACTGCATGCACAAGCCGCTGATTAAAAGTGTCTTTGCCACTTTGTTAACCCTCACCCTGACCGCCTGTTGGGGAAACGACCCAGACACCCAAGCTGAGCAAAGCGCAGGGGTGATCGATCAAGCGGCCATCGACCGCATAAATGCCACCTTGAGCGGTTTCGTGGACTCCGGCAACCTTGCCGGTGCCTCCGCGCTGATTAGGGAGGGCGAACGGGAAGTCTACTTTAATGCCTTTGGTATGGCCGACCGGGAAGCGAACGTGCCCATGGCCCGCGACACCATCGTGCAGATTTTTTCCATGACCAAGCCCATCACCGGCGTGGCCATTCTGAGTTTGTACGAGCAAGGTAAACTCGATCTCGATGATCCGCTGGCCCGGCACGTGCCTGAGTTCGCCAATCTGCGTGTCTACAGCGGCACCGACGAGCGGGGGGAAATGATCCTGGAAGAACCCCGCCGTCCCCTTACCATTCGCGACCTGACCCGGCATACCGCAGGCTTTGCCAACTCCACGGACCTGCCGGGGGTCGGCGCTCTACTGGCCGAGGAAGCCCCAGGTGCGCCCGAACAAACGCTGACCGAAATGGCCGAGCGCCTAGCGCGTGTACCGCTGTATTTTCATCCCGGTGAGCAGTGGTCGTACGGACCCGAAGTGGATGTACTGGCGCTGGTGGTAGAGCGAGTCTCTGGTCAACCGTTTGCCACCTACGTGCAGGAAAATATTTTGGGTCCGCTAAATATGCGGGATACTCACTATTTTGTTCCCGAACACCAGCGCCACCGACTCGCCACGCTCTATCAGCGCAAAGGTGAAGGCAGCCTGGTGCCCGCCCCCGATGGCCAGCGCCTGGCCACCCAGCGCTGGGCGCTGACCCCGGGCGGATATGGGCTTAACTCGACACTCGATGATTACATGCGTTTTGCCCGCATGTTGGTCAATGAAGGTGAACTGGATGGCGTGCGTATTTTACAGCCCGAAAGCGTGCGCAAAATGGCCACGGATCAGCTTCCCGATGACATCGGTGACCTCTCCTGGCTGCCCGGCAAGGGCCAAGTGGGCTTCGGTGTGAACGTGGCCGTGCGTGTAGCGCCGCCCGCTTCAGCCGAAGAGAACAATGGCGTTGTGGGTGAGTTTTTCTGGGACGGTATGGCCAGCACCTTGTTTTGGGTGGACCCTACAAACGATCTGACAGCAGTATTGTTTGTGCAACTCGTACCCTACGACGAAATCGGTCTGCACAAAGCATTCCGCGATGCGGTTTACGGTCCCTATTTCCCTGAGAACCAGCAACCCTGAGAATCAGCCGACAACTAACCGGCACCGAGAACGGTTCCTCGTAACAACCCGAACATTCAATTTTAATCAAACGGTACGCAGGGAAGCGCCCAGATTCAGAAAATCGAACGATAAGCCCGCGCTCCAGCGGCAGGAGAGGTAAACCGATGAGCAAAGCTTCCCCCACAACACCCCGCAACGCTCAACCCCGGCGCGCCTGGAAAGCGTGGCTGCCGGCTTTGACCGCCGCGCTGATCCTGATTCTGGTAACTCTCGATTCAGAAGCGGCACCGAAAAATATCATCGTCATGATTGGGGATGGCATGGGGCCGGCCCACATCGTAGGCTACCGGCACATGCAGCACAGCCAGGGCGGGGGTGAAAATAAAGCCGAGGTCAAACCCACTATTTTTGACGAATTGCTGGTGGGATGGTCCAGCACCCACCCGGATGACGACACCCGCGTCACCGACTCCGCAGCCAGTGCCACCGCGTTGGCCACCGGGCACAAAACCTGTAATTTGGCCATTTCTGTGGATTGCCAGGGCCGCCCGATGACCACGCTTTTGCAAGCGGCCAAACAACAGGGCAAAGCCACAGGTATCGCGGTTAGCTCCCAGGTCAACCACGCGACGCCAGCGGCTTTCTACGCCCACTCTCCGACCCGTCATAAGCTAAACGACATCGCGGATCAGTTAGTAGACAACCGCATTGGCGAGCGCCCCGTTGTGGATGTCATTTTGGGTGGAGGTGTGCAGTATTTCGTTCGCGAGGACCGCAACCTAGTGGCTGAGCTGCAAGCCGAGGGCTATCAGTACGCCGACAATTGGGCCGCGCTCGAGTCGATCCAGCAACTGCCAGCCCTGGCTCTGCTGGCGGATGTTGGACTGCCCAGCGCGCTGGAAAGCCCCGTTAGCGAACCCCTGGCCCGACTCACCGCCCATGGGTTACAGCTCCTGTCCAAGCACGAAAAAGGTTTCGTGCTCATGGTCGAGGGCAGCCAAATCGATTGGTGCAGCCACGCCAACGACATCGCTTGCGCCATGGCGGAAATGCACGATTTTGCCCAAGCCGTTGCGGTCGCACGGGATTTTGTTGACCGTCACCCCGACACTCTGTTGGTCATTACCGGCGACCACGAAACCGGCGGCTTGAGCCTCGCCGCCAACAACCAGTATCACTGGCACCCCGAAGTCATTAACGGCGTGCGGTTAACCGCCAGTACCCTGAGCGAGCAGTTGCACACCACTGAGCAATGGAAGGCCGCGTGGCTGACGCACACAGGAATCACCCTGGAGCAGGACGAATACGCTCGTTTAAAGGACGCCCGCCAAGCCGGCAAGGATCGGCTCGCCGATGCGATCAAGGCCATCATTAACCAGCGCTCAAACACCGGCTGGACCTCCTACGGGCACACCGCCGTCGATGTTCCCATTCTGGCCTACGGCGCTGGTCAAGAGCGTTTCCACGGTTTCGTGGACAACTCTGAAATTGGCCAACGCTTGCTGGAGGCGCTGGGCCAATAGCCCGCGCCCCTCTTACTCTCGTTATGGAGGCTAAAACTCACTCATAGAATCATCCTAAAGCGCTGCATGTCGTCAAAAACCACCTACACTGAAGGTAACCGCAACCGGAATAAACCCTTGGAAGAACCTTATGCACCCAGACGACCGGCCATCCATGGAGCACCATTTACTGCACGCTTTAGGTGATCACACCCTGGACCTCATCTATGCCAAGGACAGACAGGGCTGCTACACCTTCGTCAATAGCGCGCTCTGGGGCGGGACGAGATTGCACTCCCCCGCCGCTTTAGGTACCTTGCGCCTTCTCTACCCAGGCCTTTCACATACAGATGAATGAGGTTTAGCCCTTATGGCGCAGTACGTCTATAGCATGAACCGGGTCGGCAAAGTGGTGCCGCCGAACAAGGAAATTCTAAAGGATATCTCACTGTCATTTTTCCCCGGTGCCAAAATTGGCGTTCTGGGTCTAAATGGTTCGGGTAAGTCCACGTTGTTACGCATTATGGCGGGGGTGGACAAAGACTATACCGGCGAAGCTCGACCCATGCCCGGCATCAAAGTGGGTTATTTGTCTCAGGAACCGGAGCTAGATCCCACCAAAGACGTGCGCGGCAATGTGGAAGACGGCGTACGGGAGGCCGTGGATG
>DAHVRW010000001.1 GCA_027322215.1 Marinimicrobium sp.
CGGGGCGCAAACGCCGCAATTTAGAATGGGCTTACTCGACTTTCGTAGCCGACCTTGCGCACGGCCTGTACCAGTTGCTCGGGCTCTGCACTGTCGTGCTCCACTTCGATGCGCCCGGTGCTGAAGTGCACAGTGGCCTTCGACACTTCGGGTAGCGCGGTCAGCGCCTGCTCGATTTTGGGGACGCAGGAAGGACAGTTGAGTTCGTTACTGCGAAGGATGGTTTTCATACTTGCCTCCTTAAGGTTTCGATTACCGGTCGATTCAGTAACCACGGTCTAGTCAGTAACCATACTACAAGGAGGGATAAACGACTTGTATGCGCAATCGCAATTAAGTCCCGGCAATGGTCTGTAAAGCCGGTTTATCGCGAATTAACACCCATTGGCGGCCACTATCGATCAAACCGCGGCGACGAAAACCGGCCATGGTGCGACTTACGGTTTCCTGGGTGGTACCGACCATAGCCGCCAAGTCCTGCTGCGATAGTGGCGCTTGAATCAAGATGCCGTCTGCCGCTGGCTCACCGACGCGTTCGGCAAGTCTGAGCAGCGTCAGTGCGATACGCGACTCGCTGGGGACCAGTGCCAGTTGACGAATCGTCTCGCGGGCCTCATCGAGCTTGTCCGCCAAGCTGTGCAGCACTTTGAGGGCAATGCTCGGATACTCCTCCAGCAGCGCGTCGAAATCCTCACCGCTGATGGTCAAGGTGCAACAGGGCGTTTGCGCGATGGCGCTCTCAAGGTAACGACGTCGACCGACCACGGCGGCACCGCCGAACAGCATACCGGTGGTGAGCATATCCAGCACCACCTCGTTCCCCTCTGTGCCGTGGCGCAGCAATTTCACCTTGCCGTGGGCGACGAAAAACAGCGACGTCGCCGGTGCGCCTTCGTTGAAAATCGCCGCACCGGCCGGGTAGTTCCGTTCGCGAAACCGAGCGCTTACCCGATCCAGATCGTCCGCCGAGAGGTCGGCAAAAAACTCCGCATCCCCCAGAAGTTTCTGGCGCACGTGCGCGGTGCAATAACCTTCGCTCAGGGACTCGTCGCGCAGTGGCGTGCGGCGTTTTCGGCTCATAACAACCTCGTGAAGGCAGTCAGTACAATTCTCCAGCGCCGGCCTGTTAGCACGCTGTTTCGTCGTTATCGAGCAGATTCATTACTCGACTTCTTTTTGCACCATATCCACAGCGCGAAAGATTGCCCGAGCTTTGTTCATGGTTTCCTTCCACTCCAGCTCCGGCACGGAATCGGCCACCACGCCGCCGCCCGCTTGCACGTAGAGTTTGCCATCTTTAATGACAGCGGTGCGGATGGCGATGGCGGTGTCCATGTTGCCATTCCATGAGATGTAGCCAACGGCGCCGCCGTAGATACCGCGCTTTTCGGTTTCCAGCTCGTCGATAATCTCCATGGCACGAATTTTTGGCGCACCGGATAGAGTGCCAGCTGGCAAGGCAGCGCGCAGTACGGCCATGGCCTCCAGACCCGGCTTCAGCTGCCCGGTGACGTTGGAGGTAATGTGCATCACGTGGGAGTAACGCTCCACCACCATTTTATCGGTGAGCTTAACAGAGCCGGTTTGGGCCACTCGCCCCACGTCGTTGCGACCCAGGTCGATAAGCATCAGGTGCTCAGCGATTTCCTTCGGATCATTGACCAGCTCCTCTTCCATGGCCCGATCCTCCTCCGGCGTGCGCCCGCGCCGACGGGTGCCGGCAATGGGACGTACGGTTATCTCGCCATCCTCCAGGCGGGCGAGAATTTCCGGGCTGGAGCCCACCACCTGATGATCGTCCATATCCAGAAAATACAGGTAAGGGGAAGGGTTCAAATTGCGCAGGGCACGGTACAGATTTAAGGGCTCGGTGGAAAAGTCGATGGACAACCGCTGCGAAGGAACCACCTGCATCACATCGCCAGCCAAGGTGTACTGCTTGACCCGTTCCACCGCTTCCATATAGCGCTCTCGCCCCATGTGCGAATGGAACGCTCGCTCGGTGGCGGCGGTGCCGCTCAAACTCATGGCGGGCACGTCCGGCACCGGGCATTTTAGCCGGGCAACCAACTCATCCAGGCGCGCCTCGGCGCGCTCGAAGGCCTGGTCCAATTCCGGATTGGCGTGAATCACCAGAATCAGTTTTCCTGCCAGGTTATCGAACACCAGTACTTCATCGGAAACGCTGAGCAAGATATCCGGTGTGCCCAGCACATCTTCCGGTGTGCTCGCTCGCAGATGCGGCTCAACATAGCGCACACAGTCGTAACCGAAATAGCCCACCAATCCGCCGGTGAACCGGGGCAAGCCGTCCAGCTCCGGTGCTTTGTAACGGGCCTTGAAACTTTCTACAAACGCCAGGGGATCTTCGCAGGTCAAAACCTCAATGGCTTCGCCATCGCGCTCAATCTGTACCTGATCGCCATGGGCCCGCAGCACGGTACGCGCCGGCAGACCGATTATTGAATAACGGCCCCACTTCTCACCGCCCTGGACCGATTCAAATAAATAGGAGTAAGGCCCGCGCGCCAGTTTCAAATAGGACGACAGGGGCGTGTCTAAGTCCGCCAGCACTTCGCGCATTACCGGAATACGGTTAAAGCCCTGGGCGGCCAACTGGGAAAATAGTTCGGGAGTCATGTTTTTACCTTATCTGGGCACGCATGCCGCTGGCTGCGCAACACTTTGTTTTGGAAGACTTTCCGAGAGGAGGAGCCTGTCGATGAGACTCGAAGAAGCCCGGAGAGCCGAGACGGTCTGACGCTTGTGCTCGCGGCAGACGAACAGGTCTCAGCTACGCCATCGGGCGGGAAGCAGGATGAGGGCGTAGAGATTGTGTAAATATAAGCCGGGCTGGGTCACAGGGCTTCTCCTTGTAAACGGGCCAGTAAACCGGCAGAAAGTTTAGTGAATTCAGCCGCTATTGGCTAGCCTGTTCGTGGGCGGCCTGGATCTTGGCGCGTAAGTCGGCAACCGCCTGACGGTAGTCCGGTGCACCGAAAATGGCCGAGCCGGCGACGAACGTATCCGCACCCGCGAGTACCGTCGAACCAATGGTATCCAGATTGACGCCACCGTCGACTTCCAGACGAATCGGCTTGCCGCTGCGGTCGATTAGCTCCCGTGCTTGCGCCAATTTGTCCAAGGTGTAGGGAATAAACGTCTGCCCGCCAAAACCGGGGTTCACCGACATCAGCAATAACATATCCAGCTCATCCAGTACCGGGCGAACCAAATCCAGCGATGAGCCAGGGTTGAGCACCAGCCCAGCCTTACAGCCGCCCTCTTTAATCAAACGCAACGAGCGGTCCACGTGCCGCGACGCCTCGGGATGAAAGGTAATGTAGGAAGCGCCGGCCTGAACAAACTGCTCGATCAGCGCATCCACCGGCTCCACCATCAGGTGCACATCGATCGGTGCGGTGACGCCGTACTTTCGCAGCGCCTCGCACACCATGGGACCAAAGCTGAGGTTCGGGACATAGTGATTGTCCATCACATCAAAATGGATCATATCCGCACCGGCTTCCAGCACAGCGTCCACCTCCTCACCCAAGCGCGCAAAGTCCGCTGCCAGGATCGAGGGGGCGATTTTGAAATCCCGTGTAAGCGTCTGCATATATCACTCACTGCCGTTGTTTTGAGCTGCTTTGAAAAGTACTGAAATACAAAATGCGTTTATACGACGTCAATCGCGGCGCCGATGTAAAGTTTGTAAAGTTCTACCGGAATCACCCGATGTCATCTATAGGGCCATACGATGGCCATCATTGTACCCAATCCCCCGAGACGGAGCGACACAGGATCATGAGACCCTTTCTCTCAGCCATGGGCCGCTGGGGCATTTGCTGTCTGGGCGGCCTCATCGTGCCCGCGACGCTCGGTATGACACCGGACAGCCCTCCACCGCTGGATGAGCCGGAAGAACCCCGCGTCGAGCTCGCCCGTTTTGAGACCCGGATGGAGCGCGATCAACACTTACTCGCCCAGGCTTACCCCGATGAGGCTCGCTGGCTCACCACACCGCAAGGCGAGCTGTTAGTTCTTTATAAACCCGCTTTGCACAGTGAGCCAAAAGGTACGCTGCTCATGGCCCACAGCGCCGACCGGCCCGGCGACTGGCCCCCGTTTTGGGAGAACCTGCGTCGCACCCTGCCCTATTCAGGCTGGGCCACCCTGGCATTGACGTTACCGACACCCCCAAAAGCGGAAATTCCGCCACGTCCGGGCACGCCGATCGCTCAAAATGTGGTGGAAAATCCCGACGAGAGCGAGGCGTCTACCGAAGACACTAACGACGCGACTGACGTGCCGGAGCAAGAACAAGAGCAAGAACAAGAGCAAGAAGAGGAACAGGAGGAAGAACGGGAGACCGAAATTCAACTCACCCGAGCGCAGCGCATCGGCCTAAGTCTGGATGCCGCCCTGGCGGCGCTACCGCCCGGCTCTGATCAGAACCGAGTGCTGCTTGTGGACAATGTCAGCGCGGAGGCCGCGTTGGCCCACCTTCAGCCCCTGCTGCAACTAACAGAACCGGATGAGTTGCCCGGTCGGCGCCACTTGACGGGCCCCGTACACGCGCTGATGCTGGTGAATCTCTATCCCAGCCAGCCTCTATCCACCACCGAGTTACAGGCGTTGTTTGCCGTGCCCGAATTGCCCGTGCTGGATCTGTTTCCTGGCCCCGACAGCGCGCCCAATCGACAGCAGCGCCAGCTTCATCGGGGGCTGGCGCGCCAGCAGAATCTGGCGCACTACCAAGCGGTGCTGATGCCGCCCGCCACCGCGGCGAATGTAAACAATCAAAGCGCGTTTTGGGCACGGCGTCTGCAGGGCTTTATGGGCCACCAAAACAGCGCCGCGACACTGAGCCCCAGTGCCGCTGACTGAGACTTTGCCGCCGCGGAGCTGGAAACGGCGCTATCGGGCCTACGGATTCCGATCCGCCCCTTGCAACACCCGGGCGATACTCTGCGCCACATAGTCCAGTGCGCTATCGGTCAAGCCGGCCACGTTGATGCGGCTGTTGTCGGTCATGTATAGGCTGAACTCCGTGCGCAGGCGCTGTACTTGGGTTTCGCTCAAGCCGAGGAAGGAAAACATTCCCCGCTCCCGAGCAATAAAGGAGAAATCCCGCTCCGGTAAATGCTTCGCCAAAGCTTCCACCAGTGACTTCCGCAAACCCTGAATTCGGGTGCGCATGTGGGCCAACTCGTCCTGCCACTGCTGTTTGAGCTCGGGCGAATTCAAAATGATATCCACAATCGCGCTGCCGTGCGCCGGAGGCATAGAGTAGAGGCCCCGGGTTACGCTTAACAACTGACTGTGGGCGGCCAGGGACTGGGTCGGGTTAGTGCTCACCAATGTCAGCGCACCGGCGCGGTCCCGATACAATCCGAAATTCTTCGAGAAGGAAGAGGCAACGATCACTTCCGGCAAATGCTCCGCCATTAATCGGGGACCAAACGCATCCTCGTCCAGACCTTGGCCCAGGCCCTGATACGCCGAGTCGATCAGTGGCACAAATCCGCGTTCCAGAGCCAGATCGGTCAATTGTTGCCATTGGGACGGTGAAAGGTCCGCACCGCTGGGGTTGTGGCACGAGGCGTGAAATAACACCACGTCGCCAGCGGGCACCTTCGTGAGGGCGGCGAACATGGCCTCAAAATCCAAACAGTGATTCGCGTAATCGTAGTAGGGATACTCTTCCAGCGCGAGCCCGGCGCCCCCCAGCAGCGGCACATGGTTGGCCCAACTGGGGTTGCTCACCCAAACCCGCGCCCGGGGCCGCGCCCGCATAATCAGCTCCGCGGCCACCCGCAGCGCTCCGCAGCCGCCGGGAGTTTGAATACTGTGTACGCGCGCGGCCGTTAACGCCGGGTGATCCGCTCCCAGCAGCAAAACATTGGCGGCATCGTTCGCCCCCGGGTATCCCGCCGGGAAGGTGTAAGCCTTGGTGGTTTCCCGGCGCAAGCGCTCCTGTTCCGCCGCCCGCACCGCGGCCATGATCGGGGTTTCCCCGGCGTCATTACGATAAACACCCACCCCCAGATCCACCTTGTTAGGATTCGGATCATCCCGGAACGCAACACTTAAGCCCAGAATGGGATCACTGGGCAACAGGGGCAGGCCTTCAAACATGATGAGCTCCGTACGGTCGAGTTAAAGCGCCAAATTATACGTGGCGCCGACGGCTTTGCCAGCGCTTGAGCCAGGTTATGTATAATGAGCTCTTTTTGTCTCATGGGACTGGAATTTAACCATGTCGAAGTACTGGAGCGAGCGGGTTCGCGAACTGCAACCCTATGTGCCCGGCGAACAGCCGCAGGTGGACGGGCTAATCAAACTCAACACCAATGAAAACCCCTACCCACCCTCACCCAAGGTAGTCGAAGCGCTGCAAGCGAGCTCTTTGGAGCGGTTGCGCCTGTACCCCGACCCCTACTCCCGCCCTCTGCAGACCAGCGTTGCCAATCTTTATGGGCTGAAACCGGAGCAGGTCATTGTGGGCAACGGCTCCGATGAGGTGCTGGCCTTTGCATTTATGGCGTTTTTCATGCAAGACCGCCCCCTGTTGTACCCAGACATTACGTACAGCTTTTACCCGGTCTACTGTCAGCTGTTCGGCATTACTCCGCGCACGATTCCGGTGCGGGAGGATTTCACCATCGCGCTGGAGGATTATCCGTCGGACAACGGCGGTATCATCTTCCCCAACCCAAACGCACCCACCAGCATTGGCGTGCCGCTGGAGGAGATCGAGTCACTGCTAAAGCGCAATACCGATTCGGTGGTGATCGTCGATGAGGCCTATGTGGATTTCGGTGCGCAGAGTGCCGCCGCGCTGGTGGATCGATATCCCAATCTACTGGTGATTCAGACCCTGTCCAAGTCGCGCTCGCTGGCGGGTTCGCGGGTCGGTTTTGCTGTAGGGCATGTGGATTTAATCGAAGGGATGGACCGGGTCAAAAACTCTTTCAACTCTTACCCCGTAGACTACCTGGCGCAGATCGTTGCCTGCGCGGCATTGGACGATCGCGAGTATTTCAATCGTTGTCGTGACCAAGTTATTGCCACTCGTACCTGGTGCACCAGCGCCCTGGAAGAGCTCGGCTTCGAGGTTCTGCCCTCCCAAACCAACTTTTTATTTGCCCGCCCGCCGACGCCGGTCAGTGCGGCGGAACTGGCGCAGGCGTTGCGCGAGGCCAAAATACTGGTGCGGTATTTTAACCAGCCCCGGGTCTCCGAGTATTTGCGCATCAGCCTGGGTACCGATACAGAGATGACCTACCTCGTTGACACCTTGAAAACCCTCCTCAAGCCACGGGCTCAAATCTGAGCCCGTATTGCCCCCGCCACCAACGATTATGGCGACACGTGAAGCTTGATTCTCGCGCCAAAGCCGGCTTATGATGAATCCATATAAGAAAAGCAATAACAGAGGATTCCATATCTATGTCGATGATTTTCCCGAGCGCCCGGCGGTCCGAGCGCCCAGGTGGTCGCGAAAGTCGAGACATCAATCCGACATAAACGGCGGATAGCATTAAAGCGCAGCTCCGAAACACCGTGTTATGCCTCGGGTTACCGCCGTGTTGGGCAAGCCCATGTTCTGGCATAAATATGTTATGAGATAAATGTGTTCTGAAATAGATAGGCTCTGAAATAGATAGGTTCTGAAACACGGATTTATGCAGATATCGGCAAACCGTAGCGTTGCCGGTTTTAAAGTCAGTCACGCCGAGACACCACAGGCGGGGCTACCTTTCGATAACGGACCCAGTTGGGCGACTATGAGTGATAAACCCACGGCTGTTGAATTGATCAAGAAGTTTCAGCAGCTGTTTTCCGACCTCAACCACAAACAGATTGCTGAGCGCCTGGTAAAACTGGTCGTGGTCAAGCCTGCCGTCAGTCGCGTCGCGCTCATCGTTCTGCGAGATGACAAACTCTACGTGCAAGCCGTTGCCCAGCACCAGCCCGGCGAGCCACGCGTCAACAGCCTGGCCACGGCACTGGATAAACTCAAGCTGTTCCCCTCTGCCCATATAAAGCACGTATTCTCCACCGGCGACACCCTGGAGCTGAGCCACACGGGCCCTTTTAGGTTCGAGCCCGGTTCTGTTCCTAAAGAATGCCAAGCCGGCTACATTCAACCCATTGCCGAAAACGAAAAAACCATCGCCGCGTTTTACATTGAGACAGCGCGTGACCTGCCGACACTGCTCGAAAGCGTGGCCGATCTCGATACCGTATGGGCATTCAGCGGCATGCTGGCTCGTCAGGTGATTGACATGGGACGTCACGATGAGCAAGCCGAACGTTATCGACTCGCCCAGCAGGCACTGTGGGCCAGTGAGATTTACCTACATGCCATCTTGCAGCACTCGCCCGCGCTGATTTCGGTCAAAGATCTCGATGGCAACGTGGTGCTTGCCAGTGATCACTATAAACATCTTCAAAACGTGGACGAGAGTGGCTTCGTCGGCAAAAACGTGTTTGATGTTTACCCTAAAAACATTGCGCAAGCGCTTTGGGACATCGATCTGGCCACGAAAAACCGCCGCCAGACGTTCGAAAGCGAACTCCAGTTGATGCACAGTGACGGCACGTTGCACACCTACTTTATGGTGAAATTTCCGCTGCGTGACGAGAGCGACGAAGTGTTCGGTGTGTGCACCATTTGCACCGATATTTCAGAGCGCAAGCTGGCTGAAAATGCACTGCGCGAGCAGCAGTCGCGCCTGAATTACATGGCGTTTCACGATTCGCTCACCGCTTTGCCCAACCGCTCGCTGTTTTACGACCGTATCCATCACGGCCTGGCTCGCGCCCAGCGAAGCAATAGCAAGCTGGCACTGATGCTGCTGGATATCGACCGTTTTAAAAATATTAACGACAGCCTTGGGCACGACTCCGGCGATTTACTATTAAAAGCGATTGCCAGCCGCCTGAACGAAAACGTGCGCGATATGGACACCGTCGCGCGCCTGGGTGGCGACGAGTTTGTTGTCGTGCTTGAAGGTGTCAATGACGTTGACGACGTTATCTTTATCGCCAATAAGCTGCTCGTTACCCTGGCCCGGCCACTGGAAATTTGCGGACACGAAATCACCATCACCGTCAGCATCGGCGTCAGCCTGTACCCGGACGATGGTATGGACGCGGATGAGCTGCTGAAAAACGCCGACATTGCCATGTACAAAGCCAAAGAGGCGGGCAAGAACAACTGTCAGTTTTACACCAAAGGCATGAGCGCCACGGCAGTGAATTATTTGCTGCTGGAAAACGATTTGCGCCGCGCTATTGAGCAAGAACAGCTCATCTTGCACTACCAACCTCAGGTGGACCTGCAAATCGGTGAGCTAATGGGTTTTGAAGCGCTCGTGCGCTGGCAGCACCCCGAGCGCGGGTTAGTATCGCCGGTGCATTTCATTCCCCTCGCGGAGGAAACCGGATTGATCGCGCCTATCGGTGAGTGGGTGCTAAGAGAAGCCTGTCGGCAACAATATGAATGGCTCAGCGCCGGCAAGCAGGTGGGGCGCATCGCGGTCAATCTTTCGCCGCGGCAGTTCCGCCAACGCAACTTTCCCGAGACAGTAAAAACCATACTGAAGGAGACCGGCTTAAAGGCGGAACACCTGGAGCTGGAAATCACCGAAAGCTGCGCAATGGAACACGCGGGTGAAACCATCAACCAACTGAACCAGTTACGGCAGATGGGCTTGTTTTTGGCCATTGATGACTTTGGTACCGGCTACTCTTCACTCGCCTACCTAAAGCGCTTCCCCATCCAGAAGCTGAAAATCGACAGCAGTTTTATTCACGACATCCATGACGATGCCAACGATGCCGCTATTGCCAAATCCATTATTGGACTTGCGCATAATATGCAACTTGATGTGGTCGCTGAGGGTGTGGAAAAACAGGCGCAGGCACAATGGCTGCGCGAGCAAGGGTGCGATCAGGGACAGGGCTATTTATTTGCCAGACCGCTGACGGCAGAACAGGTAGAAAGCCGTTTTAAAGGCTCGACATTCAAATTTGACGGCCACGTAATTGAGTTGAACAAGATCGCCAAGCTCGGCGCCTGACAGGCGATTACAAAAGATCATTGCAAACGACGATCAACAAAAGACTGTTAACAAAAAATCGTTAAAACAGAACCGCCGAAGCCGCGCCAGGCATCGTTGCACCGGCTGATTAATCCCGCAAGGACTCTTCCTTGCCAATAAAAAATGGCTCTTCCTGCTCATTGCTAAGATGCTCGTGAAACCCTTGCAACTGATCGGCCACGCGGCGCGTGTGACGTTTGAAGCTGGCCAAATGCAAGAGCGCCTCCCCTTCGTGCACCAGAGGCAGGTTGTTGGCCCCAATCACGATGGCTTCATCGGGCGCTATCACGGGCGTTTCATTAAGCCCCATGGGGTCGGCAATATAACCGAGCAGCTGCCCTTTTTTTACACGCTCCCCTAAGCGCACCATCAAGCGCATCACACCACTATGAGGCGCACGTACCCAACGGCTGTCATCCGCCACCACCGAGCGTGCCGCCTTGGCGGCACGTTTGCGCGCTGGCAACATGCTCAGCGCCCGCATGACATTGAGAATACCCCGGGTGCCGGCGCGAATACTCAGCTCGTCAAAGCGCAGCGCCTCCCCGGCTTCATACAACAGCAACGGTATGCCGCTGTCCGCTGCCGCCTGGCGGAGCGAACCGTCACGCAGTTTCGAATCCAGCACGACGGGCACACCAAACTCCATGGCCAGGGCCAGGGTATGCTCATCGCTCAAATCGGCGCGAATTTGCGGCAGGTTGGTTCGATGTCGCGCACCGGTGTGCAGATCAATGCCGTGGGTGCAGTGACGCACTATGTCATTAAGAAAGGTGTTGGCCACACGACTGGCCAACGAGCCGCGTTCGCTGCCGGGAAAGCTCCGGTTTAAATCACGACCATCCGGCAAATAGCGGGACTGGGTTAAAAACCCATGCACATTAACTAACGGAATAGCCAGCAAGGTGCCATGCAGCTGATCGAGCTGTTTGGACTTTAGCAGGCGCCGGATAATTTCTACGCCGTTGAGCTCATCACCATGAATCGCGGCACACACAAAAATACAGGGGCCGGGGCGGCGCCCATTAACAACGTGAACCGTCAGCATCACGTCCGCGTGGGTGTACATGGCGGCCAGAGGCAGCTCTACGGTGACGTGCTGGCCCGGCTTCACTTTCGTGCCGCCAATTTCAATGGCGTTGTTAGTCGCCGCGCGTTTACTCGACATTAGCCTTTACCCCGTGTGCGGGTTTTGTTCGGACGGGCATTGTCCTCCACAAACTGAATGATGGCACCGGCCACATCTTTTTGGGTCGCGCCTTCAATGCCTTCTAAACCCGGTGAGGAGTTAACTTCCATCACCAAGGGCCCACGGGTGGAACGGAGAATGTCCACGCCCGCGATATGCAGCCCCATGGTTTGCGCCGCCTTCACGGCGGTGCGCCGCTCCACGGGTGTCAATTTGACCAGTTTGGCGGTGCCGCCCCGGTGCAAGTTGGAACGGAACTCGCCTTCCATAGCCGTGCGCTGCATGGCGGCTACCACTTTTCCGCCAATAACTAAGCAGCGAATATCGCTACCCCCCGCTTCCTTGATGAATTCTTGCACCAAAAATTCCGCGCGCAGCTCCCGGAACGCTTCAATCACGCTCTCGGCCGCTTTATTGGTTTCGGCCAGTACGATGCCGCGGCCCTGGGTACCCTCGCACAGCTTCACCACCAGCGGCGGGCCACCCACCAGTTTGATCAAATCCTTGGTGTTGTGTACCCGGTACGCAAAACTGGTACGGGGCAACCCCAGACCCTTGCGCGAGAGCAACTGCAAGGCGCGCAGCTTGTCCCGAGATCGGCCCAGGGCAACGGACTCTGTCAGGCAGTAAACGCCGGTCATCTCGAACTGGCGAATGACCGCTAAACCGTAATGAGTAACCGATGCGCCGATGCGGGGAATCACCGCATCGAAGCCTTCCAGCTTTTCCCCCATATACCAAATAGTGGGATTGCCGGGCGTGATATCCATGTAACACTTCAGGGTATCAATAACATGCATTTCATGCCCCCGCGCCTCACCCGCCTCTACCAATCGGCGGGTGGAATATAAGCGGGGGTTACGGGAAAGAATGGCGATTTTCATAAATTTTCTACCACAAGGGCCAACATTACTCGGGCGGATGACTCGCATTACCTCCGAGCATAAAAGAACGATTGCAGTTCACTAAAAAACGGGTTTTCAGAGCCGTGCGACCCAGCAGCATACGGAAGCGCATCGTTTCCCGGTCGGTGAGAGTGATCTCGGCGTTAAAGCGAGTCTCACCCAGCTGCACGGCGGTGGTAATAACGTAGCGCATTTCCCGGTGGCCTCCGGAGTCCGTTACTTGACGCCGGTCCACCACCGGAGCTTCGCAATCCACGGCGGTATCCAAATCACCCTGCAGCGGGTGCAAACCAAAACGCACCCAGGGCATGCCTGCCTTGGTGAACGGCTCTACATAATAGGCATGCAGTGCGCTGGTCCGGGCGCCAGTGTCCACTTTCGCTTTGGTAATTACGGGTCCAAAATCGGGCAAACTCACCCATTCACGCCAGCCGATGATAGACATTTTATTGGTTGGCACAAGATCTCCTAACTCGGTCTAAATGAGCCACAAAATTTGTGTTCGTGACGACAAAAAAAATTCGCTTGGTAGAAAGCCAAAGCTATGGTAAATAGCGCCTGAGTAAAACCCTAAGCTCGGTATTTGACGTCCGAGCTTACGTCAATCTGGAGGTATCCACATGGCTGTTGAAGTCGACCACTCTGAAGATGATTCAGATCTTATGACCGATATTAACATCGATATGGACGACGATGAGGAGCAGCCCAAACTTTCTGCGAAAGAAACCAGTCAACACATACTGGAGGTTCGTCGGAAACTGGAAGATCGTCTCGAGCGGCGACGTTTGCGCGACGAACTGGGCTGTGATGATTGGGAACTGGACTTCTAAAAGGCGCTTTGAACCAGAGGGAGCTTTAAATTAAAAGGAGCGTTGATCAAGCAGGAGGCTTAACCGGAGAGAGTCGTTAACAGCGGTAACAATTGCTGAATACCCTGGGCGTGCTCGTTCTCCACCCGATAGGCCAGATGCAAAGGCCGTGAAAATGTGGGCGCGCCATCGACCCGGTGCAAACCGAAGCTGGCGTCGCCCAACACACTTTCTGGTAGATAGGCGCAGGCATCTCCCGCCTGCAGGTAATCCAACGCCACGCTGGCCTGATTGGTCTGAATACGGCTTTCCCGGCTGCCAAACCGGCGGGCATGAAACAGCGCAAAGGCGGCCCCCCAGTCCACCCTCACATACTCCACCGCCTGTGCCGTCCTCATATCCAAACCCGGCACGGAGCTGGCCAAAACCAGGGTCAACTGACCTACCCGATGGGACTTCAAGGCCGGATCGCCAGGAATATCGTACACCAGGGCACCATCGAGCTGATTAGCCAGCAGTCGCTCCAACAGATCATCCTGGGCATAGGCCTCGGCCCGCACAATCACCCCCGGCAACGCCTGACGCAAACGTGCGGTGACACCGTTTAGAACAAAGCGCCACAAGCCCGGCGTTGCTCCCAGGCTCAGATGGCTGCCGGATTCCGCTTGCCGCGCCAGGTCAGTCCGCGTTTGGGCCCAGGCCTCCACAATGTGCTGAGCTCTGGGCAGCAGAAGCTCGCCCTCGGGCGTCATTTGGATATTGCCGCGTTTGCGATACAGCAAGGTCACGCCAAGCACTTGTTCCAGCTGGCGAATCCGCGCACTCACGGCCGATGGAGTCAAATAGAGATTGTGAGCCGCACGGGCGAAATTACGCGTTTGTGTGACTTCGATAAACGTCTTCAGAAGCTCTGTGTCCATATTATCCACTGGCGACAGCTAAAATACCGGGCGATGCCTGCTGCAAGGATCATAGCCAACAGGACAGGGGCACCACAAGCCAGCTCGGGACGAACGGGCAGAAAGAAAAAAGCCCCGCTCTGTGACAAAAGAGCGGGGCTTTACGTTGGGCACGATGCTCAACAAGGGCTGATCATTTAAAAGCGCATAGCCGCGCCGATCAAAATACCAGTACCCCAATCGCTGTCGCTCAGCGCCAGCTCACCACTGATTTCGTTGGTGAAGAACTTGCGGGTACGCAGGCTGAACACGTCCACGCCGTAGGAATCCTCGTAGCTGCCGCCGACGCTAAAGGTGCGGTCGATATAGAAGTCGGCGCCGATGCTCAGGTAATCATCCCAATCGTCATCCTGATAGGTGCCTTCCACGTTCAAGTAGTTGACCGAACCAATGGCGGTGACGTACTTAACGCTGACGTTCGCATCGTAACCATCGTCGGTAACGCTGGTGGTGATGCGCAGGCCATCGATAGGCAGTACGCCAAAAGTGCCGGTTACCACGGTGTCAGAGCTGCCGTAATCGTAACGGGAAACATCGGCCGCCACGTAGAACATGGTGTTGGGTACATAGAGCTCACCACCAACGCTCAGCGCGTCAAAATCGTCAGCCCCTTGGGCGTACACGTTCGTGGAGCGCTCCAAAAATGCCGCTTCGGCCAGAGGGTGGTTGCGTGTTTGTACTGGCGCGAAATGGTATTCGCCGCGCACACCGAAAGCACCGTCGCTGCCGCCGCTGTCACGATCCAAGTGGTAATAGCTTGCGCTTCCCTCAATCTGATAGGGGGAGGCGACTGCTGCTGCAGATCCAAAAACAAGTGCAGTAGCAACAGCTAGGGTTTTCAGTTTCATATTGTCATTCTCCGTGATAATCCATTAACTAACCTAACCGGTCACATAACTCCGGCGGCGCGCATTCTAATGACAAAAGCGGCCGTTGTCGCCAACCACCGCACAAATCAGAGGATTAAACGGATTGAATGACACTTAATTCATCTTTATAGGGATGAAACGTAGGATACTGTCCAAAACGTCGTCGTAAAAACGTCTTAAAGACTTCTTAAAGGCGTTTTAAAAACGCCCTAGAAACGTCCTAGAAACGCCCTAAAAACGAAGAGTACCGCCCAGGACGACCCGGCGCCCCCAGTCGGTGTCCGTATAGGTAAGCTCTGCACTGAAGTCGTTGTGGAAGAATTTACGGGTGCGCAAGGTCAGTTCATCGCCGTAGTTATCGGCATAGCCCGCCCCAATGCTCCAGCTGCGATTGAGGTAAAAGTCCGCGATAACGCTCAGAAGGTTATCGAAGCGGCGTTCAACAAACTCCGCTTCAACGTTGACGAAATTACTGCCCCCTAAGTGGGTAACATACTTGGCACGCAAGTTAGGATCGTAGCCCTTATCGGTGAGGCTCGTGGTAACGAGTAGTCCTTCCACTGGCAAAAACCCGACGGTGCCGAGCAATCGCGTCTCTGAATCCCCATTTTCACGGCGGACGAGAGCCGCGCCTGCGTAAAACGAACTGTTGGGAAAGTAGAAGTCGCCACCCAGAGTCATCCAGTCGAATTCTAAATCCGATTGCACACGCACCCGGGTAGTACGCTCCAGAAAAGCGGCTTCGGCCAATGGATGGTTGAGCGTCAATACAGGGGTAAAATAGTAATCGGCGCGAATACTGAACCGGTCATCGCTGTGGCCAGTACCGGCGGTGTGATGGTAATCAACGCTGCCTTCTATTTGATAGGTATTAGCCAACGCAGTGCCGCAGGCCAGGGCCAAACCAAGTGCGACCAGAATTCGTGTAATTTTCATCGGGAACCTCTCCGTAACCCCCGCAAATGTAACGTGCGTGTGGCATCACGGATGCCTGCGCGTTATTCCGCCGTCGCGGCGCGAAGAATAGTCTGCCATACGCGTACATTTTGGACCACTCCGGGTGGTCTACGGCTCACTGACAGCGGCAGTGAAACAGGCGCTCATCTTCCAGACGCAAAGCCGTGAGCGAGCCACCCCAAACACAACCAGTATCCAGAGCGTACACGTTACGAGCGGTCGCTTGACCGCGCAATGCCGCCCAGTGACCGAAGATAATTTTGTCGTTTCGACAGCGGTGCTCAGGGTGGGCAAACCACGGCAGAAACCCAGCCGGCGCTTGTTTCGCGCTCGTTTTGGTGTGCAGCTCCAACTCGCCCTCGGCGGTGCAAAAACGCATACGCGTAAAATAATTCGTGATCAACCGCCAGCGCTCGGGGCCAACCAATTGATCGCTCCAACGGCTGGGCTCGTTGCCGTACATATGGGCCAGGTACTGTTCGAATTGCTCGCCTTGCAACACCGCTTCCACTTCCCGTGCCCGCGCTTCGGCCTGCGCCAAATTCCATATGGGGGGAATGCCCGCATGGGTCATGGTAAAACCCAGCTGTGGGTCCCGGTGCAACAATGGGCACTGGCGCAGCCATGCCGCCATGTGGGCAAGGTCATCCGCATCAAGGAGTGTTTCAAAGGTATCGTGGCGGCCTTCGTCTCTGTGTCCGTAGGCCACCGCCAGAAAATGCAAATCGTGGTTACCCAGTACGACGACAGCATTCTCGCGCAGCTCATACACCAAACGCAGGGTTTGCAGTGAGTCAGGGCCACGGTTGATCAGGTCCCCGACCAACCAGAGTTTATCGTCGGCGGGGTCGAAATTGATGCGATCCAGCAGACGCTGTAGCGGTTCTAAACAGCCTTGCAGATCACCAATAGCGTAGGTGCTCATCACTACTCCGGTCGGCCATAACTCGATCAGTGCAACGCATGGGGCGGCACCAGAGCGAACGCTGGAATAGGCACCTGAAAGACCTCTCCGTCATCGGTACGCATGTCATAACTGCCCTCCATCAGGCCGGTTTCAGCTTCTAAAACCACGCCGCTGGTGTAGGTGTAGCTCTTGCCCGGCTCCAGGCGCGGCTGCTCACCAACCACCCCTACTCCTTTGACTTCCTGACGCTTGTTGCGCTCATCCCGAATCACCCAATGCCGTCCCATCAGTTGTGCGGTCACGTCGCCATTGTTGGCGATCGTAACCGTATAGGCGTACACGTAACGTTGCTGCGCTGGGCGCGATTGGGCGGCGATGTACCGGGGTTTAACGCTGACCTCGATAGCGGTGGCGATGGGGTGTTCCATAATCAAGAGTCCGAAAATCCGTCCGATGCCGCAATAATATTGCTCAGCTCCACGTACGTGGGCAAGGAGATATTTTCAGCGCGCAAGCCGGTGTCCACCGGCAGTGCATCGATTTGCTCCACGGGAAGCAGTTGCTTCAGGGCGTTGCGCAGTGTTTTTCGACGTTGCTGAAACGCCAGGTTAACCAGCTTTTCCAACGTGGGCAGATGATCTGCCCGGTAGGGCAGCTCTTTGTGGGGCATCAGACGCACCACCGCCGAGTCCACTTTCGGCGCAGGCGCAAAAGCCCCCGGCGGTACCTCAAACAAATTTTCCACCTGGCAATAATACTGCACCATTATGCCCAGGCGGCCATAGGCTTTGTCTTCCGGCTGTGCTGCCAAGCGCTGCACCACTTCCTTTTGCAGCATGAAGTGCATGTCCTGCACCAGATGGGCGCTACGCAGCAGGTGGAAAATTAACGGTGTGGAAATATTGTACGGCAAGTTACCCACAATACGCAGCGGAGTATCGGCCTGGGCCAGGGCCGAAAAATCGAACTTGAGGGCATCGGCTTGAAACAGCTCAAACCCCTTGTAGCGTTCGAATCTTATTTTCAGCCACGGCACCAGATCCCGGTCCAATTCAATCACGCTGAGGCGCTCGGCCTCTTGGACCAGCAGCTCGGTCAACGCGCCCTTACCGGGCCCGATTTCGACCAGATGCTGACCTGGAGCTGGATGCACGGCGCGGGCGATTCGGTCCAGCACCGCGTGGTCAACCAGGAAATTTTGCCCAAAACGCTTGCGCGCCCGATGCGCCAGGTCGCCGCTTGAAAACTTAGTCATCCGTCTACTGATTCCTGTGGCCGGTGATGCCGGGTTATTCCTGTGGCCGGGGGTGCCGGGCCTGAGCCATGGTGGCGGCGTACTCCAGGGCGGTTTTCAGACTTCCCAAATCCGCTCGGCCGGTGCCCGCCAGATCCAGTGCCGTACCGTGATCCACGGAGGTTCGCACCAGAGGTAACCCTAGGGTGATGTTCACGGCTTGTCCAAAACCTTTGTATTTTAATACCGGCAGCCCCTGGTCGTGATACATGGCAAGCACCGCGTCGGCGTCAGTCAGATGCCTGGGGGTAAACAGGGTGTCGGCGGGTAAAGGCCCTATAAGATCAAAACCACGCTCGCGCCCCTGGGCCAATACCGGCTCGATAACGTCGATTTCCTCCCGACCAAGGTGGCCGCCCTCCCCGGCGTGGGGATTGAGCCCGCAGACCAATATTTTCGGTTGCGATAATCCGAAATCCCGCCGCATGGAGGCGTGCAATACGTCGATTATCTCAGTCAGAAGCTCGGCCGTGAGCGCATCGGCCACATCTTTTAACGGCAGGTGTGTGGTGGTCAAGGCTACCCGAAGCCCTTCGGTCGCCAACATCATGACTACTCTGGGCGTCGCGGTTTTTTCAGCCAGATATTCCGTGTGGCCAGTAAAGGCGATACCGGCATCGTTGATCACCCCTTTGTGCACTGGGCCAGTCACCAGAGCATCGAAGTGGCCTTTCAGACAGCCTTCGATGGCCAGATCGAGGGTGCTCAAAACATACTGAGCATTGCGCGGGTTCAACTGACCCGCGAAGGCGGCAGTGTGTAAAGGCACCGGCGCCACCCACAATTCTCCGGCCTGGGCGGGCGCCGGGGTCTGGCTGGGATGCCACTCACGCAAGGTGAGCGGCAGGCCCAACTCGGCGGCGCGCTGCTCCAGTAGAGCTGGGTCCGCCACGGCCACCAATGCGACCGATCGCGCCTCTTGAGCCAGGGCAATCGCCAGGTCTGGGCCTATTCCAGCGGGTTCGCCGGGGGTATAAGCAATGCAGGGTACGGTCATCGGCTGAGGTTTGCCTCGATTCGGAACTTAAGGTTTAATTTCGATGTAGGCTTCTTCACGAAGCTCCGCCAACCAGGTTTGCAGCTCTTCATCAAAGCGCCGCTCTCGCAGCAACTGGGCCGCCTCGTTGCGCAACATCAGGTCGCTCATATCTTTTTGACGCCGTTCCTGCACTTGCAGAATATGCCAGCCGAAGGGGCTCTGAAACGGCTCGCTAATCTCGCCCGGCTCAGTCTGGGCCATCACTTGCTCAAAGGCCGGCACCATCTGGCCGGGGTTAGCCCAGCCCAGATCACCGCCTTGTAGCATAGAGCCGATGTCGTCGGAGTGCTCCCGCGCCAATTCGCTGAAATCTTCGCCATCCAGAATTCTCTGTCGCAGTTCGCGCAGCTGCTGCTCAGCGGCCTCATCGTCAATAAGCTCCGAGGTTTGGATAAGAATATGCCGGGCGCGTGTTTGCTCGATCACGCTATTATCGCGTCGACTGCGGGTTTCGTGAGCTTTGAGAATATGAAAGCCCGCACCGCTACGCAGCGGTTCCGCTACCTCGCCAGCGCGCAAGCGGCTCACGGGGTCGGCAAAAAGCTCCGGAAGCTGTTCCAAACGACGCCAACCCAATTCTCCGCCCTGAAGCGCATTCGGATCGTTGGAGTACGTAATGGCCAGCTGTTCAAAATCGGCGCCTTCCACCAGCTGAGTGTACAGACTGTTGGCCGTGGCTTCGATTTCGCTCACCTCGTCAGCTTCCGCTCCACTGGGTATAGCCAGCAGAATATGGCCGAGCCGGTACTCTGGGGACGTGGCAAAGCGGCCATCGGCCGAGGCCAGGAAACTATCGATATCCCGATCGTTAATTTGCAGCCGGCTGTTGACGATGGCCTGCTGAACCTGGTTCACCGACAGCTCTTTATAGATTTGCCCACGGAACTGCTCCATGGTTTCACCGCTCGCACGCAACTGCTGCTCTAACTCATCAGCCGTCAAGCGGTTGTTGTGCATAATTGTGGCCACCGCTTCATCCAGCTGCTGTTCACTCACTTCAAGCCCGTAGCGCCGCCCAGTCTGAATTTGCAGGCTCTCGAGAATAAGCTGATCCAGTATCTGTTGGTGCAGAACCTCGGCGGGGGGCAATTGCTGGCGGTTGCCCACTTGGCGCAAGCGCTCCATCACGGTTTGAAGGCGATCTTGCAATTCGCTTTCCAGCACCACATCGTCGTCGACAATGGCCACGATGCGGTCCAGCCGCTCGGCTTGCGCCCAAGCGGCCACGGCCCCAAAAGGCAAGCTAAAAACGAGGCACCAGAGCAAAAGTTTCATGCGGGACATAGGCATAAGGAGGTCACTGTCTGTTAATCGTATTGTTAGTCTGAAAAATATTTTGTTTCCCGGTTACCGTAGCCGGGGATCGCACGTTGCAGCATGTCGGCCACGCGCCGGTTAACGCTACCCAACCCTTTGAACTGAAGGTCCAGAACGATGCTGTCTTCCAGGTCTTCGCGGTTGACTGTTTCCAGGAAATTGGAATTGAATGTGTAATCAAAGTCTAGCCAGCGTCGGGCCAGAAGCCGCAACCGGTAGCAACAGTCGTCGTATTCGAGTCCGATAAAGGTGTCGAGTTCCTGCTTGTAGGTGATGTCGTAATGGCCTCGGCCTATCAAACTCCAGCCCCCATAGATCGGCCAATGAAAGGAGGCATCGATCTGATTCTGACTCCGACTCAACAGCTCGCTCGGGTCCAGTCGACCGGGGGCCGGGGGCCGACGGTTGAACCGGTATGACAGGTTGAAAATCCGGTACTGGGGATCCAGATAGCGCAACCTGGCACTGGCCCACGTGTATTCGTGTTCGTACGTATCGTAGGTCACATCGGTACTCAGACTCCAGTAATCTGTGACCCGGGCGTTGATCTGCAGCGCCACGTCGGATCGGCTGCGCTCGTGCTCGGCAATCCCGCCATCGGGGTCCGGCCTTAGTTCACGCAGACCAACGCGGCGATCATCAAAATAAAAAATTTGCCCAACGCTCAGACTCAGGTGCTCGGTACCGCTTAGAGCGTCGATGAAGCGCGTGGTCAGACCGACCGAGAGCTGGTTGGCGTCGTCAATTCTATCATTTCCGGCAAAGCGTGTGGTGCGGTAAAGCTGGTCGTAGTTAAAGGTCAGGTCCTTGGTGTCAAAGTTCACGTCGCGTCCGCCAGGCGTCACGCCAAGCAAATCGCTGTGGTCTTCGTACTCACTGTAGAAATAGAACAAACGTGGTTCGAAGGTTTGTAAATAGGGGGTGTTCAGGGCGTTGCCGTAGCGTTCGAAGAATAGACCGGTATCCACTGTAGCCTGAGGCACGACCAGTGACGGGCCGGTATCGGCACCGGCCACCAGGTTCTCGTCATCCAGATCGTAAGACAGGGTTTTAACCATGGCCCGAGGCCGGAAAAAACCCCAAAGCCAATCCTGATTCCAGGTCAAACCGTAATCCGTGCGAAGTCGCTCGCCCACGACAATGTTTTCCAGCTGCCGCTCGGTACCGTCAAACGTTTTGCTTAAATCGAAGCGGGCGTACTCATTGTCCAGATCCAGTTGCCACTTACCCCAACGGTAGCGGCCATCGGCGTTCATCCGAGGCAGTTCCCGGTGGGGCCAGCGGGCGGACGTCAAGGAGCGCAGCTCTTCCACTCGAATACCGTAGTTCCAGTTATCACTTTGATAGCCCGCCCGAGCCATTTGCCGGACCACGGCAGAGCGGTTTACATCCAAAGAGCCGCTATCCAGATCCCGCAGGTAATCGATATCGCTCAGATCGGTGTAGTCGATCTCTGTGCTCCAGCGCTCACCTACGCCACCGGTTTGCTCAAGTTGCAGGCGCCAGCGCTCCTCACCGCGAAACGGATAGGCTTCCTCTTCCGTTATCTCATCACGGGCAATCTGGTTCTCCAGGCGGCGGTTATACCCACCTCGGTCCGAGCTGATCCAACTGGCATCCACTGTGGTTTCAAAGTAACGGGACAAGTGCCGTGCCTCGACATTCCACAAAGTGCCGCGTTTGGACATGTAGTTGGGTGTCACGGTCAGGTCATAGTTAGGCGCTATATTCCAGTAAAACGGCACAGAGAACTCGGTGCCATCACGGCGGCTTTCCCCGATAGCCGGAAATAAGAACCCGGTTTGGCGCTCATCGCCCACCGGAAAGCGCACGTAGGGAACATAGAATACCGGCACGTGGAACAGCTTGAGCCGGGCGTGACGAGCGGTGCCATAGTGCCGATCCGGATAGATACGGATATCGGACCCGGCCAACACCCAGTCATTGCGGCCCGGCTCACAGCGGGTAATTTCACTGCGGCTGAGTCGAAACAAATCCGTGCCGATTTTCTCCATCTGATCGGCGCTGCCACGGTAATGGGTATCGTGGAAAACAAACTCAGCGTCGTCCAGTTTCGCGTCACCCGAATTCAGGTCGACGCGGGCGTTTTGTGCTCGCACCAATACGCCGGGCTCGCGAATAACCACATCGCCGCTGGCTTCGGCGGTGTTGGCCGCTGAGTTGTAACGCGCGCACTCGGCTTCGATACTCCGGTAACCCTGGGTAAACAGAACCCCGCCTTCCAAGGTAGTCAGCCCGTCCCGGCCCCGCTCGGCGGTATCGGAAAAAGCACGAGTTGAGGATTCATCCGGATGGTTCAGGGCGTCATCGTCGTCCCGCACAGGGGAGATATAAGCCCCGCAGCACCCAGGGCGCAGCAGTTCCAGCTGCTCGGGGGACATGTCTTCAACGGGGACCCAGTCATAGCGGGCGTGGCTGTCTTCGGCGCTGGCAGAGAAACTGATCAGTGCGAACACCAGCACACGCAGGGCTCGGGTGCCGGTGTTGTAAGCCGAACCTGGGCTACAGCGCCGGCCCCGACGATCAAGGCGCCGATAACCAGAATGGGCTAAGTGCATGAATAAATGTCTCGACATTCTCGGCTCCGGCTGCCGCAACATTGGCTGCGCGGAGTTGGCAGACCTCTATTGGCCGCTCGCTCGAACTTGGCTGCCTGCTCGAACTTGCTCGAAGTTTTGCTCCAAATCGGGCCAGCGCGCGTAAAGGCAGGGATTCTACTTGAATATCCCTTGGCTTGGAATGAACTTACACTGAAGCCCTGGCCACCAGATTTTGACTTTTACCTGCTCTGCCGAGGTAGAATCCGTTGTCTTTCATCGTTTATGCAACCAGAGCGGCGGAGTAACCATGGCCGAGCAGCACTCACAGCAGCTGAATTCCTCTACGGAGCGGCCCGCGGCCTTTAAGGCCTGGGTACATGAGCAATTAAAAACGCTGCGCCCCGATGCCCCCATCGCCGAGCTGGTGCTGACTCCACTGCGCAGCGATGCCGGGTTTCGACAGTATTATCGTCTGAACACAGAGCCCTCCATGCTCGCCGTAGATGCCCCACCCAGCCATGAAAACAGTGAGCAATTCGTCAAGCTCGTGCGCTATTTACGTCCTCAGGGCATTGATGTGCCGGCAGTCGTAGCGGCGGACATCGAGCGCGGATTCTTACTGATCCAGGATTTTGGTGATCGGCTGCTGCAACACGAACTGGAAAGCTCACCGGACTCAGCCCCTGTGCTTTATGGCGAAGCCCTGTTTCAACTGCTGGCACTGCAACAAAGCCCCGATGCGCAGCAGGTGCTGGAACCCTACGACCGGAAGGCGCTGGCCGATGAGCTGGCGCTGTTTCCAGATTGGTTTATAACGCAGTTGCTGCAGTACCGGCTCAACGATGCTGAACGAGAGCAGCTGCAAGCGGTATTTGCCCAGCTGGAAAACAGCGCCCTGGAGCAGCCTCAAGTTCTGGTACACCGGGATTATCACTCCCGTAACCTACTGCTACGGACCAGTGGCCGCATGGGCATTGTGGATTTTCAGGACGCGCTCTGGGGGCCGATCACCTATGACGTCGTATCTTTGTTGCGAGACTGCTACCTGCGCTGGCCCGACGAGCAGGTGCGACAATGGGCCCTGGGCTACGGCAATATGGCGGCCGACGCGGGTTTACTGGCGGATGTGGACGAATTGCGCTATCTGCGCTGGTTTGACTGGATGGGATTGCAGCGGCACTTGAAGGTTTTGGGCGTTTTTTCCCGCCTGTCATTGCGCGACGGCAAGCATCACTATTTGGCCGACCTGCCATTGGTAATCCGCTATGTGCTGGAAGTCTCTCAGCGCTACCCAGAACTGGCGGAATTCGCTCAATGGTTTGAACAACAACTGCTGCCTCTGGCCGAGCAGCAACCTTGGTACCACGACTACCGCCGTGCCGGAGATCGCCCCGCGTGAAAGCCATGATACTGGCTGCCGGTCTGGGCAAGCGCATGCGCCCGCTCACGGATCACACCCCCAAACCGCTGCTCTGCGTAAGGGGCAAACCGTTGCTCCAATATCACCTGGAAGCCCTGGCTGAAGCCGGGGTGAGCGACGTTATCATCAACCTGGCTTATCTGGGCGAGCAGATCCGTGACTTTGTGGGCAGCGGCCAGCGCTTCGGCTTGCGGGTAACTTACTCGCCGGAACCCGAACCTCTGGAAACGGGCGGCGCCATCGCCCATGCCTTACCTTTACTGGGGGAGGCGCCGTTTTTGCTAATTAATGCGGATGTGTGGTGCGACTACCCACTCATACAACTGGCGAGCACGCCACTGGCCGCCGGGTGTTTAGGCCGACTGCTGTTGGTCCCCAACCCCGACTTTCATCCCGAGGGAGATTTTACGCTGACGGAAAACGGCACCTTGGCTGACGGCCCACCCCAAACACCTGAGCAGCAGCGCTTAACCTTTGCTGGTATCAGCCTGTTGCGCCCCGCTCTGGTGGCAGATTATCCCCATCGACGCCACCGGTTTCCGCTTTTGGAAGCATTTAAGGCCGCCATCTCGCAACAGCGCCTGCAAGGCGAGCTATACTCTGGCGCTTGGAGTGACGTGGGCACGCCGCAGCGGTTACAGGTGTTGAACGAGCCGCTCCCGCACCATTCGTAAGTCATAAGCCCGATACGAGTCTTATCCCGAGTTTTTACCCTGCGCCTGGAGCAAGCCGTGACTCGCCGCCTCTTCTGCATCGCCCACCGGGGCGGACCCGGTCCCGAAAACAGCCTGGAAGCCATCAACGCCAGCCTTGCACTAGGCGTGGATGCCATTGAAATTGACCTCTGGTACGCCGGCGGCGAGCTGCTGGTCACCCATGATCGCCGCCTGGGCCGACAGATATCTGGACAGGGGACGCTGCTGGACTTGCCCCGCGATCACCTGCGCGCCTTGCGCCTGAAAAACGGGGAAGCTATTCCCACGCTTGAAGACGTTCTGCGCACCGTCGGGGAGCGGGTGTTGCTGAATATCGAAATCAAAGGCCCCGACTGCGCGGCACCACTGACCGAAGCCCTGCTGGCACATTGCCATGACAACGGCGGACGGCTGGAGCAGTACCTGGTGTCCAGCTTCGATCACCAGCAACTGCATGACATGATGCAGAGACTGCCACAGCTGAAACGGGGCGTTCTGGTTGCGGGCATTCCGTTGGATTATGCGGGCTGTTGTGAGGCGCTCAACGCCTACGCGTTCAACTGCAGCATCGACTTTCTCAGCCCCGCTCTGGTGGCGGACACCCACCGGCGCGGCTTGAAAAGCTGGGTGTACACCGCCAACCATCCAGACGAATGGCGTCAGCTCTGCGCCCTGGGCGTCGACGGTGTATTTACCGACCGTCCCGAACAATTGCTGGAGTTCAACGCCGACCCTGACACGTCGGCGTAAACCTCGGTTTAAAAGCAGGCGATGAACAACTCACAACACAACCGTCCGGTTATTTTCGCGTCGGCCGCACCCAGCGAAACCGGAGTTTAAGACCCAGCCAGCGCTTCAAATCCAGATAAACCAACAGAGCCACAATCACGAGCATCGTCCCCACAAGCAGCGAGGCGGTGAGCTGCTCCTTCGCCACCAGCGCGCCAATAAACAACGCAAGCACTGGCGTGATCAGCGTGATCAACGACACTGAGCTGGGCGACAAATGATTAAGCACATAGTAAAACAGCGTGAACCCCAACACCGATCCACACACCGCCAGATAAATAAGTGCCCAGAGCGCTCGTTCCGACATAGGCCCTGGCCACTCGCCATCCCACCACCACCAAGTCAACAGCAATCCAGGCAGGGAAAACAGCAGTGCACCGGCGGTTTGCCGGAAGGCATCCGTGCCCTCATTTAGGCGCTTCAAGGTGACGCTACTGGTGCCAAACAGCACGCATGACAACAACAGGCCGCAGATGCCATAAACTGATCGCACATCAACTTGCAGTTGCCCGCGGAAAATAATCACCAAACCCACCAAGGCAATCAGCAGGGCCAATACTTTAAGTCGGTTGAAGGGATTCTCCCGCAAAATAACCATCGACAGCAGGCCGGTGACGAACGGTGACAACGCAAAAATCACGGCCATCAACCCCGAAGGCACAAACTGCGCGGACCAATACACTAAGGGCATATTGGGGAAAATGCCCAGTGAGGCGACCAGATATACCTTCCAGACGCCCGGTCGAGTGAACAAAGCACCGCGACGCAGCCACACCAATACCGCCAGCGCCACGGCCAGAGCCAGGCTCATACGCAGTGTTACCGAGGCTATAAAGGACACGCTGTCGCTGCTCCATTGAATGGCCAACGGAGTGGTGGACCAAATCAGCACCACCAAAATATACGCCAGATAAATCTGCACGGGACGCTCCTGTGTCGTGCAACAAACTCCCGGGCTTTTTATTTTTAACACAAGGAGGAAATAAAAAAGCCGCAGAGTAGGCTGCGGCTTTTTGAGGAAAAAACGGTGTTAACTCTATCGTTTCTATCGCCCCTCCGCCGCAAACGCGCGTACGCGCACCACACGCCACATTGGGCGTAGCGCGTGCACCACAGAGTTTGCGATCAGAGCCAGAGTAAGGGCCATTTACTTAATCCAATACGAAATACAGTGGGTAGACTGTGCTACCGGACCCGGCGCGCGCAGTTAAAGACACGCTGGTCGTCCACGGGGTCCAAAGGGACAGGCTCTACTGTAATTCAAGCCTTGATATCGCACAAGAAGCCAGCGGAATTATTTTGTGTCAATATGAGCCCTGTTCATCCACTCCCCATCCACTTGAAGGAACCAAGCTAACCGGCATGAAAATCTATCTCGTAGGCGGTGCCGTACGCGACAAACTTCTGGGCTACCCGCACCACGAACACGACTGGGTGGTGGTGGGCGCGCGCCCAAATGAGTTGGAAGCAAAAGGATTTGTTCCCGTCGGCAAAGACTTTCCCGTATTTCTGCATCCAGAGACCAAAGAAGAATATGCTCTGGCGCGCACCGAACGAAAAACCGGGTCCGGCTACACAGGGTTTCTGTTTCACAGCGCACCGGATGTGACACTGGAAGAAGATCTGCGCCGCCGCGACCTGACCATCAACGCCATGGCCGAAGACGAGCACGGACAGTTGGTGGACCCCTACGGCGGCCGTGAGGACTTACAACGCAAACTGTTGCGTCATGTCTCCCCCGCCTTTGTGGAAGACCCGGTGCGGGTATTACGAGTGGCTCGTTTCGCGGCGCGTTACCATCATTTGGGTTTTCGCATCGCCCCCGAAACCCTGGCACTGATGAAAGAGCTGGTGCAAAACGGCGAAGTGGATCACCTGGTGGCCGAGCGTATTTGGAAAGAAACCGAGCGAGCCTTGCTGGAGCGTTCGCCACACATTTTTATTACCAGCTTGCGTGAATGCGGCGCCCTGGGTCGCATCATGCCGGAATTGGACGCACTGTTCGGCGTGCCGCAGCCGCCCGAGCACCACCCCGAAATTGATACTGGCGAGCACTGCCTGCTGGTTTTGCAACAGGCGGCCGCGCTGAGTGAGTCGGCGTCGGTACGCTTTGCCGCGCTGGTGCACGATCTGGGCAAGGGCATCACGCCCCCATCTCAATGGCCCCGCCACATCGGTCATGAAAAACGCGGCCTGCCGCTACTGGCCCAATTGTGTGAGCGTTTAGCGGTACCAAAAGAACATCGGGAACTGGCGCGGCTCGCCACGGAATTCCATACCCACTGCCACCGCGCCCAAGAGCTGAAACCGAGCACCGTGCTCAAGCTGTTAAAAAGCACCGACGCGTTTCGCCGGCCCGAGCGCTTCGAGGAATTTTTATTGTGCTGCGAGGCCGATGCCCGGGGGCGCACCGGCTTTGAAAACCGCTCTTACCCTCAGGCGGACTACCTGCGCGCGGCGCTAACAGCTTGTCTGAGCATCGACAATCGCGACATAGCCGCTCAGGGAGTCACCGGAAAAGCGTTTGGGCGAGCGCTGGATCAGGAACGTCTGAGCCGTTTACATACCGTTAAATCCGAATTTTTTGGCGATAGCGCGCCGGGCTAGCCCGGCGTTTTAACACAAGGTAAGTCCCTATGAGTCAAACATCTCCGGTAGCACTGATTACCGGTGCCGGCCGCCGGATTGGCGCCCATGTGGCCCGAGCCCTCCACGCGGCGGGGCATCGGGTGATTGTGCATTACCACCGCTCCGCCGACGACGCCAACACTTTGGTGGGCGAGCTTAACGACACGCGCCCCGATTCCGCCTTGGCCTTGTCGGCAGACCTGGCTGATATTACGCAGCTCAACACCCTCGCTCAGCGCGCCTTGGCTCATTGGCAGCGTCTGGATGTACTGATCAATAACGCGTCGAGTTTTTATCCCACGCCCCTAGGCACGGCCGACGTTGCTCAGTGGGATGATTTGATGGGCAGCAATTTGAAAGCGCCTTTTTTTCTCGCTCAGGCGTTGATGGAACCCTTGCGCCGGGCACAGGGGTGCATCGTCAACATGGTGGATATTTACGCGCAGCGGCCGCTGAAGGATCACCCCATTTACGCGGCCGCCAAGGCTGGTCATGTGATGTTGACCAAAGCTCTGGCGCTGGAACTGGCGCCCGATGTGCGCGTCAACGCCGTGGCACCGGGGGCCATTTTATGGCCTGAGCAGGAGGGTTCTCTCGCCGAGGACAACCGCCAGAGCATCCTTCAGCGGGTGCCTATGAAACGCCGCGGTGAGCCGGAGGATATTGCCAGCACGATATTATTTTTGATCTCTGGCTCCCCCTATATTACCGGGCAGATAATCACTGTGGACGGCGGGCGCAGTATCACCTAAACCCAGAGCCTCTGGGGCGGGCTGAATTAACCGGCATCTGGCCAGTGAAACTCCACCGGCCAAAGCCGCTGGGCCGAGGTGTCGTAACGACGCCACAGCTCAGCGTAGGAAATCTGTAACTCAGGGTGCAGTTGAGTGGGCGCGATCTCGGCTAGAGGCTGTAGTACAAAGGCGTTGTCAACGATCTCTGGTCTGGGCAAACGTATGCCCGCGTGTACGCCCACACAGTCATCATAGGTCAGGATATCGATGTCCAAAGTCCGGGCGCTGAACTTTGGCGCGCTACGTTCGCGCCCGTGCTCCGCCTCGATACGTTTCAGACATTCGGACAGTTGCGCCACGCTTAAATCAGTAACAATCCCTACCACTAGATTCAGGAAATTATCACCGTTGAAGCCCACCGCCTCACTTTCAAAAACGGTGGATACGGTCATTGGGCCAAACCGGTCCGCCAACGCATTCAGGCCTGCCTTTATATGGTGATACCGGTCGATGTTACTGCCCAGGCTCAGGTAAACGGCGCTCATTCGGGCTTGCTCCCCCGTTCAATAATCAAACCCACATCCTTGGCACCGCGCACAGCTCCCGGCTTGCTCAGCCGAAGACGCAGCCAGGGCACCGGGAATTCCTCTAGCACCAGTGCCGCCACTTCTTCCGCCAGCGATTCCACCAACAAGGCGTGGCGACTTTCCACATAGTCAATCAGGCGTTTGGTCACCGCTTTATAATTCAGTGCGTGGGCGATATCGTCAGTACGTGCGGCGGTTGTTATGTCGGTGGCCATTTCCAGGTCCAGGCTGACCGTTTGTTTAACCTCGCGTTCCCAATCGTATATGCCGATTATGGTTTCGATGCGAAGGTCTTTGATGTACACAATATCCATGGTGGTGTCCGGTAACAGCTTTCTATCAGTATTCAGTAAGAATGGTTATTCGCTGGATTCTTTCATGGGCTCAGGGTTGCCTATCCGCTCAGGGCTTATTTAGGCGCTCAAGACCTATTTATCCGCTCAAGGCTGTCCAGAGGCCAGCGGGCGCGCACGGTTACGCCCAGGGGCTCGCGCTGACCCGCCAAGAGACGTTGGCATCCCGCGTAGGCGATCATGGCCCCATTGTCGGTGCAAAACTCGTGACGGGCATAGAACACTTCCGCACCGATTTTCTCCAGGGCTGAGCGCAGCTCCGCGCGCAGTTGGGTATTCGCCGATACGCCCCCGGCGATGACCAGTGTGCGCATGCCCGTCTGCTCCAACGCTCGGCGACACTTAATCACAAGGGTGGACACCACGGCGGTCTGAAATGCCAGTGCAATGTCGGCGCAAGTTTGTTCATCCGGAAGCCCATCGGCGCCCGCGTGCTCGGCAACCGTGTTCAGCGTGTGGGTTTTCAAACCGCTGAAGCTAAAGTCCAGCCCGGGCCTATCCACCATCGGACGAGGAAAGGTGAAGCGTCCCGGCTGGCCGCGCTCCGCCAGTTTGGCAATATGCGGGCCGCCGGGGTAATCCAGGTCGAGCATCTTGGCCGCTTTGTCAAAGGCCTCGCCCGCCGCGTCGTCAAGGCTTTCGCCCAACAGGGTGTAATCGCCAAGGCTCTGCACGGCGACCAGTTGCGTGTGCCCACCGGACACCAGCAACGCCACAAACGGAAACTCCGGCGGATGCGCCTCCAACATGGGGGCGAGCAGATGCCCTTCCATATGGTGAACCCCCAAGGCCGGGATCTGCCATCCGTAGGCCAGCGCCCGCCCCACCGACGCCCCCACCATTAACGCGCCGATTAAACCGGGGCCGGCCGTATAGGCAATGCCATCCAGTTGCGCGGGACTGGTCTGCGCCTGGGCCATGACTTGGTCAATCAGCGGGAGGATTTTCCTCACATGGTCTCGGGAAGCCAGCTCCGGTACCACTCCGCCATACTCAGCGTGCACCGCAACCTGACTGTACAAGGCATGCGCCAACAAGCCCTGTTCATGATCATAAACCGCAATGCCGGTTTCATCACAAGACGTTTCAATGCCTAAAACACGCATTCTTAACAACTCATAAAATACATGCATCTATGATATAGATCTGTCGCCCCAGGAGCCAATCAGTTTGAGGCTCCGGTCAACTTTCTTTCTATTATCAACCAGTTAGCAAACGCACCATTATCCTGATCAGGCTGCATGGTGAAACGCCCACAGCATCCGGTCCACAAGAGTGTTATCTGCCACAAATCGGCAGTATACTGCGCGCTCACACGCTGGCCTCGACGTCAATCTGAATTCCTGGCGAGTCAGCTCGCAGGCTACGACTTTGAGCCCCCGCGACCCATAAGCGGCTGGCCGCTGTAACGCATAGCCGCCATTGGGCTTCCGAGATATCCCTACCTGTCAACATTCTCGCGATTTAGCTGAGGAATAGCGTCATGGTATTAAGTTTGACCTCAACACTGTCTTTATTTGTGTTGATCGCACTCTCCACCGCCGTCTTTTTTGCTGCCAAACGCTTCAAACTGCCCTACACCGTTCTGCTGGTGGCGATCGGCATCCTGCTGGTTCCCATCGTTAATCTGCCGTATTTAAGTACTGTTTTTGGGTTTCTGGATGACTTGGTTCTTACCCCGGAGCTGCTGTTTTATATTTTCTTGCCGGTGCTGATTTTCGAGTCCGGCTTCAATATGAATATCCGCAAAATTGTGGACAATGCATGGGCTATTTCCATGCTCGCCGCCGTATCGGCCATCATCTCCACCGCGGTCATCGGTGGGCTGCTCTATCTGGCGCTGCCTCTTATAGGCCATGAGGTTCCGCTAATTTTAACGCTGATATTTGGCGCCGCCATCTCTTCCACCGATCCGGCCACGATCCTATCCGTACTGAAGCGGCTTGGGGTACCGAGGCGGTTGTCCATGATTTTTGAGGGCGAGAGCCTGCTCAATGACGGCACCACCTTTGCCATGTTCCTGATTATGTTGTCGGTGGCTACCGCGGGTTTTCACGGCGCTGAGACAGTGCTTAAAGGTGGACTCAATTTCATCATTATGACCTCATCGGGCGTGCTGTTCGGGCTTATCATGGCGGCGGCGTTCTCCCATGCGCTACGCCTGACGAAAAGCAACGAGTTCGCCACCGTTACGTTGCTGGTCATTTCGGCGCACCTGGTATTTATCATTACAGAGGCAATCAATGAGCTGGGATACTTTCGTATATCACCCATGCTCGCCACAGCCGTAACCTCTCTGTTTCTGGGCAATTACGCCCGCGATACTCTTGCGCCCAAGGTTGACGACTATCTGGGCAAGCTCATCGAACACATGGCGTTTATCGCCAAATCATTGGTGTTTTTGCTGGCCGGGCTACTGTTTGCGAACTCGGGAGTCAATCTGGCTCAGCTATGGTTACCGATTGCCATCACGGTACTGGTGGTGGCCGCCGCGCGAATGATCTCGGTTTACGCCGTCATACTGCCGTTGAATAAAACCAAACTGGAAGAGCCCATCCCCTCGGCCTGGACGAAACTGATTGCCTGGGGCAGTTTGCGCGGTGTCTTGACGATCATTTACGTTCTGCTCATTCCGGAAAACTTTACTCTCGCCGACTGGAATTACCCTTATTCGCCCCGGGATTTTTTAGTGGCGCTGACCATTGGCTGCATTCTCGCGACCATGTTTATCAAAGCGCCGCTGATCGGCCCGATGATGCGCCGCTACAACATCCGTGAGTTCGACCCGCTCAAAACCGCCCACGAGTGTGACCTGGGGATTTATTATTTGCAGACGGAACGGAATCGCTTATTGAACCACAAGCAAAAAGGCTTTATCAGCGACGACCAGTACAAACATCTGCTGAAAGAGGTGGAGCAAAAACTGGCCACGGTCGAGCATGAGCGGCGAAAACTGATCGGCGAGCACGGGCTGACGATCTTCGTCCAATCACTGCACCTTGCGATGGTGCACGTTGAAATTGCTACACTAAAGCGGCTCTACATCAACGACGAACTGAACGAGGCTATTTACCGGAAAATTCGTGGAAAGCTGGACCTGCAGCGAGAGAAAATCGAGTACGCTCAACACAATAGCATCGACCCGGTGGCGTACATCGACCGCAAAGACGTGTTTGATCGTCTCATGAATTTTATGCGAACCCTATTCACCCGATCGTCGCCCCGGGAAATGACCTTGGAAGAACGACTTAAGTACTATCGTGCACAAATGATTATGGCCCGCAAGGCGGTGACCACTATCGCGCGCATGCAGCACTCTTTCGACCGGCCGGTTTTTTTGCGTCACACCTATGAGGAAGTCAGCGGCCGATACCGTACCTATCGAGAACAATCGGCGCGAAAAATGAACGCGTTGGTTGAGAAAAACCGCGCCGCCCTGTCGCCGGTTCTGGCCGAGCTGGCCGAGCGCACGCTGTCTACCTCCGGCATCCGGGCGCTGGGTTACCTGCACGAAAATGGTCTGGTAAACGAAACCGATCAGGAGGATATTCGTCACCGTTTCGACATTTGATAAGCATGGTATTAGGGGCCTGTCTAGATGGCTTTGCGCGGACGCCCAGTGCTGAAATAAATGCGCCACAACTGCGAACATTCCATCGGTTGCCGCGTATTACGTCATCCGGTAATAAGCTAGTTCCAAAATGTTATTTTCCCTTTTTGATTTGAGCGATTAGTATGGACCACTTGAACTCATTCCAACCGAGGAGACAGCAATGAGCTTGCGTTTAGGTGATGAAGCACCGGATTTCGTACAGGAATCGACTCATGGCACCATTAACTTTCACGAGTGGTTGGGGGACAGCTGGGGTATTTTGTTTTCGCACCCGGCGGACTTTACGCCAGTATGCACCACCGAGCTCGGCCTGACCGCCAAATTGAAGGACGAATTTGACAAGCGTAACGTCAAGGCCATTGCCCTGAGCGTCGACCCCGTGGATTCGCACAATCGTTGGATTGACGACATCAACGAAACTCAGCTCACCCAGGTGAACTTCCCCATCCTGGCTGACAATGATGCAAAAGTCGCCAATTTATACGACATGATCCACCCCAATGCCAACTCGACATTGACGGTGCGCTCGTTGTTTATTATCGATCCGGCGAAAAAAATTCGCCTGATTATTACCTACCCAGCCAGTACCGGCCGGAACTTTGATGAAGTCCTGCGGGTAGTGGATTCGCTGCAGTTGACCGATGAACACAAGGTAGCCACTCCGGGTGACTGGAAGCCTGGCGAAGATGTCGTGATCGTGCCCTCTTTGCAGGACGAAGACGAAATTGCACAGCGGTTCCCGAAAGGATACAAGGCCGTTAAGCCCTATTTGCGCCTGACCCCCGACCCGACCAAGTAATCGGGCGACTCTCTGTAAAACTGTGATCCGTCAAACGATCAAGGATGATCGTTTACTTTCCTTGCCGGAACAGCGCCACCTGCTCGCCATCCTGGAATTTTCCCCTTTCCTCACCCACTATCAGTTTCGCACCCAGCGATCACCCTCTTTGTGGTACTTGTTTTTTACCGCCGCCCACGCAACTTTGTGGGCCGTTTCTTCCCGATCCGCGTCGCCGCGCCTATCCTTAGGATCTTTGTATTGATCCCAGGCGGACCCGAACGCTTTTCGGTAGATGTCCTGGGCGTGAGCGGGTAGCGAGTCCCGGACACTGTCGGGCAAGTCGCTTCTGGATTTGTACGGCATGACGCCTCCTCTCAACACATCGCGTCAACACATTACGCCGGTTCGCGACTACATTTGTAACCGGCCACCGGTAATGCCGTAGATCTCTCCGGTGACGTAGCTGGCATCGGCGGATGCTAAAAACACAAACAGCGGCGCCAGCTCAGCCGGCTGGGCTGGCCGTTTGAGCAACGTGTTCTCGCCGAAGCTCTGCACTTTCTCCTCCGGCATCGTAGAGGGAATCAGCGGTGTCCATACCGGTCCCGGCGCCACCGCATTGACCCGCACCCCTTTCTCTATCGCTTCCCCCGCAAGGGAGAGGGTAAAGTTTGCGATCGCCGCTTTGGTGGCCGCGTAAGGGGCTAGGTGTGGTGTTGGGTCAAATGCTTGAATCGATGTGGTGTTAATGATTGAGCCGCCGGGCGGCAAGTGCCGCAGCGCCGCCCGGGAGAAGTGAAAGAAGGCTTCAATGTTTGTTTCAAACGTGTAGGAGATATCTTCATCGGGGATATCTTCAATCGACGCGTAGGTTTTTTGAAACCCCGCGTTGTTAATCAATATATCCAGCCGACCCAACTCATCAATACACCGCTGGACGACCCGCTCGCACCCTTCCCGGTTATGGGCCTGATCCATCTTAACGGCAATCACCTTGCGCCCCGCCTCGCGCACCAGGCGTTCGGTTTCTTTGGCATCCGCATCTTCGCGCAGGTAGGTGAAAACGATATCCGCACCTTCTCGAGCATAAGCGATGGCCACGGCTCGACCGATGCCGCTGTCGGCACCAGTAATCAACGCCACCAGACCTTCCAGTTTTCCACTGCCCACATACGTCTGTTCACCGTGGTCGGGTGTTGGCTCCATGGGCTGAGTTTGGCCAGGAATGTCCTGTGGCTGGGTGGGGTATTCCGGTCGAGGGTAGAGTTTGCGAGGGTCCTGAAGAATCGATTGCTGGGTAGGCGCCATATTGCTTATCTCCATTTAGGTACCGCTGAAATGGATCCGGAAGCATGGGTTAGAAAGGGTATTTCATTGGTTCGGCACTGGCGTCGATGTGTCCGGTCCATCCCTGGATCTCAATGCACGCATTGTTCATTTCCTTATATCGGGCACGCCCGTGGTGGTGCAAAGGGCGGGCCAAAAACAAAGGGTTTTAAAAAGTTTCGGTTGTTCAGGCACTTAGCGTTCGGCGTGACGTGGGTGCGGGCGTGAAAGGTGCGATCGACGTGAAACTTTTACAAGGTTCGGGGAAGTTTTTACTGGTCGACAAGTGGGGCTAGAGCGGTTTTGTTGGGTTGTGGTTGAGAAGAGGCAGAGCCACGGGCCGGGCTCTGTTCGGGGCTGCGAGCCCGTCAGGCCTTCCCGGACACGCTGTGAATACGTCCGTGTAAGCTCGGCTCCAGCATCCATGCTGGAGACGGTCCGGGAAGGCCTGACGGGCTCTCCGCGGCGGTAAGCTGGGCGTTGCGGGGGTATGAGTAAACCCTTCGAATGGAAGCAAAAGCACCTTTTAAGCGCAAGCCAAGCCCAGCTTATGTTCTGGCTAAAGTCTCTAATGGCAGCTAGGGCTTCTCTAATGGGCCCCTCTAACCGCCAACACTTAGCCGTTCATTACTGAGCAGATTCCGGATCGTCGGTTAACACCCGTTCCTGATACTCCCGAAGACGGTTATATAGAGTTTTCACGCTCACCCCCAAAATGCCCGCCGCTTTCTCCTTACGACCACCGCACTGATCCAAAGTCGCCATAATCAGGTTCTTCTCCATCTCCGCCATCGACGTTCCAATATTCACCGTCAGGCTTGAGCCCCGTTTGCGCACAGGGGTGTTTGAGCTGGGAATGTGCGGCAGCAGATCATCTACCGTAATCACGCGCTCAGTCATGATGCAGGTGCGCTGTACGAGGTTTTTCAACTCCCGCAGATTCCCCGGCCAATGGTATTGGCTGAGCACTTCCAGCGCTTCGGGCGAAAAGTATTTATTACTTCCTTCCTTTTGATTCAAATCGTTCAGAAAGTACTCCGCCAACAGTTTCACATCGCCCGAACGATCTCTTAGGGGCGGCAGCCAGATTGGGAAAACCTGTATCCGATACAGTAAATCCGCCCGGAAACGTTTGGCCTCCACCTCTTTTTCAGGGCAACGGTTGGTGGCGGCCAGAATCCGCACATCGGCGTATTGCTCCCGGTCACTGCCCAGCCGTGTGAAACACTGGGTCTCCAAAACCCGAAGCAATTTCACCTGCAGCGCCAAGGGCATTTCTGTAATTTCGTCTAACAGCAACGTGCCCCCATGAGCGCGCTCAAATACCCCTTTGTGTTCTTTGATGGCGCCTGTAAAACTGCCTTTCTCGTGACCGAACAGCTCACTTTCGATCAGCTGCGCCGAGATTGCGCCACAGTTAATGGCAATAAACGGTTTGTTGCGTCGTGGACTCTGGTGGTGGATGGCTCGTGCGGCGACCTCTTTACCGGTGCCGCTTTCGCCGCTGATCAGCACCGACGCGCTTGTGGGCGCGACGCGGCGAATCTGCTCCACCACTTGGCGCATTTTAGGACACTGACTGACGAGCTCACCGAAATCAAATACCGCGCTTTCGGATTTCGGAAGATGCACCTTGTTCGCGCTGTTGCCCGCACCCGGTGACTGGGCCTGCAATGCCGCCCACACATCCACCGCATCGGCGCTGTCCCGCAAGTACGCCGACGCCCCCTGAGCAAGTATATTGCGTGCCCACTCCGACTCGGGGTCGGGGCCCAACACAACCACGTGCGCCCCCTGCGCCACGGCCGCTCTAACCAGTTCACTGTCCGTGGCGTTATTGCCGTCACTGTCGTCAACGGCCAGTAAAACCTGATCCGGCTGTAGCTCATTCAACACACGCAATGCGTGTTCAGGATCTCGGGTAAATGTGCTGGTGCGGCCATGGCCGACCAATGTATCGGATAAAGCCGCGAGCTTGGCAGCGCCGTCAATTACTAGAACGTGACCGGTACCGAAATGTTGATGAACGGGAGCGGATGAGTAACTGGCGTGCAACGAATTCATAGATGTGATCCTTAAATCTGTTCAGCACAACGAAACATACGGTATCAACGTCTATACAAAACACGTCGTTTAACGATGGGTCACCAGAGATACTCCTCCTTGAAGACGGACTCCTGAGGCTCAATTGGACCGAAGGTACCGAAGAGAATTCCCGGACATGAGGGCAGGTAGTAAGAAATGGGCACCTAGTGTTCCATTGGCCCCAAAGAAGGGTGCCAGGATCAGAAGAAATGTCGTGGTGGCGCCTTTGACCGAAAGCTAATTACACATAACGCTTCCATGCTCTTGTTGAAGCAACTGCATTCGTCGCTGCTGCATTTTGATATTCAGATCGGTTAACGCGAGCTCCCGGACTTTGGGGAACAGGCGACGCTCCTCCTCTTCCACATGACGAGCGAAGTGACGTCGCATGGTACGCACTTTGGCGTTAAAAAGCGGATCGGTCGCACACTGCCCCTCTAAGGTTTCCATTATGGCCCGCAAAGAAAAATGCTCGACAATGGACTCATCCAAATCCGGCATCGCCCCATGCGCTCGACTTAGGCCGGGGTAGAACACTTCCTCTTTAATGGTGAGATAAATAGCTAGGCGATCGCAAATCGTTTGCACGAGATCTGTCAAGTCTTGCGCTGTCGGCAGACATTCCAGGCGACCGAACAAACGCTGTATTTTGCGATGCTCCGCCGTCAGTTGGCTGACCGAGTCCATTGGCAGAACACGACCAACGGTTGTCTGACCGGTTGGTTCAGCGCGCTTTTTAAGTAAGTAGTCCATTGATCCCCCCAAAGTGCTTACGCACTAAACCGAACTCTCGCACGCCTTGTGTTTAGCAAACATCGGGCCAGATGCAAAACCCCACCGATGCGCTTTCAGGCTGCACGGTATCACTTAACCGGCGTTCTGAGCGGTGTAAGTTTTACGTCGCCGTGGCAAAAGTTACAGGCGCTCAGCCGCGCAGGACGGCGGCAGCGAGACTTAAATAACCTGTGCACATAGCGATTTGTCCGTGGCCATCGCACGGGCACAGTGCTTGCATTGGGCCTAGGCACCAGGTTTTCGCGCGCAGCGATAACTGATTCGGCTCAGGAGGGCATTATGGCAATTAACCTATTGGACGCCAGAGGAACGCCTCTGGAAAAGCAAAAGTTTACCTTTCGCGAGCTCGTGCAAAAGCCCATCAGCAAACTGGACGATGACGCCTTCACGCGGGTGCGTATCATTCTGGCCAATGGCTTAGAGCAGCAAGCCAACCGGTTCTTACATCTCTGCAGCCAAATGAACGGAGACATACGACAGCCATTGGCCTCCATTCGCCGGGTCGAGCATCACCAGCAGACCATGATCAACTGGCTGCTGTCATCAGATCACTCACCCATAGAAACGACCATTGGCTATGAACAGGTGGCCATTGAAGCCACCGCTGCCATAGCCCAGCAAGAGCCGGATCCTTATCTGGCGCAGGTATATCGTTTCGGGCTGCTCGAAGACTTCGACCACATGTATCGCTACGCGGCATTGATGGATCGCGTTGAAGGTAAGGATGCGAATAATATTCTACAAAGCTACACCGATATTATTCCAGGCCGACCGACCTTCGATGAACACCGCCACCCTCACGATGATCTTCGAGATCATTACGACCGTGCGACCGCGGCGCCCATCACCAAGATGAATGCGCTGACGATCATGTCGGCGGAGTATCAAACCCGCGATTATTACATGAACATCGGGCCCACCTTTTCCGACCCTGTGGCAAGGCAGCTTTACGCCGAGATCGCGTCCATCGAAGAGCAGCACGTCACCCAGTACGGCTCAATTATCGATCCGAATGAAACCATGCTGGAGAAATGGCTCCTGTATGAAGCCAATGAGGCGTACAACTACTACAGCTTTGTGCAAAGTGAAAGTAACCCGCGCATTAAAGCGATCTGGGAACGCTTTCTCGATTATGAGCTTGGCCATCTTGAGGTGGTTAAAAACCTGTTTAAGAAGTACGAACGACGCGACCCGGCTGAGATCCTGCCGGAAACCATGCCTGACCCGATTCCGTTCGAAAGTCAGCGTGCCTTTGTACGCACAACATTGGAAAACGAAATCAACCTGCGTACCCGGGGTACTGAGTTTGTCGATCTGGAGCACGAAAGCATGCTAAGTCGCGAGTACCGCACTCATATCAACTCCGAAGGCTCACCGACCAATGCCGTCGCCGAAGGTTATATCTGGTCACCGGGCACCGAAATGAGCCGCCAGGCCGCTCACGCATCATAGGAGAACAAGACCATGTCAGACGCCAACAAAATGGGCATGAATCGAACCGGAATAGACATGTCGCCCGTCCATTCCAAGGCGATGCGCCAGATTGCCGGACAACAGGACGCCAGCCCAGCCACCCACAAAGTCATGGATCAGATTCGGGCCACGTATATCGCCGAAGGCGACGCCGTGGGCAGCGTGCCGTTACCCGGCAGCTTTACCGGAGCCCTCAGCTCTTTCAAGGAAAAGGTCAAAGGCAACGCGCCAGAGTTACTTATCAATAAACTCGGGCAAAGGCTGGCGTTTGAACGAGCCGGGATACGCCTATACGAAATGTTAATTGCCAAATGTCAGAGCATGCCCGATGACTTGGCCAGCCGGGTCATTTCGGTCGATGCGCTGAAGCAGTTCCGCGACGAAGAGGCGCAACATTTTTTACTGATTCATCAAATCATGGAAAGCATAGGCGCCGATCCCACGGCGATGACTCCGGACGCCGACATTACTGGCGTGGCTTCTATGGGCATTGTGCAAGTGCTGACGGAACCGCGCACCTCCATCCTGCAATGTCTGGAAGCGTTGCAAACCCTGGAGCTAACCGATAACGCCGCGTGGACCCTGTTGCAGGAAATTTGCCTGAGCATGGGCCTGAACGACATGGCCAAGGAATTTACGACCGCCATCGAACAGGAAGAAGTGCACGCCTACACCATCACCCAGTGGATCCGCCAAATGGCAATACACAGGGGTTCCGGCAAAGACCCCGACCCAGATCTGGTGACTACTCACTAGTAACTTCAGGAGGCAATTATGATGGGAATGAATAGGCACAGTAAACGCGCTCTCAATCGCGATGAGCTTCTGGATCGAGCCAGAAACTTAGGCCGCGGAGGGAATTATCGACGGCGACGGGGACTTAGCGGAACCATGATAATGGGCGGCATTTTGAGCGTCGCAGCGGCTGGGCTTGTGTATCGATACTTGGCCCGTCATCACGACAAGCGGCTGCCCTTTAGCGCCCGCCAACGGGCGGTGCACTTAAACGGCTCGGTGAATATCAACAAACCGGCTGAAGAGATCTACCAGTTCTGGCGTCGTTTTGTGGACTTGCCCAAGGTAATGACGTTTCTCGAGCGGGTTGAGAACAAGGGCGGCGATGTGACTCACTGGGTCGCGCGGGGCCCGCTGGCCACCCGAGTGCAATGGGATTCCGAGGTGACCGAAGACGTACCCAACGGTCGTATCGCCTGGCACTCACTGGAAGGGTCTGACGTAAAAACCTGGGGGGACGTGAAATTTGTGGCCAAGTCCCACGGCAGCGGTACCGATGTCATCGTCAACCTATACTTCCAACCTCCAGGCAGCCTGCCCGGCGCAACCGTAGCGCGGTTTCTCAAAGGATTGGAAAACGCCTTGCTGGAGCAGAACTTACGCAATTTAAAATCCTACCTGGAAGCGGACGAGGCGACCCAGGGGCAATGGCGCACTCATCACAGCCACAGCTCGAGACCATCCGCGTAACAGCCGGGGCGAGGCGGTGTTCCGGGTTAGTTTAACCCCATCGCTTCGCCGGCATTCCGGCCGATGTGTCATTCTTATTGATTTGCTTAAGAGTACCTTTGGGAAAGTAAGTGGGAAAGTAGGGAAAGTAAGAGGACCTTGGAGATTCTGAAAACGGCCATGGTCCTAAACTGCCAGCGCTGTGCAGAGAGTGTCGAGTGCGTGTAGAGCCTCATTTGCTCGGCCTGGGCGGCGGTACCCGGCGAATAACGTCACCATAAAAAAACAGCACCCGAGCGGAACGCCCGGGCATTCAACGGTGCAGTTGTTTACGACGTAATGCCGGACTGCGTATTTCCGGAAAACGTCTACTGAGCTAAGGACCTTGTGAGCTAAGGACCTTGCCCACCAAAAATGTTGGCCACCAAGGTCAATACCAGCAGAATCAAAAAGATGAAAAATAGGATTTTCGCGATGCCCGTCGCCGCGCCGGCGATGCCACCAAACCCAAGCACCCCCGCAACGATCGCGATCACTAAAAACACCACAGCCCAATACAGCATAGCGCCCCTCCTTAGTGTCGGGATGCCGTTTTTGCCTGACCCCTTGCCAAGGCAAATCGAGCACCCTGTCATCCAGTGCACGGCGGATCCGTGCGTCGTCATGCGCGTAGAATATGGAGCCACCTTCGGAAAAATCGCGTTTGCCACAACCCCGAAAAATCCAAAGAGGCGACCCATGATTTGCCTTTTTGGAAGAGTAGGCGGAAAAGCATCCCTGCCACATCGCTCCGTAAGTAGCCGAGTGCCTCGTCGTAAACGGATGACTCTGTGACGAGGCATACGGCTTGGTACTACTGGTTTCGTCCTTGACTTTGCTGGCCTCCCTTTCTACCTGCTTTACGAGCCTCTTCTGAGCTAAACTCGTGGGCATTGCCCGACTCATGGGCTGCCCGGCCCCCTTTGGCACCTTGCTCCCTGGCTTCCTCTGAACTGAACTCGTGCGCTTTTCCTTGTGCGTGGGCGGCTTTACCACCTTTACTGGCAATTTCCCTTTGTTTTTGCTCGTCCATGGATCCAAAACCTTGTTTACTAGCCATAGAACCTCCGATACTTCAATGAGTCGCCGGTGGTGTCCGGTCCCTCCCTGGACGCCAATGCAAGCAT
>DAHVRW010000200.1 GCA_027322215.1 Marinimicrobium sp.
CATGATGATCTCCTTGAACATTCAGAAAATAGACAGTGAATTGAGTTAATCCCTGCGGCGCGGATCCAGCATGCGTATCAGGGTGCGATCACGGAGGACAAAATGGTGCGCCAATGCGGCCAGGCTGTGCAGTACCGCCAGCACAATAATGGCCCAGGCCAGCCAGTAATGAAGTGCGCCGGCAAGATCCACACCAGCGCCATCCAGACGCATCACTGATGGAAACTGTATCAAGCCGAACAGACTGGCAGAGCGGCCATCGGCGGTGGTCATTAGGTAACCCGTTACCGCTACCGCTAAAATCAACCCGTACAAACTGAGTTGAACGACCACTGAGGACAGGCGAACCGCCCGGCTGTGTTCGGGCAGCGGCGCCGGGTTACGACGCTGTGCAAGCCGCCAGACAATGCGTATTAAAGTCAGGAGCAGAACCAGCAGCCCTAAGCTGACGTGCAGGCTGGGCGCTCGATTGTACCAAGGGTCGTAGTAGCTCAGACTCACCATGTACAGGCCCAGGCCAAACAGGACAACAATCAGCAGTGCCGATACCCAGTGCAGAACAATGCTCAGTAAACCGAAGCCCGATGAGTGGTCTTTGATCACATTGCCCTCCGTTATGTTTCCTGTGACGCATCAAACGTAACAGATCGCCCAAACGGCCAATGTAAAGAATTGTTATCTGCCTTGACGAGTCAACTACTTAGGCACTGGACGGGTGCGGCCGTTGTCGTCGATCGCCACATAAACGAATTCACCTTCTGTGACCTTAGCGAACTTGCTGCGACTGGGACCTTTGATCCAAACTTCGATCAACGTGCGAATCGAGGTGCGCCCTACTTCTAAGGGTGTGGCATAACAACTGACGGTGGCGCCCACCGGCACCGGGCGTAAAAAAGACATGCTGCTGACCGCCACGGTGGTCACTCGCCCCTGAGCAATCTCCTGGGCCAGAATTGCGCCCCCCAAATCCATCTGTGTCATGAGCCAGCCGCCGAAGATATCACCATAAGGGTTCGTATCAGCTGGCATGGATAGAGTTTGTAGCACCAGCTGTCCGCTGGGGGCCGGGCTTTCATCAATTGGGGGGCGCGCCATCTATACCTCGTTATTGCATGGTTAACACTAAGTAACACGAATCCGTCGATTATACAGAAACCCGACCGTGACCGATCGGGCGCTCAGCGCTTAATTGGCGGTGATGCCCAATTGCTGAAGCTGTCGTTCAGCCGCGGCTCCCAGCTCGCCGCCCCCCGACGCCGCCAGACGGAAGTGCCCAATGGCGTCATCCCGGGCGCCGCGTTGCAGCGCTAGTTCGCCCAAGTGGTAACTGGCCAGTTGAGTGGGCAGCAGCTTTTGGCTGGCTGTTAAGTCGGCTTCGGCCTGACGGTGGTTGCCCAGGTATTTGTGGACCACACCCCGGTAGACCAGGGGACGAAAAAACTCGGGATTGGCGGCGATGGCGCGATCGAAAGCCTCCAGTGCTTCCTGTTCGCGGTCGTCTTCTACCAAGAGGCGGCCCTTTAATTCCCAAAACAAATTTTCGCGAGGCTGATGCTCAATGGCCTGCTCAGCCAGGCTGAGGGCCTTGGAGTATTCGCCTTGCTCGGCGGCGCGCTCGGCTTGTTGGTATTTTTCGTAAGCGGGTTGGTCTTTACGCAATTGAGCGGTGGCCTGACGGTACGCATCGCGGTTGCGCACGCCGCCGGAATGTTTATCCGCGAGCTCCTGATTCAAGCGCATACGTTCGGCGGACGGCGGGTGGCTGGCAAACAAGCCTTCCAGCCAGTTGGGGTTTCGACCTTCGGAGAATTTCAAAAAGGTTTCCTGCAGCTCCACAGCGCCCTGGGGGTCGTACCCGGCGCGAACCATATACTCGACGCCGTAGCGGTCGGCCTCCAGCTCGTGGCTGCGGCCATATCGGGCTTGCCAAGCGGTGGCACCAATGCCGAGTGCGCCCACGGCCAGAGCGCCGTACTGAGATTCCTGGGTGGCGGCGGCCACACCCGCGGCCAGCAAACCAGCTTGCAACATGATATTGCGGGTTTGTTGTGACGCACTGTGACGGGCGGCGGCGTGCACCACTTCGTGGCCCAGCACGGCGGCCAGCTGGGATTCGTCTTCCAGATGCACCAATAACCCCCGGTTGATCGCCATTTTTCCACCGGGCAGCGCCCAGGCGTTGGGCACGTCGTTGTTGAGCACCACGAATTCATAAGGCAGGCCCGGCCGGTCGCTGACGTCCGCAAGACGCTGACCCACCTGATTCACATAGACAGTCAAGTCCGGGTCCACCACGTAGCGCCCACCTTGGGCCTGTTGGCTGGGTACGTAGTGCTGCTGACCAAGGGCCAGCTCCTGCTCGGCGGACATGAATGAAAGTTGACGGTCCCCGGTCACCGGGTTGACGGTACAGGCGGTGGTTACCGTGAGGGCAATAAACAGATAGACGAAGTAACCGACGAAACGTTTCACAAGCTGTTCTCCATGGTGATCTGCACAAACGGGCGCCGACCGATATAATGACACAGTTTCGCTACCGGAGGAGCAGTATGGCTGCGTTACAGGAAATCGAAATGTTTGCTGGGGTTGGCCCCGACGGTCAACCCGTCATGGAAAAACTTGCCGCTCGGGAACTGGAGTCGGGCAACTTGCAGCTGGTCCGTTCACCGGCATTCGTAAAAGGTGTGGCCAGCGGTGACTGGCTCAAACGC
>DAHVRW010000201.1 GCA_027322215.1 Marinimicrobium sp.
CGTCGATTTATATTTGTTCCAGCCTCTTGGTTACTTTCAACCTGACCAAAGAAGATCTGATGCCGCCCCCTAAAGAAGGTGAAGAACAAGAGGCGCTGACTCCCTGATCTGGCACGTTAGCACTGACCTAGCGCCGGCGGGCCCGTTTAGCTCGCCAGCCGCCGGCTCTTACCAACGTAAACGCGCGTCGCTCGGTTTGGCGCAAAAACTGGTTTATGTTACAAAAAATGTGAAATAAGCCCGTATTTGGCATGTCCCTGCAGGTGAGCATCCAGTAATATTGATGCCACGAATACCCGCGCACGAGGGAACGGCGAGCTATTCAGACGTTCCTAGCGGCGCCTCTCAACACGAGCGGGCCTACAATAACCACAGGTCGGTCTACCAGGGCATCGCCTAAGCATAGATTGTACATAGACCGTATAGACCGCGTAGATCGGAAATGCCGAAGCCTTTGTATGTCCAACCGGATTACCATCGACGACCAAACCCTAAATGCCATGACCAGCGTGCAGTTGCGGGAATTGCTGGCGCGCTATCGACGCATTTTTAATGGCAGTGGTTACGGTTTTTGGGAATGGGACTTGGGTTCCCATCGCATCGACTGGTCCGGCGGGTTCTGGCAACGCTTGGGCTACGACGAGAGCGATCAGAAGCGCGTGGCAGACGCGCATCAACTGCCTGATTTTATCCACCCGGATGACCGGGAAAATATGTTGGAAGCCGTGCGGGAGCACCTGCGCAGCGGCGAACAGCTCAATACCGCTTATCGGATTCTTGCCAAAACCGGCGAATACGTTTGGACCCAGGTGCGCGCCAATTCCATTCGCGACGAATACGGTCGTGCCTTGTACATTTCCGGTGTCAATTTCGATATTACGGAACTGAAAAACGTCGAGGCGGCACTGCGCGAAAGTGAGGCTCGTCAGGCGCGCATCATTCAGGCGTCCAACGATGGTATCTGGGAGTGGTACGCCGAGCGAGGCAGCTTTCACTTTTCCAACCGCTGCTGGGAGCATTTGGGTTATACAGAGAAAGATGATTTGGTGAACCGCGGCAAGAATCGGCTTGCCGTCTGGCGCTCGCATATTCATCCAAACGATTTACCGATGTTCGATGAAACACTGGCCAAGCATATGCGAGGTGAGGGCGCGTTTGATATCGAGTACCGCATTTTCGGTAAGGAAGGGGATGTGCGCTGGATTCGCGCACGTGGTCGTGCCAGCTTCGACGCCAACGGCAAACCGGTACGCATGTCTGGCACCAACATGGATATCACCGATATCAAACGCTCAGAAGAGCGTGTCGTGCAGGCCAAAGTAGCGGCGGAAAAAGCGAACCAGGCGAAATCCGAATTCCTTTCCAGCATGAGCCACGAGCTGCGCACGCCCCTCAACGCCATCATGGGCTACGCACAATTGTTCGAATACGACGCTAACCTGCCCGAGCGGCACATGGATAATGCCCGGGAAATTTACAAAGCAGGGCGGCACCTGTTGCAATTGATCAACGATGTGCTGGATTTAGCCCGCATCGAATCGGGGCAAATGACCGTCTCCCTGGAGCCGGTGCTGGTGTCCCGGGTAATCGCCGATTGCTTTACCTTGGTGCAGCCACAGGCCGATGCGCAGAGTATCAAGCTTGAGGCTCAGCTAAATGGCCTGGAAAGCACCTATGTGGTGGCCGATAGCGTACGTTTGAAGCAGGCGCTCATCAACCTCATTAGCAATGCGGTGAAGTACAACAAGTTAGGTGGCGATGTGGTAGTGCGCGTGGCTGAACGCGAGAACAGCCAGTTGCGTATCTCGGTGCGCGATACGGGTCAAGGCATCCCCGCCCATCGGCAGGATGAGTTGTTTCAGCCGTTTAACCGCCTCAACGCCGAGCACTCGGCGATTGAAGGTTCTGGCGTAGGATTAGTGATCACCAAGCAATTGGTGGAGATGATGGCCGGCAGGCTCTCGTTCGAGAGCGTTGAAGGGGAGGGCGCGGAATTTCGGATTGACCTGCCTTTATCGACCGCTTGGAATCAGGATTTACTGGTTCAGCAGCCACCCGCGGCCAGCGATCTCAAAACGGTTGAATTGAAGGTGTCCCAGCACAGTCGAATTCTGTATGTGGAAGACAACCCCTCAAATATTCGGCTGATGCAGCAACTGTTCTCCCGTTATCCAGAGCTTGAGTTGGAGGTGGCGGAAGAGGCGTTCCTGGGTATTTACAAGGCCCGAAACGAGCAGCCGGATGTGGTGATACTGGACATCAACCTGCCAGGTATGGACGGGTATGAGGCGTTATCGGTACTTAAGCGCGATCCGCTCACCGAGCATATCCCGGTGGTGGGGCTATCGGCTAACGCCATGCCTTACGATATCGAGCGGGGGAAAAACGCCGGATTTTACGACTACCTGACCAAGCCCGTGGAGATTAACCATTTAGTGACCACGCTTAATGACCTTTTGGGCTGACCGCGTTCTGATTCGCTCTCAGAGCCGCGGCCCGCCTCTACCGACGATCGGTTTAGCTGTCGCCCAGGTGTTTTTCAACAATTTGCAGTATCGGTTTGAACACTTTGGGGCTGCCACAGACAACGTGGCCTGATTCCATAAAGGTATTGCCACCTTTGAAGTCGCTTACCAGCCCGCCGGCCTCTTGTACCAAAAGGATGCCCGCGGCGATGTCCCACTCATTCAGATTCAATTCC
>DAHVRW010000202.1 GCA_027322215.1 Marinimicrobium sp.
GATCTCACAGCGAGCCACGGCCGCATTGACAAAACCGAGATCAAAATGCGCGTTGTGTCCCACCATGATGGCACGGGTGCAACCGTTGTCGCGCACCGCTCGGCGCACCGCCTGAAACAGTTCGCTCATGACCATGATTTCGGGTTCCGCGCACCGTTCGGGGTTATCGACATCAATGCCGGTAAAATCCAGGGCGGCCTGTTCGATGTTGGCGCCTTCAAACGGGTCGACGTGAAATTCGAACGTCTGCTCGCGACGCAGGTAACCCTCATCGTCCATGTACAGGGTGACCGCGGCAATTTCCAGCAACGCATCTGTGGCGGCGTTAAAACCGCCGGTTTCCACATCTACCACCACCGGCAAAAAGCCGCGGAAGCGCCCCGCCAGGGGCGAGCTTGGATCTTTCGGATTTTCGGGGGGATTCACTATCACAGGAGCCTTAGGTGTTATCGCTTGGGCCAGAGACCACTTGCCAGTTCAATGTTTGGCCCGCCGCCATCGGAATGAGTGCGGACTGCTCATCCAGAGCAAGCTGTTCCGGTACGACCCACGGCCGCCTCACCAGAGTGATCTGATCCTGGTGGCGCGGTAACCGGTAAAAGTCGGGACCGAAGTGACTGGCGAAGCCCTCCAGTTTATCCAGAGCACCGGCCTGCTCAAACACTTCGGCGTAAAGCTCCAGCGCCGCGTGAGCGGTGTAGCTGCCGGCGCAGCCGCAGGCGCTCTCTTTCTTATCTTGTGCATGAGGGGCGGAGTCGGTGCCCAGGAAGAACTTGGGGCTGCCGCTGGTGGCCGCCGCAATGAGTGCCGTCTGATGGTTGCTGCGCTTGAGGATCGGCAGACAGTAGTAATGGGGCCGGATACCGCCAACCAGCATATGGTTGCGGTTATACAACAGATGATGGGCGGTGATCGTCGCCGCCACCGAATCACTGGCGGCGCTGACAAAGTCGGCGGCATCCTGGGTGGTAATGTGCTCCAGAACGATGCGTAGACTGGGAAATTGCTCAGTGAGGGGCGCCAGGTGGCGATCGAGGAAGACCTTTTCCCGATCAAAAATATCGATCTCCGCGTCGGTGACTTCGCCGTGCAACAGCAATAACATGCCCGCCGCTTGCATGGCCTCTAGGGCCGGGTAAATATTGCTCAGCTGCGTTACGCCGGAGTCGGAGTTTGTGGTCGCGCCAGCGGGGTATAGCTTGCAGGCGACGACGCCCGCTTCATGGGCCCGGCGTATGTCGTCCGGGCTGGTGTTGTCGGTCAAATAAAGCACCATCAGAGGCTCAAATGCGCTGCCAGAGGGAAGCGCCGACAGGATTCGTTCCCGATAGGCTAGTGCCTGTGTGGCGTTGGTTACCGGCGGCACCAGGTTGGGCATAACAATGGCGCGGCCGAAGTAGCGTGCGGCGTCGGTTACGGTGCGGGGCAGGGCGCTGCCGTCGCGTAAATGAATGTGCCAATCGTCCGGGCGGGTTATCGTCAGTTTCTGAGACATGGGGTGCAGCGTTGCTCCGCTAAGGGCTAATTAAGGTAAAGGCTGAAAAGTGATCGCATGCTATCAAAACTGCCGCTAAAGCGCAGCCGCTTCAGGCCGATACCTTGGGTATGACGACAAAGTGGACACATTCATTGGGCTCGCTCTGGTGCAAAACGGCGCTGCTGGTCATGGGCTTGGCGGCGACCACGGCCGGGGGGGCAACCTTTGAATCGGCGATAGCCGATGCCACCTGGCACCTGGAGGTTTCGCCGTTCGAGTGTCGTCTGTGGCAAGACATTCCTTTATACGGTGCGGCGGTGTTCTCTCGCCGTGCCGGAGAAGAGCCGCTGTTTTACCTGCAGCAGGAAAACCGCCAGCTCGCACCGGGCGAAGCGAAGGTGGTTGCTCAGAACCCCGTTTGGGCGGAGCGCCCGGACGTCCGTGAACTGGGGCGGGTGGAAGTAGTAGAGGGGGAGCGGCCGGTGCAACTCAACTGGCGAGACTCCCAGCAACTGATGGCGGCGTTGCACAGCGGTAAGCGTTTGGTCTTCGCCCGCTCGGCTTGGTACGGCGAGGATACGCCCGTGCGCATTATGGTGGAGCCGGTCCGGTTTCGCTCGGCGCTGGACGATTATCATCGCTGCCAGGCCAGTTTGCTGCCGGTCAATTACGATCAAGTGGCTCGGACGGCGCTGTATTTTGAGCTGGCGCAGGACGAGCTGACGGATCAAGAAGTTCGTAAGTTGGACGAGCTGTCCCTGTACGCGCAGACGGACAAAAACGTCACGCGTATTTTTATCGACGGGCATACCGACGCCGTTGGGTTGCGGGCCGCGAACCTGGAGCTGTCGCGCCAGCGAGCCGAGCGGGTGGCCCAGTATCTGCTTGATCGGGGTCTCCCCGAAACTCTGCTCACGGTCCGCTGGCATGGCGAGCGCTATCCGGTAGCCAGTAACCAAACCGCCGAGGGACGCGGTATGAATCGCCGGGTGAGTGTCCGGATTGACCGTGCGGATGAGCGTCTGCGAGCCGCGCGGGCGGATTGAGCGGCGCGCGGGGGGAGTGAACG
>DAHVRW010000203.1 GCA_027322215.1 Marinimicrobium sp.
ACAGGCCATGCATCACTTGGTCTTCGCTGTGGTTGCGCACCTGTTCCATCACTGACTCATCCCGGCTGACCCGGTCGGCTATCCCTTGAGCGAAGTGCAGCTGGTCCTTGTCGCTAACCTCGGTGCCGTATATGGCGTTAAGTTTATCGATAATTTCCGCTAGGCGTTGCTTCTCGGGATCGTGCGGTTTACCGCTGCCCACCTCTGTAATGGGCTTGAGGCCCCAATCGCTCTCCTGCTCGCCCAGGCGCAGTTTGTGCTCGGCCTGTTTGGTTAAACGGTAATGCGTCAGAGACAGCTCGCTGATATCGATGCCGTCGTCATCCGGTTGATCGATGCGCAGCAGTGGGTGCAAGTGTTTGGCGTAAACACTCAGTTGCTCCAGCTCCCGATCATCAAAGTGAATAATCTGTGACAGGAACTCGTAGGTGCGCACAAAACTCTGCAGGTTCTTGCGAAACAGGTCCAGCTCATCGCGACTTTTACCCGCGTCTTTCAGCTCCTGCTCGGCCCGGTAAAGCATGGTCTGGTCGCCCTTCTGCTCCGCTTCACGGCGGGCGTCTTTCCAGGTTTTCAGTTGCTCCAACACGACCTTGTAGCGCGAGATAAACCGGTCCTTGGCGAACTGGCAATAATAGGAGAACCTGGCGTTAGCGGCCTTGGGATCAAAAAACGCCTGGGCGAAACCTTCCACCTCTTCCACATGGTAAATGCCGGCGGCGTTCAGGCTGCGCTGCAGGTCATAGACCACATTGGCATCGGACACGGACGCCAGCTCGGCCTTGCCGTAGTAGGGCTCGAACGCCTCTAGAATGTCTTTCGGGTCATTAAAGAAATCCAGAACAAAAGTCTCTTTGCCCGGAAAGGTCCGGTTCAATCGGGACAGCGTCTGCACGCAGTCCACGCCTTGCAGCTTTTTGTCCACATACATGGCGCACAGCTTGGGCTGGTCAAAACCCGTCTGAAACTTATTGGCGGCGATCATCACATTGTAATCTTCGGTGTCGAAGGCATCGCGCAAGTCCCGGCCCATAAGACCTGGGTTGATCAGGGTACTGGACTCGCTCACCTCTTCGGGAATCACGCCGTCCGGCAGTACACTGCCCGAGAAGGCCACCAACGGATGTACGTCGTGATACCCCTTTTCCTTAATGTACTCGCGCATGGCCAGGCCGTAGCGCACCGCCTCCTGACGGCTGCCGGTGACCACCATCGCCTTGGCCTGGCCGTCCAAAAGGTGCTTCACGTTGGCCCGGTAGTGCTCGACGATCACCTCTACCCGCTGACTGATGTTATGCGGGTGCAGGCGTACCCATTTAGCCAGTGTGCGGGAGGCTTTTTTGGAGTCCACCTCCTGGTCTTCCCCGTCCGGGTGCGCCAGCTTCCAGGCGGTGTTATAGGTCACGTAGTTTTGCAGCACATCGAGAATAAAGCCTTCCTCGATGGCCTGACGCATGGAGTAAAGATGAAACGGCTCGGGTTTGTTATCGTCGCTGGGCGGTAGCGTTGAGTCCGGTGCGCGGCCAAACAGTTCCAACGTTTTGGCCTTGGGCGTGGCGGTAAACGCGTAATAGCTGATTTTCTCGCTGGGCTTACGGGCACTAACCGCGGCGTCCAGCAGCGCCTCCGCACTCAGCTCTTCGTCTGGCGGCAAGTCCTCGCCAGCCGCCGCCAGCATCGCCTTAAGTTTGCTGGCCGATGAGCCAGTTTGAGATGAGTGCGCCTCATCGGCAATCACCGCATAATGACCCTCGGCCAATTGAGGCCGTTTATCCAAAGCGTCGAACAGCGCGGGAAAGGTCTGAATGGTAACGATAATAATTCGGGTATTGTTTGCCAGCGCTTGGGCCAACTGCTCGGATTTGCTCTTATTGCCGATATCCCGAGTGATGGGGCACACCACCCCACGGGCGTGCTCAAACTGATAGATGGTGTCCTGCAGTTGGCTGTCCAGCACGGTGCGGTCGGTGACCACAATCACTGAGTTAAACAGCTTGGTGCCATCCTCGGCGTAGAGGTTGGCCAGCTGATGCGCTGTCCAGGCGATGGAATTGGATTTACCGGAACCGGCGCTGTGTTGCACTAAGTAACGCTTACCCGGCCCTTCGTCACGAGTGGTGCCTACCAATTGATTGACCACATCCCACTGATGGTAGCGCGGGAAAATCAACGTTTCTTTGGTTTGGCGACGGCCGTGGAAATCCTCGGTCACTTTCTGCTCAAGGTGCAGAAAGCGCCCAAGAATTTTCAACCAGGCATCGGGCTGAAACACCCGCTCCCACAAGTAAGCCGTGGCATAGTCATTCTCACTGGCGGGCATGGGGTTACCGGCACCGCCGTCCTCAGCGCCCTGGTTGAAAGGCAGAAAAAAGGTATTTTTGCCTGCCAACTTGGTGGTCATGGCCACCTGGTCCTGACTGACCGCAAAGTGCACCAGGGCGCCGCGTTTGAAGGTCAGAATCGGCTCGGGTTTACGGGTAATCGGGTCTTTTACCGGCCGGTCGTACATATACTGACGCTTGGC
>DAHVRW010000204.1 GCA_027322215.1 Marinimicrobium sp.
GGCCAACACACCGGCCTGACCGTGGGCGAGGAGTTGGTGGACCAGGTTCTGAGCTACATGCTGGAGCGCTTCCGTGCCTGGTACGAAGAGGACGGCATCCCCGTTGAGGTCTTTCAGGCGGTGAGCGTGAAAGGTGTGACCCGGCCTCTGGATGTGGACCAGCGGGTGCGCGCCGTTTACCGGTTCAGCCAGATGCCCCAGGCCGAATCTCTGGCGGCGGCGAACAAAAGAGTGTCGAACATTTTGAGCAAATCCTGCGCGCCGAAAGCGCCTCTGGAGCAGAGCCTGTTAGTGGAGCCTGCCGAGCAGGCGCTGGCCCAAGCGGTGCAGGCCAAAGCACAACAGGTGCAGCCGTTGTTTGACGAGCGGGACTATACTCCGGCTCTGGAGAGCTTGGCGGACCTGCAAGCCCCGGTGGATGCGTTCTTTGATCAGGTAATGGTCATGACCGACGATGCCGCGTTGCAAACCAACCGTTTAGCATTGCTGCAACAACTGCGTGAACTGTTTTTACAGGTCGCGGATATCTCCCTGCTGGCGCCGAGTAAATAACAGCGGATGTCAGCAGGTCGAGTGAGTAAAGGTTAATTTATGAAGTTGGTGATTCTGGATCGGGACGGTGTGCTTAATGAAGATACCGCCGATTTTATTAAATCCCCCGATGAGTGCATTCTGATCGATTCCAGCCTGAAGGCCGTGGCGCGTTTGTGTGCTGCCGGCTATACGCCCGTTGTGGCCACCAATCAGTCGGGGCTCGGGCGCGGGCATTTTGATCTGGATGATCTGGAAGCCATTCATGCCAAACTCACCGAGGCCGTCGATGAAGCGGGCGGTTTTTTAGGGGGTATTTTCTATTGCCCCCATCACCCGGATGACGGGTGCAAATGCCGCAAGCCCAAAGCGGGAATACTCGATGCCATCGAGGCGGAGTTCAACACCAGCGTGCAGGGGGTGCCCTTTGTGGGTGACCATGTGCGTGACATTCGCGCCGGTTTGACCAAAGGTTGCGTGCCCTATTTGGTGCGCACCGGTCGTGGTACAGAGTTCGAGCCACTGCTGCAGCAGGGCGTGGCCGCTGAGGGCACTCTGCCCGCGGTGGAGGCCGGATCGGTCGCGATTTTCGATGACTTGGCGGCGGTGGTTGATCACCTTCTAGACCCAAAGGATTAAGCGTAGCGTGTACATTTTTTTGCTCTACTTGCGCACCACGTTATTTAACATCGGCTACTACGGCAGCGGCATTATAGTGGGCACCATCAGCCCGTTAATCTGGCTGTTATTGCCGTTTCGCCCCCGATACTGGCTGCTTTCCCGTTGGAACCTGTTCGTGATGGCCTGGTTGCGTATTTGCTGCGGCGTGCGGATAAAAGTCATAGGCCCCCGTTGTAGGGATCTGGAACCCTACGTGGTCATGGCCAAACACCAGAGCACGTGGGAAACCTTGTACCTGCACCACCACTTTGCCCCTATTAGCCCCATTGTAAAAAAGGAGCTGCTGGCTATCCCATTTTTCGGATGGGGGCTGGCGAGTTTGAGACCCATTGCCATTGACCGAAGCAACCCAATGCAGGCCTTGCGGGATGTGAAAACCAGCAGCGTACGCCGGCTGAAGCAGGGCTGTAATGTGCTGATTTTTCCCGAAGGCACCCGCACCGCTCCCGGCACCGTGGGCACGTACGCCCGCAGCGGCGCCGATATCGCCTGTCAGGCCGGTGTGCCCATTATCCCTGTGGCCCACAACGGCGCCGAGTGTTGGCCCCATAAGCAGTATCTAAAATACCCCGGCACCATCACACTGATTATCGGCGAGCCGATTTCCACCGAAGGGCGCAACCGCAAAGAGTTGACGAAGGAAGTGCAGGAGTGGATTGAAAGCACCATCAAAACCCTGCCCCCTGGCAGAGCCGATGGCGTGCGCCCGTGGGCGTCGGAGAACGCTGAGGCCGTGGGGTTGGATAAACGCGAGCCGTAAGCGAACGCCATGGCGGGCGGGTATGCCCGCCATCGTTACACGTCTTTCTTGTTCCGACCTGCCTCGCTCCGATCAACCTCACTCCGACCCGCGTTTTTCGCCTCAATCCACTGACTCATATATTGGGTGCTTTTGTGGGCATGGTGGTTGAGCATGGCGCCGATAAAGTTATCTCGCCGGTGTTCCGTCAATCCCGAGCGCAGCGCTTGCACCCGCGCCATTAACGCATCGCCAATCTCTGCGGAATTAAACTGCTGTGCCAGAATCGCCCGGCCTCGCTCGCGGGCTTCTTGCCAGCTGGGCTCGTGCGTATACAAATGCACCGCGGCTTCTGCCCATTTTTGCGGATTATTCTCCACGGTGCCGGCCCAGGGTAAACCGCCCGTCATCCCCTCGGCACCGATGTGAGTGGTTACACTCGGTGTATCGCACAGCAATGCGTCCAGTAACTTACCTTTTAACCCCGCGCCGAAACGCAAAGGTGCCAGGCACACCCGGGCGCGGATCATCACCTCGTGGGCGTTCGGTGCCCAGCCGCATA
>DAHVRW010000205.1 GCA_027322215.1 Marinimicrobium sp.
TCCCTGGGAGTTCGAGCTCGATACCGCCCGACGTTTGCTCACGCAGCAGTTTGGGACTCAGGATCTGGCTGGGTTCGGCTGCGATCATTTGCACACCGCGCTGGCCGCCGCCGGTTGCCTGCTCAGCTACGCCCGCGAAACTCAGCGCACCGCCCTGCCCCATGTGCGCGGCCTCAGTTTCGAAGACCATGATCAGGCCGTCATGATGGACCCGGCCACCCGGCGCAACCTCGAGCTGCATACCAATATGGCCGGCGGTGAGGAAAACACGCTATTCAGCCTGCTCAACCACACCGCCACGGCCATGGGCGGGCGCCTGCTGAGGCGCTGGCTAAACCGCCCGCTGCGCGCTATCGCACCTTTGCAAGCCCGCCAACAGGCCTTGGCGGAGGTACACAGTAATTACGGGTACGAACCGCTGCATAATCTTCTTAAGCGGGTGGGTGACCTGGAGCGCATACTGGGGCGACTCGCCCTGCGCTCCGCACGCCCTCGGGATCTGTCCCGCCTACACGCGTCGATGGCCACCTACCCCGAACTTCAAGCCGCGCTGCGCGACGCCCAAGCGCCAAAACTGCAACAGCTGGCGCACACCATCAGTGAATTTCCCAAACTGGTGGACTTACTGGGACGTGCCCTGGAAGAAAACCCACCGGTCGTGCTACGGGACGGCGGCGTCATCGCCACTGGGTACGATCAGGAGCTGGACGAACTGCGCGGTATCAGCCAGAACGCCGGTCAGTATCTGGTGGATTTGGAAACCCGTGAACGCACCCGCACGGGCCTCAGTACCCTAAAGGTAGGTTACAACCGGGTGCACGGTTACTTTATCGAGCTCAGCCGCACACAAGCGGGCCAAGCTCCCGCCGACTATATTCGCCGTCAAACGCTCAAGAACGCTGAGCGTTTTATCACTCCGGAATTAAAAGAGTTCGAAGACAAGGCCTTGTCGGCAAAAAGCCGTGCTCTGACTCGGGAAAAAGCGCTCTACGAAGAATTGCTCGATATTCTCGGTGAAGAACTGATTCCCCTGCAGGAATCCGCCGCCGCTGTGGCCGAACTGGACGTACTGACTACCCTGGCCGAGCGTGCTGACACCTTGGGCTTTTGCCGACCAGAGCTGAGCGAAAGTCCCGGCATTCAGATCGAGGAAGGCCGCCACCCGGTGGTGGAACAGGTGACGGACGCCCCCTTTGTCCCCAACGATTTGAATTTCAATGCCCAGCGGCACATGCTCATCGTTACCGGTCCCAACATGGGCGGTAAATCGACTTATATGCGGCAGGCTGCTCTGATTGTGCTGTTGGCCCATGTGGGCAGCTATGTGCCGGCGCAAAAGGCGCGTATCGGGTTAGTGGACCGGATATTCACCCGTATCGGTTCATCGGATGATCTGGCCGGCGGACGCTCCACTTTTATGGTGGAGATGACCGAAACCGCCAATATTTTGCACAATGCCACCCCGCGCAGCCTGGTATTAATGGACGAAATCGGCCGGGGCACCAGCACATTCGACGGTTTGGCCCTGGCTTGGGCCTGTGCCCGTTACCTGGCGGAAACGGTGCGGGCTTACGCGCTGTTTGCCACCCACTATTTTGAGCTGACGCGCTTACCAGAGCAGTTGCCGGGCGTTGCCAACGTCCACCTGGACGCGACCGAGCATCAAGACAGCATCGTATTCCTGCACAAGGTCCAGGAAGGTCCGGCCAGCAAAAGTTACGGCTTGCAGGTGGCCAAACTGGCTGGAATTCCAACGGAAGTGCTGCAGCGTGCGCAAGAACAACTGACCCTGCTGGAAGAGGGTTCATCCACCGATTCGTTGCGCGATACTTCAAGCGATTCGTCGCCCGTCGCGGCACCAAGCCGGGGCGCACCCGAGGTTCCCGTGCAGACGGGTCTCTTTGATACGATGGCGCACCCGGTATTGGACGCGCTTTCGTCCCTGGAGCCCGACGAGCTGACACCGCGGGAGGCACTGAACCGAATGTATCACCTCAAGCAATTGTTGGAAAAACAATAACCGGCGGCGCCCCCTACCAAAAAATCTGAATGCTGGTAAAATGCGCGCTTCTTCTTTTTGAACTCAACCCACTGGGGGCCAGCCATGACGTTTGTTGTTGGGGATAACTGCATCAAGTGCAAGCACACCGATTGTGTGGAGGTGTGTCCGGTTGACTGTTTCTACGAAGGCCCCAACTTCTTGGTTATTCACCCAGATGAGTGTATCGACTGTGCTCTGTGTGAGCCGGAATGTCCCGTGGACGCCATTTTCTCCGAGGACGAGCTGCCGGAAGACCAGGCGATCTATCTGGAATTGAACGCGGAATTGGCCGAGGTGTGGCCCAACATTACCGAGAAAAAAGATCCGCCGGAAGATGCCGATGAATGGGATGGCGTAGAGAATAAATTGCAGTATTTGGAGCGCTAAACCCAGCTCCTTCAATAAAAAAAACCGCGCTTTTAGCGCGGTTTTTTTATTGGGTCAAACGAAA
>DAHVRW010000206.1 GCA_027322215.1 Marinimicrobium sp.
TCTGCCCCCCAGACCGGGCTGGCCATAAGCAGTGCGAGCAGAATACCGAGTTTGTGATAGGCAGATTTCAAGATCTTCCCCTCAATAAATCGTTATCGAAAGATCGCCCCCGGCGAACCGGGGATTACAGGCTCCCAAAGAGCCCCCTAAGACGTAGTCTGCACCAATGCAGAGAAGCTAACCCAACACAGGCGCCGTTGCCGAGGTGGAAATCCATGTTTTTCGCTGGCTACTTGCCTTCGCAGGCATGACGGCGACGGACTTAGCTTGAGGCTCTTTAGCCTTCTTGTTTAGCCTTGATTTGTGCAATCCGCGGCAGAAACTCCTGCTCCCAGACGGTTTGATCAACGACGCCCACATGGCGATGATGAATAATGCCTTCGCCATCGATCAGATAGGTTTCCGGAGCACCAAATACGCCCAGATCCAGCCCGAGACGACCATCCTGGTCCACAACACTGAGCACGTACGGATCGTGCAATTCTTCCAGCCAGCGCTGCGCGGCGGCCACGTCGTCCTTGTAGTTGATACCGTAGATGGGCACGCCCTCGCGCTCCACCAGCTCCACGAAAAAGGGATGTTCCACTCGGCACGCAACGCACCAGGTGGCCCAGACGTTGAGCAGACTGTATTCATGCTGGCGAAATACCGCGGGCGTGATGCGCTCGTCCGGGTCGCGGATGGTGCGCAGCTCAAAGTCCGGCACCGGGTGCGCCACACGCGCCGAGGGCATAGCCTCCGGGTCGAGGCTGAGGCCACGCCAGAACAACACCGCCAGAGCACCAAACACCAGTAAAGGTAAAAATAATTTTAATCGGTTCACGCCGACTCACTTCCTGAGGTTGGTTCTTTCGCTGCTCTGCGAGACTTACGTTTGCGATAGCGTTTGTCCGCCATCGCCATCACCGCACCAAGAGCCATCATCAAAGCGCCCAGCCAAATCCAGCGCACAAAAGGCTTGATATGCACCCGCATCGCCCAGGCGCCCTCTTGTTCCAGAGGTTCGCCCATGGCCAAATAGATATCCCGCAACAACCCAGGCGCCAGAGCCACTTCGGTCATGACGCGGCCGCCGGCCAGGTATTGGCGTTTTTGGGGCCGCATTTCCCGGATCAATCGTCCGTCTTTGCGTACCTCCACCAGAGCCTCATCGGCAATATAGTTTGGCCCCTGAACCTTGTAAACACTGTCCAGGGTGAACTCGTATCGCCCCGACTGCACTGCTTCCCCGGGGGCCATGCCCACGTCTCGCAAGTCGGCGTAGAGGCTATTCAGACACACGCCGATCAGGGTCACCGCGATGCCGGCGTGGGCCACGACCATGCCATGGTAACTCAGACTCAACTTGCGCAGCCCGACGCGCAGACTACTGGCATGGCGCGCCCTATGGAGCATATCGGCGGCCAGGCTAGTGAAGATCCAACTGGCCACAAAGACCGCCAGCGCCGCCAACCAGTTGTAACCATCTCCATAGAAGACGGGAAACAGCACGCCGACTACCAGACTGATCACCCAGGGACGCCACAATAACTTGGCAAGCTGCGCGGGAGTGGTCCGTTTCCAGTTAGCGGAAGGCCCCAGAGCCATCAACAAGCACAACACACCCATCAGAGGGATAAAGAACATGTTGAAATACGGCGGTCCCACCGACACCTTGCCCCACCCGAGCGCATCGGCAATCAATGGATATAAAGTGCCCACCAGAACGGTGGCCATGATGACGACCAGTAGCACGTTGTTGGCCAGCAGCAGCGTCTCCCGGGACAGCCAGTTGAAGGCCGGCTGGTTTTTTACCACCGGTGCGCGCAGAGCGTAGAGCGTGAGTGAACTGCCCACCACAACCAGCAGGAAGATCAGGATAAAAACGCCCCGCTCCGGATCATTGGCAAAGGCGTGCACCGAGGTCAGCACGCCGGAGCGCACCAAAAAGGTGCCCAACAAGCTCAACGAAAAGGTAAAAATCGCCAGCAGCAGAGTCCAGCTTTTAAACGCACCGCGTTTTTCGGTCACCGCGAGAGAGTGAATCAGTGCGGTACCCACCAGCCAGGGCATGAAGGAGGCATTTTCCACCGGGTCCCAGAACCACCAGCCGCCCCAGCCTAGCTCGTAATAGGCCCACCAACTGCCCAGCGCGATACCAACGGTCAGAAATGCCCAGGCCATATTGGCCCACGGACGGCACCAACGCGCCCAGGCGCTATCCAGTCGCCCAGTAAGCAGTGCCGCGATGGCAAAGGCGAAAGTTGCACTAAAACCCACATACCCCATATACAAAACGGGTGGATGCAGAATCAGGCCAATATCCTGCAGCATCGGGTTTAGATCACCGCCCTCTTGCGGGGCCAGCGGCAACAGGCGGTCAAACGGGTTCGACGTGAGCAGAATAAACAGTAAAAAACCGATGGAAATAAAGCCCATAACGGCCAGCAC
>DAHVRW010000207.1 GCA_027322215.1 Marinimicrobium sp.
TCCAGTAAACTGCGCTTTTTCGGCCATTTTTGCCTTGCATAGCCTGCCTCGAAAACGTTTTTCAACAGCCTGCTAGTAAGGTTAGCACCCGAAAACCCCAACTGTTTGGCAGATTTAGGTGCCTAAATGGGGTACTTTGACGCCTCGAATAAAAACAGACCCCATTTCGGGCGTCATTGTTTATTGAGGCTGAGTTTATGATCGGTCAACTTCTGGCGCTCGCCATAGGTATCTTGCTGGGTGTCGTAGGCACCGCGGCCATTTACCGAAGCAGTCAGGCCATCAATGTGCGCCGCGCCATCGCCAGTGTATTGCGCTATCTCGACCCCAAGGCTCATAAGCCGCTGGGGGAGCTGACCAAAAAGCTGAAGTTGAATCTGGAACTGATTAATGAAGCGGATGATGTAGTAGCGCGCAGCGAGTGGGCGAAGAAACAGCAGAGGCGGTTTGTGGCGGCCGCTATTGAAGTGATCAAAATGCGCAATCGGGGCATGACAAAAGCGGACAAAGCCCCGTTTGTTGAACGCTTGGACCGATTGCACGATTCTGGGGACATGTTGCTGGGTTACTTACAGTTTCCCAGTCTTTTATGGCTTAAGGCCAGCGTGAATCGAATGGTGAGTCGGTGGCGTTAGGGGGTGTTTGGGTTTACCCAAGCGGCTTCTCTTCGCTGAGAGTACGCGCAACGGATTTTGTGTGCACTCCAAGTAGTGAAAACACCAAAAAATGCGCCTATAACACATTTTGTTTATCGTGACAAACCTCTGTATTATCTGGCTATTGACAGAGTGTTTAGCAAGGCAGCGAAGCGATATGCAATTGGGAAGTGCACTGAAGGAATTGAGGAAAAGTCAGGGGTTAACACTGGCCGAATTGGCCGTAAGGACAGACTCCCATGTGGGTAATTTATCGCGCATAGAGCGCGATGCGGCCAAACCCAGCTTGGATCTGCTGTATCGACTGGCCAATGCGTTACGGTTTTCTCTGGCGGATATCTTTGCCGTCGCCGAGCAATCGGAAACCGATACTGGACAGCTGGCCCTCAATGCGTTGTTTGTTTCTCTTATGGAGCGGGATCGCCAGCTCTTGCTGGAATTCGCGCGCTTGTTGCAAAAGCGCTCGGGTCCTCCGCCGGAGGACGCCGGTGTTTAAGCGCTGGCGGTGACGAAATAAAACGATCGCAGACGAACCGCGAAACCAGCGCTTAAACTCATTGATCGCTGGATGTGTTTTATCAGCTCGCGGCGTCCTCGGCTGACACGGTTAATCCCAGGTTGCGTACGATGTTAGCGGTCGGCTGATACTGATTCATGGTGTAAAAGTGCAAGCCGGGTGCGCCGTTTTCCAACAGCACGTCACAGAGCTCGGTCACCAACTCTTCACCAAACGCCCGCAGGCTTTCCGTATCCTCACCAAAGCTTTCCAGCCGCTTGCGCAGCCAGCGCGGAATTTCTGCGCCGCAGGCATCGGAAAAGCGGGTCAGGTTGCGAAAATTGATGATCGGCATAATGCCTGGATAGATCGGCTGTTCGATGCCCGCTTTATGGCACTGATCGAGAAAATAAAAATACGCATCGGGGTTGTAAAAATATTGCGTGATGCCGCTGTTGGCACCGGCATCGAACTTACCTTTTAAATAGCGTATATCTTCTGTGTAACTCTTCGCCTGTGGGTGGATCTCCGGGTAAGCGGCGACTTCCAGTTGAAAGTGATCGCCGTAGTGTTCACGGATAAAAGCCACCAATTCATTGGCGTACACCATCTCAAAGCTGCCGCCTACCCCTGAGGGCATGTCGCCGCGCAATGCGACGATACGCTCAATGCCCGCGTCCCGATACTCATCAATCAGTTGCCGCATGCTTTCCTGCGTATCGCCCCCGAACGATAAGTGTGGGGCCACCGCGACGCCCTGGCTGTGAAGGTGCGTTACTAATTCTTTAGTGTTGTCACGGGTGGAGCCACCGGCGCCGTAGGTGACGGAAAAAAAGTCCGGTTCGAATTCGGACAGCTGGCGCCGTACCTCAAGCAGTTTTTCTCTTCCCTCGGGTGTCTTGGCCGGGAAAAACTCGAAGCTCAGGCGGAATTTCTGATCGATCATGGTGGTTACTCGTCGAAGGACTTTTAATATTGCTGTTCGTTTTATGGTTGATGGGGCTGACGGGCTGGAGCCTCGCCGTCATCGACGCACCACCCGCGCAGCACGCCGTGTTGCGCGGGTGGTGGTCGTTGGTGCCTGATGCGCTTAGTACTTATAGCTTTCGGGTTTGAACGGGCCGGCGACTTCTACGCCGATATATTCGGCTTGCTGCGGCGTCAACCGGGTAATCACGCCACCGAATCCCTCTACCATGTCTTTGGCCACTTCTTCGTCCAGCTTTTTAGGCAGAACTTTTACATAGAGATGCTCTTTCTTCTGATCCGCAGGCAGGT
>DAHVRW010000208.1 GCA_027322215.1 Marinimicrobium sp.
GACGTCGATATTTGCTTGTCGATACAGGAGCAAAACGCCGGCCATCATATAGCGTAACAAGTGGTTTAGGCAACGCGTATTGGACGTCTTTCCCGGGCGTTTTTACGTCATCTCCGCGAAGGCGGGGATCCAGACTGAGCGATACAGAATCTGAAATTTTTTCTTGAACGAATGGAGTAAACGATCTCATGAGTAAAATTGTTGATATTAAAGCCTTCGAGGTATTGGACAGCCGAGGCAACCCCACCATCAGCGCCGAGGTGACCCTCGAGTCCGGGGCTGTGGGTGAAGCCTGCGCGCCTTCTGGTGCCTCCACCGGCTCGCGCGAAGCCCTGGAACTGCGCGATGGCGACAAATCACGCTACCTGGGCAAAGGCGTACTGAAGGCCGTCGAGAACGTCAACACCACCATCAAGAAGTTGCTCGTGGGAATGGACGCTACCGACCAGCGTGCGCTGGACAAGGCGATGATCGAGGCGGATGGTACCGAGAATAAATCCGTACTGGGGGCCAACGCGATTTTGGCCGTCTCTCTGGCCGCTGCCAAGGCCGCGGCGGTATCCAAAGGCGTGCCGCTGTACGCGCATATTGCCGACATCAACGGCACACCCGGTGTTTACACCATGCCGGTACCCATGATGAACATCATCAACGGTGGTGAGCATGCCGACAACAACGTCGACATTCAGGAATTCATGATTCAACCCGTGGGTGCAAAAACCTTCTCAGAAGCACTGCGTATGGGCACGGAAATTTTTCACGCCTTGAAAAACGTGCTGAGCAAAAAAGGCTTGAGCACATCCGTGGGTGACGAGGGTGGTTTTGCACCCGATCTGCCGTCCAACGAAGCCGCATTGGAAGTCATCGCCACAGCGGTCGCAGACGCCGGTTATAAGCTGGGCGACAACGTGACCCTGGCTATGGACTGCGCCGCCTCAGAGTTCTACAAAGATGGCAAATACAACTTGGCTGGCGAAGGCAAGGTATTTACGGCCGAAGAGTTCTCCGATTACCTGCTGGGACTGTGCAACAAGTACCCCATTATCTCCATCGAAGACGGGCTTGATGAAAGCGACTGGGACGGCTGGGCCGATCACACCCAGAAACTGGGCGACAAAATTCAGCTGGTGGGTGACGACCTGTTTGTTACCAACACCAAAATTTTGCAAGAAGGCATCGATAAGAAAATCGCCAACTCCATTCTGATTAAGTTCAATCAGATTGGCTCTTTGTCGGAAACCCTCGACGCCATCAAGATGGCCCAAGACGCAGGCTACACCGCTGTAATCTCCCATCGCTCCGGGGAAACCGAAGACACCACCATTGCCGACTTGGCGGTGGCCACGGCGGCCGGACAGATCAAGACCGGTTCTTTGTGCCGCTCGGATCGCGTTGCCAAGTACAACCGTCTGCTGCGCATTGAAGCCGAGCTGGGTGATAAGGCGATTTATCGCGGTCGTGCCGAGTTCAAGGCATAAGTTAGAAATAACCGCTGAGTCTTAACAAAAAAGGGCCAGCAATGGCCCTTTTTTGTATCGCCCAGGTCGCCTCTGGTCGAGCTAAGCTCAGATCGTGTACACTGGCGCGGTTCCTAATTCAGATAACGATTCCCATGAAATGGCTATCGGTGATTCTTCTACTGATTCTTCTGGTTCTGCAATATCGTCTTTGGATAGGTGATGGCAGCATTGCGCACGTGGTGCGGCTGGATCGTGAGCTGCAGCGTCAAAACGCCGCAAACGAGCGCCTGCAAGAGCGCAATCGGATTCTCGCCATCGAAGTAGAGGATCTAAAAGAGGGACTGAACAGCGTAGAAGAACGAGCCAGGGAAGAAATGGGCATGATTAAGAACGGTGAAACCTTTTATATGCTCATTGAAACCAACCCCTAGGCAAGCGTTCCAGCGCGCCCGATCGTCATACGGATAGTCCATGCCAAGCTCCGCCACCTCTTCCGACACCATCCGATACTGGGGCATCGTTCCCGCCGCCGGCATTGGTACCCGTATGGGGGCCAGCCGGCCCAAACAGTATTTGACGATTGGTGACAAAACCCTGCTAGAGCATGCCCTGGAACGCTTGCTGCAGTTGCCCCAATTAGCGGGGCTGGTAGTCGCCCTGCATCCCGAGGATCGCTACTGGGCGCAGCTGCCCATGGCGGAGGATGCGCGTATTACCGTGGTGGACGGTGGCGAGGATCGCAGCCGGTCAGTGCTCAATGCACTGAATTTTCTCACGTTGCGCGCGTCGGCCCAGGACTGGGTCCTGGTTCACGATGCCGTGCGTCCCTGTGTGACCTCGGCGTGCATCGACAGGTTATGCCAGCGCAGTGTCGAGCACGAAGTGGGCGCTATTTTGGGGGTTCCTGTAAGCGATACCTTAAAATTGGTGGACGCT
>DAHVRW010000209.1 GCA_027322215.1 Marinimicrobium sp.
TCCAGTAAACTGCGCTTTTTCGGCCATTTTTGCCTTGCATAGCCTGCCTCGAAAACGTTTTTCAACAGCCTGCTAGATATTCAGACGCAGAAAGGGCGCTATGGTACCGCTTAACAATATCCAAATTAACAATATTCAAACGTGACCAACGGTGGCTGCGATATCCCCCGGTTCAGTGAAAGATATCGCAGTTTCAACCGTCGAGAAGGGCTTAACGCGCGGCCCAAACGCTACACCAGCCGCCCGCGTTGACGAGTCGTCCGGGGAACAGGTTGCAGCCTACCCACTCCGCGCTCAGATCGCCATTGGCGTGAATGCAGTTATCGCAACGCTGGCCTTCGACCGGTGTTTCGTGCGTGTATTGAAGTGCCTGTGCTTGAGGGTCACTGGGGTCAAGCCGCTCTTCTTCAGCCGCTAGCGTTTTGACGGGGATGAGGGTGGCACCGGCGGTGAGGGCGGACAGGCGCAAGAATTCACGGCGTTTCATAATGGTTCCTCAATCGTTGCGGAAATTAATTTTTAGGCTGACAAACGACTCGACTTTATCATAACCCGCCCTAATTGGCACCGATTCCGTGTGGGTTTTTGGCGTCCCCTATGCCTCGCGGAAACGCTGGGGAGCACGGGTCCTAAAGCACCCTCCGGTCTCCTTAAAAAGACGCGTAACTGCTGTTGAACCGCCGGTTTTGATGGGCTACCGTCACAGGGGTCAGGCTCTAACCCGCTTCGGTCCACTTCGAGGGATGTGTATGGTCGAGATTGCGGTTTTGAGTGGCGGTTTGGATAACTTCGAGGCCAACGAGGACGTCCGGCATCAGCGCCTAGCGTGGTTGCTGGGGGAGCTGGGCGCCCGATACGGCGCTCAGACGGCGTTTGTTGGTGACGGTTTTCAAATCGGTTTGCGTCAACCGCTGGCCGTGTGTGAATGCGCGTTGTTTATTCGTGCCGGTCTGTTGGCTGTCAGTCCCAGCCGCCGTGAGCGCTGGGATGTCGCTATTTCCATGGCGGTCGGCCGCGTTGAGTCCGCTCGGGGGGTGGAGGATGTTTATGGCGCGGCCCGGCGTGGGCTGGATGAGCTCGAGCGCGGGTATCTGGCCTTCCGTGCCGACCGGGAACCGCTGCACTTATCCCTATCTCTGGCCACGGCGTTTGTGGACGATGTGTTGACTCACTGGACGCCCAGTGAAGCGGAGGCGTATTTTGAACACCTGCGCATGCCGGGTGGCCATAAAGCGATTGCCCAGCGCTTGCGTAAAAGTCGGCCGACCGTCACCAAAACGTTGTTGCGCGCCCGGTACAATCTTATCGATCGGTACCGGCGCGACGCCCAGACGTTAATGAAACTCAGCCAGGATTCGGCCTGAAATCCGGCCGCGAGGCGGTAGCGCCAAGGCGTGCTTCCACCGGGGGTGCACGCAGCAAATCCAACAGCGCAGCGGCTGTTGCGGCGGACGAGGCAGGGTTTTGGCCGGTGACCAGCGGCGGGTCGACAACCACATGTTCCTCCCACTCCTCAGCGTGACTGTACTGACCGCCACAGTGTTTGAGCTCCTCTTCCACTAAAAAGGGCACGGTTTCGGTCAGATTCACCGCGGCTTCTTCGGCGTTGCTAAAACCCGTGACACTTTTGCCACTGACTATGGGTCGCCCATCGGGTTGTTTTGCGTGGCGGAGCGCGCCGGGGCCGTGACAAACGGCGCCGATCGGTTTGTTGTGCCGGTAAAAGTTCTCAATTAACTCGATGGAGACCGGGTCTTCTGCCAGATCCCACAGCGGCCCATGCCCGCCAGGGTAAAAAACGGCGTCGAAATCGTCCGGGTTTAGGTCCCGCAGCTTGCGCGTAGCGCCGAGCATGGACTGAGCCTGTCGATCCTGACGAAAGCGCACGGTGTCTTTCGTGTCCGTCTCCGGGTTATCGCTCGTGGGATCCAGAGGCGGATGACCCCCTTGGGGCGAGGCCAATGTGACCGTAGCTCCGCCGTCAATAAAGCGGTAATAGGGCGCGGCGAATTCTTCTAGCCAAAAACCGGTCTGTCGGCCTGTATCGCCTAGCTGATTATGAGACGTGAGTACCATCAGTAATTTCATGGGCCTACTCCTTCGAAACGTTGTGTTCGAAGTTAGGCCCCGGCTATCGGGGTGAGTTCAGGGGCTTGAGGGCGTCTGATAATGCGGATGGTCTTTATGAAATATCCCTTAACTCTGGGTTGTCATGTCGGGTATTTTTGGCACAGCGCGTAACAAGGTCTGGGTGTACGGATGTTGAGGGTGCTGAAACAACGTTTCCGTATCGGCCACTTCTACCAGTTGCCCCTGCTGCATCACTGCGACCCGGTCGGCTATATAACGTATTACCGAAAGATCATGGGAAA
>DAHVRW010000020.1 GCA_027322215.1 Marinimicrobium sp.
GACCCGGAGCAAGGCATTCGAGATTTTGAAGCGATCGACACGCTCGCAGAACAGGCTGGACTGCGCCTGGAACAAGACAATGCTCTACCCGCTAACAACCGGTTACTGGTTTGGCGAAAGCGTGGGGTTTAACAACCCAGCCACGCTCCAATAGCGGAACACGACCCTTCTAAACACAGACGCTTAATAATTAATCCCGAGCAGCCACCAAGGGCCGCTACTCATCAAACATCTGAATCATATAGCCATGCTCGACGGCCTCGCGCATGGCCTTGTCGGCCTGGATAACCCGCTCGTCGCCCGACAATTTAACCGGAACGAATTTGCGCTTCTCGATTTCGATGTCGGTAAAGCCAGCGCGCATCAAGTACACTTTGCACAGCTGTTCAGCGCCGAATAGATCCACAAAGTTTATGTAGACGATAAAGGGCATGCGCTGCCCCGGTTCAATATCGTCTCGTGCCACGCGCGCGGTCGCATTCGCGGAAAATATATACATTGGAATTTCCTTAGATAATACGTGGCATCAAATGCTCATAATTACGCGCACGGCGTCCAACCGCAGCTGCGCCTTGCTCAGCACGTCATCGGTGGTTTCTAACCGGTTCTGAACATCATCAATCTCACTTTGACGCACGTTACTGTTTACCTCGGCCAAAGCGCGGAGACGATCCAGCTCCCCGTTCAACTCTTCCTGCATACGCTTGCGCGCGGCCGCGATAAGCCCGTCCCGGCGTGGCTGTACCAACGCCTCGGCCTGATCCAGCATCGCGTTCAACTGCGGCCGGGCGTGCCGCACCAATTCCTGGGCACTAGCGCGAGGGATTTTTTGCAACAAGCTATTCAGCCTGCTCGCTTCAAGGACCGGGCTTAAATCTTTTCCGTTGGGGTCCAGTAGCACATGCATCACCACTTCGGGTAAAAAGCGCGGTACCTGTAATGCCGCCGGGGCCGGGCAATGTAAAACGAACAGCGCCTCCAGCAATAAAGTGCCCGGTTTCAATGCGGGCAATTTGATTGTACACACGCCGGTATTGCCGAATTCGCTGCGCGCGACCAATTCTTGCGCACCTCGAACCAGCGGATGCTCCCAGGTCATAAAATGAAGATCTTCGCGCTCGAGTGCCTGGGAACGGCTGGTGGTTATGGTCATGCCCTCGGCGGCCAGACCAGGGAAATGCGGCACACGCATATGCTCGCCGGGACGCAAAACCAAGCTGTGCTCCCCGTGCTCTTCCTGCTCGATACCGAACGAGTCGATGACTTGCTGCAAATAATCGTTTAAGCGAGGATCATTATCCAACGCCTGCAACTCGTCCATCAGTTCCGTGGCGCGCTCGGGCTTGCAGGAGTTAAGCTCCAACAAACGATCACGGCCCGCTTGCAACTGAGCGATAAGGGTTTGCGCGTATGATTTGGTTTCTTGCAGCAATGCATCAAACGCGGCTTCGTCCGCATTAACCAGCGCCGTTTCCAGTTGGGTGCCGTAGCGTTGAAACACCGAGTACCCGATCGCGCAGGTTTGCTCAAAGGCATTGAGCCCTTCGTGATACCACGTTAACAGGCGTTCCTGGGCAGTGAGACGGTAAAAAGGAACATGAATGTTCACGTCGCCGGGCTGACCAATTCGGTCCAGACGGCCGATACGTTGTTCGAGCAAGTCCGGATTAAGCGGCACGTCAAAAAGCACCAAATCCTGCGCAAACTGAAAGTTGCGCCCTTCACTGCCGATCTCCGAACAGACCAGCACCTGAGCGCCATCCTCGTGGTCGGCAAAATAAGCGGCGGCCCGGTCCCGGGCAATTAGGGTCATGTCTTCGTGAAACGCCGCAACCGGCAAGCCTTTGCGCAGACGTAGATAGATTTCCAGGGATTGGGCCACATCGGCGCTGGCGCAGATCACGAGCGTTTTCTGATGGCGTCGCGTACGCAGCCATTCACTCAGCCACTGCACCCTGGCATCTTGCAACCACCAGTCGGTATCGGTTTGCTGCTCCCAAAACTGTTCTGGATACAGTTGCTGGTGCAAAGGTTCAGAGGCCAATGCCAGCAGCACTTCATCGTCCAGATCAAGCGCGTAGGTGTGTAATTTTCGAACCGGAAAGCCACTAACGGATGCACGGGTATTGCGAAACAGAACGCGGCCAGTGCCATGGCGATCGAGCAGAAGCTCAACGGCCCGGTCAAGGGCGGATACCGTATCGCCCTGCTCGATCTGTTGCTGTAATTGGGTCAGTGTCTCCGCCGGCAGATACTCGTTAAGGGCATCCCAATGGTCAACCGAAGGCTGTTTTCCGGCATCGCGAACACTAAGCAATTCCTGGACCTGATCATTGAGGCGCTGGTAATTTTGCTCCTCCGCAATGAATTGTTCCAAATCCTGATAGCGGTGAGGATCGAGTAAACGCAAGCGAGCGAAGTGACTTTCAACCCCCAGCTGCTCTGGGGTAGCCGTCAAGAGCAGCAGGCTCTGAATTTCCCGCGCAAGCCCTTCAATACATTGATAGGCCGCGCTCGGCGCCTCTTCGCTCCACGCCAGGTGATGCGCTTCATCCACCAATAACATATCCCAGCCCGCGTCCAGCGCCTGCTGATAGCGGGTCGGATTGTCGGTGAGGAAATCCAGGGCGCAAATGACCAACTGCGCATCTTCAAAGGGATTATCGTCGGCCTCGTCGATAATAATTTCTTCATCATCGGGTAACAGCGCTGGATCGATATCATCGAGGCTGTTCATCGCCTGACAGCGCTCTTCGTCCAGCAGCGTGAAGCTTAGGTTAAACCGCCGCAGCATCTCCACCAGCCACTGATGCTGCAAGCTGGTGGGCACCACCACCAGCACCCGATGCGCCTGACCGCTGAGTAAGCGTTGGTGAACAATCAGCCCCGCCTCAATGGTTTTACCCAGCCCCACCTCATCGGCCAACAACACGCGCGGTGCGTGCCGGCTGGCGACTTCTTTAGCGATATACAACTGATGGGGCAACAGCTGCACCCGGGGACCAGCCAAACCGTAAGCGGCGCTGTGCTGGTGCCGATGCATTGTCTCCTGTGTCTGATGGCGCAGAGCAAAGTGGGTGTATTTGTCGATCTGGCCGGAGAACAGCCGCTCCCGAGGCGTACTGAACTGCACGAAGCTGTCCAATTCAAACTCTGGAATCAGATGCTCCACATGATCTTTTGTAAAGCCCCGGTAGGCGAGCAGATGGCCCTGCTCAAGCACTTCGGTAATGGTAATGAGGGTGCCGTCTTGATGACGAACCTTCTCTTCGGTTTGATATCGAACCCGACTCACTGGCGCATTGTCCAGGGCATAAGTGCGCCGTTCGCCAGCCGCTGGGAAGCCCAGCGTCAAACGGCGATTTTCCACGTCCAATACAATGCCGAGGCCCAGCTCAGCTTCCGTATCACTAACCCAGCGCTGGCCGGTTACAAAATGTTGTTGCGTCATTTTATCTCTATGTCTGCTTCAATTCAGCCGGCATGATACTGGCTGTAGGCCTTGAAGCCAAAGGTTGGCGTAAAGTTTCGCTAACTCATGTCTAATCTTCGGCACCGGATAGCGTTTCAGAGCCGGGTTGGCGTAAAATTATGCGGTTTGGGTCCCACGGTCTTGGAGTATTCTATGTCTGCTTTAGAGACGTTATTGAGTCAGTACCGCACTGTTTCTCTCACCAACAGCCAGGAGCTATATCCCGAATCCGAAGGCCAAGGGCTGCCGCTGATTCAAGTAAAATCCCCCCTATGTCAGGCGGTGATTGCGTTACAAGGCGCCCAGATTCTGGAATTTAAAAACTCGGCCGGCACTCCGTTGCTGTGGCTCAGCCCGCAGTGTCGGTTCAATCCGGGCTCGGCACTGCGCGGCGGCATTCCACTGTGTCTACCTTGGTTTGGTCCGCACCCAACAGACGCCAGCAAACCCCAACACGGATACGCCCGAACCCGAAACTGGGAGCTAACCCAAGTGGCGGAAAATGACGAGGGTCGCTGTGAATTGACATTTGAATTGGTGAGCGAGCCGGGCCCGCTGTTTGATTACGCGTTTACCTGTGTGTTGCGGATGACTCTGAGCCGGCACGTAGACATACAACTAAGCGTTACCAACCGCGATTCCCAGGCGTTTGACTTCAGCTGGGCTTTTCATAGTTATTTTCCAGTACGCATCTTGGAGCAAGCGCGGGTCAAAGGTTTGGCCGGGCGTGATTACCGCGACAATTTGGAACAGTTAATCACCAAAACTCAGGATCAGGATTTGGGTTTTGTGGGAGAGGTGGACAGAGTATTCCCAGGGATAGAGCAAGCCGTGGAAATCGCCGGTGAGCCCACGATTCGCATCGAGCACGACCAGTGCCCGAGTGTCATTACCTGGAATCCCGGTCCGGACAATGCGGCCGCGATGGCCGATGTGGGGGCGGGTAACGAACAGGGATTTATTTGTGTTGAACGCGGCGCGGTACTGGATGAAGCCTGGCATTTGGACGCCGGCGAAACCCGCACTGCTTGGATGAGAATCAGCGAAGCTTGAGCCCTGCCCGGTCGAGACAACGGTGAGATCGGACGGGTAAAACGGTGGGAGCTGCTATGATCGGCGCCGAGTGGACCGCCAAAGCGGAACTCTCGGCGCTGCCTAGCAAATTTAGCTAGGCAGAAGATCCTTAACCGCGTCCCGCTCCTCTTGCAACTCTTGTTCGGTAGCTTTCATGCGCGCACGGGAGAAGGCGTTGATCTCCAGGTCCGACACAATCTGCCAGGCGCCGTCTTTACACACGCAGGGGAAGGAGTAGATCAGCCCTTCTTCCACGCCATAGCTGCCGTCGCTGTATACGCCCATACTGACCCAGTCATTTTCTGGCGAGCCCAGTACCCAGTCGCGCATATGGAAAATAGCGGCGTTGGCCGCTGATGCCGCAGAGGAAGCGCCACGGGCATCGATAATCGCGGCACCACGCTTTTGCACGGTGGGAATAAATTCATTTTCGTACCAGCTCTGCTCCACCAAATCCATGGCGCTTTCGGTTTTCACCAGGGTGTGATGAAGGTCGGGATACTGGGTGGAAGAATGGTTGCCCCAAACCACAACCTGAGTGATATCGTTGACGCTGCTATTGGTCTTGCGAGCCAGCTGAGTCAGAGCCCGGTTGTGGTCCAGGCGCATCATGGCGGTAATCTGACTCGGATGAATGTCGGGCGCATTGCGCTGGGTAATCAGCGCATTGGTGTTGGCGGGGTTGCCCACCACCAGTACTTTGATGTCCCGCGAGGCGTGGTCGTTGATGGCCTTGCCCTGCACTGAAAATATTTTGGCGTTGGCCTCAAGCAAGTCTTTGCGCTCCATGCCAGGGCCCCGTGGCCGTGCGCCCACCAGCAGCGCATAGTCGGCATCTTTGAACGCCACCTCAGGATCATCTGTGCACACCATGCCCGCCAACAACGGGAAAGCACAATCGTCCAGCTCCATCGCTACCCCTTCGAGAGCCTTCAGCGCCGGTGTGATTTCCAGCATTTGCAGAATAACGGGCTGATCCTGGCCCAGCATTTCACCAGCGGCAATTCGAAATAACAGGGAATAACTGATCTGACCAGCGGCGCCGGTGACGGTAACTCGAACGGGTGCTTTCACAATAGATCTCCGTGTCGGAAAAGAGGCAAATATTTGAATCGTAACGCCTGGCGTTAGGCCGCGGGCTGCGGCTTAGCGGCGCACCATTATAGGGGAGTGGGCGTAAAGTTTCACCTGGATAACCACCAAGCGATGCCGGTGCTGATGCGGTTATTCGCCCTCCACGCCAGTAATCGCTGTAATGGTCCCCCAGGACTTGCAGCCGGGGCACAGCCAGTGCAGTTGATTGCCAGTAAATCCACACTGCCCACAACTGTAGTCCGGCTTTGCTTCCAGAACCCGCTCCATCAGCTGCTTCAACAGCTGGAGGTTTTCCCGTGCACGACCATCGGAGCGCAACAGGTGCAGCTCGATGAGTCGAATCAACGCCTTGATGGTTGGCCGTTGGCGCAATTGCTGGGCAATAAAGTCCGCGGCTGCGTGATCGCCCTCAGCCCAGCGGATTTCTTCGGCGATACGAATCACCAGCGTGCTGCTCGGGTAGTGGGTCAGAAGCTCTTGCAAATAGCGGTGCAAGCCCCGTTTATCACCGAGTTTGTCGTAGCAATCGCACACCAAATCCAGTGACTCAATGATCATGTTCGGGTTCTGTACCGGAACTTTTTGCAGCAGCTTTAGCGCTTCCCGGTAATTGCCCAATTGGTATTCCATGTCGCCCCACAACAAGCTAGCGCGCACGGACTGTTTATCGTAGCTCAACGCCTGGCGCAGATAACGCCGGGCGTTGATCACGTCTTTTTTCTCCAGTGCCTGCTCGGCCAACTCACAACAAAAATGCGCCCGCGCCCGCCCTCGGCCATGGGCGCTTTTGCCAAAACGTCGGTGGCTTAATTGGTTAGCCACGTGGATGGCTTTGGCCCACTCGCGCTCGTCCTGGTAGATCTCCACCAGATGCTCAAGCGCTTCGGACTTATACTGACTGTTTGCCTCCACTAACTCCTGCAGCAGGCCTTCTGCACGATCCAACAAGCCGGCTTTGATAAAATCTCGAGCCAGCTCCAATTGCGCCCCATGCAATTGCAACGTCGTAAGACTGGGGCGAGCGAGAAGGTTCTGGTGAATTTTGGTGGCTTTGGTAATCTCGCCCTTACGACGCAGTAAGTTACCCAGGGCCAGATGGGTTTCCAGGGTCTCGGGGGTGACCTCCAGAGCATCAATAAAGGCATCCATGGCGCCGTCGGCCTGCTCATTGAGCAGATAGTTGAGACCTCGAAAATAACCTTGAGAAGAACGCTGGTTCTCGCTATGGGCGCGCTTGCCACGGGCGCGCCAGCCCAGCAAAAAGCCGATGGCGATCGCAACCAGTAGCAAGAAAAACAGCCCAAAGTCCATCATGGCGCTCAATCTCTCAGGGGTTGCGCCCGCAGCCTAGTCAACTCTTTTTCACACAGCGCCAGGTGCCGGTCACGAGATTTGAGCTGCCTATGAAGTCTCAACTGCGACAGTGCGCTGAGCAAAAAGCCCAACAGGAGTCCCAGCGCACCAAAAACCAACAGCCATACCCCGAGGGGCAAGCTCGGTAGAGACAACCCCATCAGAGTAACGGGAACGACCACACTGTTCTCCAGTGCAAACCAGAGGCCCAAAATAAAGGCCAGTACAATCAAAGCAAACTGCAACCACCGGGAAAACGCTTTCATTTCAGGAACCTCCGGCGCACATATTGTGAGAAGGTCGCAACGGGAATACGATAGGACGCAGACCGCGTTCCGGAAGGAGCTGCATTATCCCTTATGCAGACTGTCATTAACACGGTCGCGCATCTCCTTGCCGGGTTTAAAGTGAGGCACATACTTTCCGTCGAGCGGCACCGTTTCGCCCGTTTTTGGATTGCGGCCCATGCGCGGCGCCCGATAATGCAATGAGAAACTGCCAAAGCCGCGGATTTCAATCCGCACGCCCGTGGCCAGCACATCCGACATATGATCCAGCAACAGCTTTACCGCCAGCTCGATGTCTTTTACCGGCAGATGGTCTTGCTGCTCCGCAACACGTTCAATCAGTTCCGATTTAGTCATGGCAGCGCCCAGTTGTTAAAAGTATCAGGCTACCCTGTACAGACATCCCCAGGAATTTTGTCCATTTTCAAAGACTTACGCCTAGCTTATAGGGTAAGTTTGTGGCACGCAAGAGGACGCGCACCACGGATTGAAGCCGCGCCGGGGGCGCCATAAACCAGCCCCCGGACACGCAACGAACGCCCTCCCTTAGTTGCTCAGCTCTAAAAGCAGTTTATTCAACCGCTGTACATAGGCTGCGGGATCCTCCAGCTGGGCGCCTTCGGCCAGGTTAGCCTGTTCGAACAGCACTTTCGCCAAATCGGCAAAGCGCTCTTCGTTGCTCTCCTGATCCAGTTTTCTAACCAGTGGGTGTTCGGGGTTGAGCTCCAAGCTGGGCTTGCTGTCTGGTAGCGCCTGGCCCGCCTGCTCCAGAATACGGCGCATCTGGGCACCCATTTCATGCTCAGCCACCACAACACACGCGGGTGACTCTGTCAGGCGGTGGGTAATGCGAACTTCATCCACGTCGTCTTCCAGTACTTTTTTCACACGCTCCAGCAGGGGTTTAAGCTCTTCGGCAACCTTCTCCTGAGCCTGCTTTTCCTCTTCGGTGTCCAGGTCACCCAGGTCCAGCTCGCCTTTACCCACATCCTGTAGAGTTTTGCCAGAGTACTCGGCCAGATGGCTCATCAGCCATTCGTCCACGCGGTCAGACAACAAGAGCACTTCGATGCCCTTCTTGCGGAACACTTCCAGGTGCGGACTGCTCTTGGCCGTGTTGAAGTTCTCGGCCGCGATGTAGTAAATCTTGTCTTGTCCTTCCTGCATACGCGCGATGTAGTCATCGAGCGACTGATCCTGTGCCGGCTTGTCGGTATGGGTGGTGGAGAAACGCAGCAGCTGTGCGATTTTCTCCCGATTGGCGAAATCTTCGGCTGGGCCCTCTTTCAACACCTGGCCAAATTCGGTCCAAAAAGTGGCGTACTGCTCCGGCTCTTTTTTCGCCATTTTCGCGAGCATGTCTAACACGCGTTTGGTCAACGCCGCGCGCATGGTGTCGATTTGCGGATCTTTTTGCAGAATTTCCCGCGACACGTTCAAAGACAGGTCGTTGGAGTCCACCACGCCTTTGATAAAGCGCAGGTACAGGGGTAAGAATTGCTCCGCATCATCCATAATAAAGGTGCGCTGTACATACAGCTTGACCCCGCGGGAGGCCTCTCGGTTGTACATGTCGAACGGCGCCCGCGACGGCACATACAGCAGGCTTGTGTAATCGAGCTTGCCCTCTACCCGGTTGTGGCTCCAGGTGAGCGGGTCGGAAAAATCGTGGCTGATGTGTTTGTAAAACTCCCGATACTCTTCGTCACTAACGTCGGAGCGCGACCGCGTCCACAACGCGGTGGCGGTATTGATGACCTCGTCCTCGGGCTCTTTGTCCTTTTCCTCTTCCCCCGCGGGCTGCTGTTTTTGCATAACCACGGGAATTTCAATGTGGTCGGAATATTTCTTAACGATGCTGCGCAAGCGCCAGTGATCGGCAAACTCCAGGGCATCGTCTTTCAGGTGCAGCTCGACCGTGGTGCCACGCTCTGGCTTTTCAATTTGCTCAACGCTGAACTCGGATTCGCCCTCGCTCTCCCAGCGTACACCCTCGCTGGCGGGGTCGCCCGCTTTACGGCTGGTGACCACCACTTTATCGGCCACAATAAACGCCGAGTAAAAACCCACGCCGAACTGACCGATGAGATGTGAATCTTTCTTCTGGTCGCCGGTGAGTTGAGCCATAAACTGAGCTGTGCCGGATTTGGCGATGGTGCCAAGATGTTCGATGACATCGGCACGGTTCATCCCAATGCCGTTGTCTGAGACGGTGACGGTTTTGGCTTCCTTATCGAAACTGACCCGGATCTTAAGTTCTCCATCACCCTCGTACAACGAATCGTCACTGACCGCGTGAAAGCGCAATTTGTCGGCCGCATCCGAAGCGTTAGAGATCAATTCCCGCAGGAAGATCTCCCGGTTGGAATACAACGAGTGAATCATCAGGTGCAGCAATTGCTTGGCTTCGGTTTGAAAACCTAATGTTTCTTTGTTGGCTTGGACGGTCATGCGTTCGCTCCTGTCTACTAATTTCTCAAAGGCCACAGCCCCGGTAAAATATGTCGCCCCTGCCCCGTTTCTGCGCCATGGGACAGTGCAAACCGCTGAAAAATATTGGCTAGCGCAAATGTGGGGGCTATGGGCGAACAATTCAAGGCCTGGTTTGCGGCCGGTACGACAACAACCCGGCCAATGGCGCTACTGTGGCAAAACTGCCACTGAAGGACCGCTGGCGTTATGATGTCGGTAACAATTGAGCATTCGATCTTAAGGAGCTGCGTATGTGGTTACAAACCGAGATCCGCCTGGCACCCAGAACCCGGGGTTTTCATCTGATTACTGAGGAGGTCCTGGAGCAGATACCCGAATTGAACACAGTGCGCTGCGGTGTACTGCACGTATTCATTCAGCACACCTCCGCCTCCCTGACAATCAACGAGAACGCCGACCCTACAGTGCGCCAGGACCTGGAGAGCCATTTCAACGAATTTGTGCCCGAGCGGGCGCCCTACTACCGCCACGACTACGAAGGGGATGACGATATGCCGGCGCATATCAAATGCTCCATTCTTGGCGCTAGCGTGAGCATTCCCATTACCGACGGGCGGCCAAACCTGGGTACCTGGCAAGGCATTTATCTATGTGAGCACCGCAACCACGGCGGCGCGCGGCGCCTCGTTGTCACGCTCAATGGCACCTCTGACTGAGCCATGGGGATTAAGGACGAATCAAGGAGAGATAAAATAGAAGGGATTGAAATCCGGCTGTCCAAACGGCATATCTATACCGTGAGTCGACTGGGTCAGCGAGCGGAATATTATGGAATTTAAGGATTACTACAAGACCCTGGGGCTGGAGCGCGATGCCACTCAGGACGAAATCAAGCGTGCCTACCGCAAGCTGGCGCGCAAATATCACCCGGATGTCAACCAGGACCCGGGCGCCGAAGACCAGTTCAAAGAGGTCGGCGAGGCGTACGAGGTTCTGAAAGATCCCGAAAAGCGTGCCGCTTACGATCAGTTGGGGCGCGGTCCGCGCCCAGGTGAGCAATTTCAACCTCCACCGGGCTGGGACACGGGCTTTGAGTTCAGCGGCGGCGGCTTTACAGACGCCAGCGGTTCCGGTTTTAGCGACTTCTTCGAGAGCTTGTTCGGCGGCGGTTTTCATGCCGGCGCCCAAAGCGTTCACCGTCAAGGCGAGGACCACCACGCGACGATTACCATCGATTTGGAAGACAGCATCGAGGGCGCGACCCGCCAGATTACGCTGCAGCAGTCGGTGGTCGGCGCCGACGGGCGAGTGCGAAAACAACCGCGAACACTGAACGTCAAGATCCCCAAGGGCATCAAACCCGGTCAGAGCATCCGCCTCGCTGGGCAAGGTGGCCCCGGCATGGGGCCGGGCCGGGCCGGAGATTTGTATCTAAAAGTCGCGATGCGGCCCCATCCATTGTATCGTTTGGATGAGCGGGATTTATATCTGGATTTACCTCTGGCGCCATGGGAAGCCGCGCTGGGTGCCACTGTGCAGGTGCCTACGCCCAAGGGCCGGGTGGAGCTGAAAATCCCGCCCAATACCCGCAGCGGACGTAAGTTGCGCCTCAAAGGCCGCGGCCTGCCAGGGCCAACGCCGGGCGATCTTTATGCGCAGGTGAGTATCGCCTTGCCGCCGGCTGAAAACGAGGAGCTTCGGTCCCTCTACAAGCGCATGGCGGAAATGAGCGCGTTCAATCCGCGGACGCATTGGGAGCCCTGATTATGCAACCGACAAACACGCGTACGTTGAGCGGCTGTATAGTAGAGGATGAGCTGGAGCTAACGCTGGGCGATCTGACCCGGGCCTGTAGTGTGCGGGCGGATTTTATCGTCGCGCTGGTGGACGAAGGCATTATTGAGCCGCGCAACCGCGCCAGCGCCCGCTGGACATTCGGTGGCGACAGCCTGCAACGCCTGCGTACGGCAATTAACTTACAGCGGGACCTGGAGCTAAATCTTCCTGGCGTGGCGCTAGCCCTTGAACTACTTTCAGAGATTGAGACCCTACGTGCTGAACTTGGTCGCCACCGCACTTGGGACGCTGACTCGCGAGAGCTTCATTAGTCCCCGACGGTAAGAGCCGATACTGGCATACCAGGGCACCGCAGTGGATTCTCGGTGTCAAAGCTCAGCCGCGGCATCTCGCCCCACCAGTGCTCCACATTATAATGAGTGTCAATCGCAGAGAATGAGTTATGAGTAAGCAAGACCAGCAAACCCCACGTAAAAAGCCCAACGCTCTTCAAGTCGCTTTCAGCACCGCATCAGCCGCATTTGGCGTCCAAAGCAACAAGAATCGGGAGCGCGACTTCAGCGGTGGCAGTATCTACACCTTTATGATCGCCGGACTGACGTTTACCGCGATTTTTATTGTGGTTATGGTAGTTCTGGTGCGAGCCGTGCTTTCCAGCGCCGGGCTCTAGCCCATACACCCTCTTTCGTCCACGCCGCACACCGCAGAAACCAGGTTACAAATGCCGCCAGATGCTGATCGTGTCCACATCGCCGGCACGCAGCAATTTTTGTAGGTTCGTTTTAAACGCCCGCAGCTCCGTAGGGTGCATCTGACTGAGAAACAACTGCTGGTGCTCTCGCGCCGCTTCATTCAACTCGTCCATCAGCGCCGCGCCCTGCCGCGTCATCAGAATTTTCACTGAGCGACGGTCCAGCCCGTCGTGCATTCGTTCCGCCAGATTTTTCGCTTCCAGCCTATCCAACAATCGCGTCACGGCCGAGCGGTCCACCCCAATATTTTCCGCGATCTGTGCCGGCGTGTCCGCCAACTGGTGGTGCAGTACGTTCAGGATCATCCACTGAGGGTAAGTGACATCCCAACTGGCCAGCTTCTGGTTAAAGGCGTCTTTCATCACATTGGCAAGACGGCCAATCCAAAAGGTAAAGCTGTTATGTAGGTGGAAATCGCGCTGGGTATGGGCCGGTGCAGACATCATATTCTCCGAAACGTTAGCCACAACTGGGACCGCACAAAAGGAGAATAATGACAGAACGTAGTTGACTGAGCAACTTAAAACGCGAGAACTCAGAGGAAGTGGGAAGGCTCGGATGGCAGCTACTGCTGGGCGGGTTTTATGGCGCCTTACGGTCGCCGTGTTTATTGCCCGCTAATCCACCAGATGCAGCCTAAGACGAAAACAGTTATCAAGCCCACCGCGGCAAAGGCATCCGCCAGGCTGTCAGCTCGTTCGCTCATTTCGGTGTTGTCGTTCACCTGTTCTGTGTCCATAAGACCGTTTCTCTGTGAAAAATTAACCGTTTAACGTTCAACGCTCAGCGGTATCAGCGGCCAGCCAATCAATCCGCCGACCGCTGGAAAACAAGGCACTTCAAGCTTTTATACACAAGCACCCATCAAAAAACAAGCGCCGGACGGCATATAACTAATCCCTATGAGCTTAGAGGAAAACATTCGTTCAGTCGGCAGGCCTGCTCTGCTAAAATAGCGCTCCGACTTACTGAGTTCCCAACCCATCTCCGCCAGCCCTCGGCGCTCGACATCTCGCGCGTGGCGGCGTTTTCATGTATCCTGCGCGGTTGTTTTCGCCGGGGTTCCCGCCTCGGGCGCGCGGCGGCTCGGTGGGCAATACCCGGCCCGCAGTCAGGGTTTAACCGTTTGGCAGGTAGGTACACAAGCCGTTATGTACAAATACGATCAGTACGACAACAAGATTCTGCAGCAGCGAATCGCACAGTTTCGCAACCAGATGGAACGCTTCCTCGCGGGCGAACTCGCCCCCGAAGAGTTCTTGCCCTTGCGTTTGCAGAATGGTCTCTATATTCAGCGCTTGGCGCCCATGCTACGCATCAACGTGCCCTACGGCATGATTAACAGCCGACAATTGCGTCACCTGGCTTATATCACCCGTCGCTTTGACAAAGGTTACTGCCATGTAACAACGCGGCAGAACATCCAGCTGCACTGGCCTGAGCTGAGCGACGTGCCAGACATTCTCGCCGAGCTGGCCAAGGTGGAAATGCATTGCACTCAGTCCAGTGGTAACTGTGTGCGCAACATTACGTCGGACCAGTTTGCCGGTGTGACCCAGGACGAGATCGTCGACCCACGCCCTTACTGTGAAATCATCCGGCAGTGGTCGCACTTTCACCCGGAATTTGCCTTCTTGCCGCGCAAGTTCAAAATCGCCATTACCGGCTCTGAGCAGGATCGCGCCGCCATCCAAGTACACGACATTGGTCTGCAATTGGTGCGCAGCGACGCCGGCGAAATCGGTTTCAAAGTATACGTTGGGGGCGGTTTAGGTCGCACACCCGTTATTGCCAGCCTGATCCGCGAGTTTCTGCCTCAAGAGCAGATTCTGCCCTACTTGGAAGCCATACTGCGAATTTACAACCAGCTCGGCCGCCGTGATAACAAATTCCGGGCCCGCATCAAGATTTTGGTGCGCGCCCTGGGTCCGGACGTCTTCGCCCAAAAGGTGGAAGAAGAGTTCGAGTACATGAAAGACGGCAGCAACATCCTGACCGAAGAAGAGATCGAGCGGGCGAAGAGTTTCTTTACCGAGCCGCCCTACGAGACACTCGATGATGCCAGCGCCCAGGCGCAGGTGGATGCTCAGGCCGCCGATAACCGAGCGTTCAGCAAATGGTTGCAGCGCAACGTCCGCGCCCATCGGGTACCGGGCTACTCATCAGTGACGCTGTCGCTCAAGCCGACGGGTGTCGCGCCAGGAGATGCGACCGACCGGCAGTTGGAAATTATTGCTGATTTGGCGGACACCTACAGCTTCGGCGAAGCACGTACCACCCGCGAACAAAACATGGTTCTGGCGGATGTGAAAAAGACCGATCTGTTCGAGCTCTGGCAGCAACTTAAGCAAGCCGGCTTCGCCACCCCCAACATCGGTAGTCTCACCGATATTGTCGCGTGCCCTGGTGGGGATTTTTGCTCCTTGGCCAACGCCAAATCGATCCCCATCGCCGAAGCGATCCAGCGCCAGTTCGATGACCTGGACTACGTTTACGATTTAGGTGACCTGGACCTGAACATCTCCGGTTGTATGAATGCGTGTGGCCATCACCATATCGGTCATATTGGTATTCTGGGCGTCGACAAAAAAGGCGAGGAGTTTTATCAGGTACAACTGGGCGGCAGCGCTGCCAATGACGCGCGGCTGGGTACGGTACTTGGGCCTTCATTCGGCGCTGACGAAGTGCCGGAAGTGATTCAGAAAATCATCGACGTGTACGTGGAAAACCGCACCGACGAAGAGCAATTTATCGACACCTATCAACGTCTGGGCAACCAACCGTTTAAGGAGCGCGTCTATGCCAAAGCTAGTTAAAGACGGCGCCATCGTCGACAATGAATGGACATTGATGGCAAAACCTGAAGATGCGCCCGAGGCGGTTGAAGTCCCTGCGGGCCAGGTCATTGTGCCTTTGTCGGTATGGCAGGCGCAGCAAGAGAAACTGCAAACACGCAACGATATTGGCGTTTGGCTGAATTCGGACGAAGCGCCCGAGGCGTTACAGGACGCTGTACAAAAATTGCCGCTGATCGCTCTGCACTTCCCGCTGTTCAGCGACGGGCGGCCGTTTTCCAGCGCCCGCTTGCTGCGAGACCGCTATGGATTTAAGGGGGAGCTGCGCGCGGTAGGCCATGTGATTCGCGATCAAATGTGTTACTTGCGCCGCTGTGGCGTTAACGCTTTTGATTTTGGTGATCAGGATATTAACCTCGAAGAGGCGGTTAAATCGCTGGACGATTTCACCGAGTACTACCAAGCATCACATGACCAACCTCTGCCGCTGTTTCGCCGGCGCGTATCGTAATACGATGGAGCGGTGGATCAACTCCACCGCTCCATCCCTTTATTCATCAAAACCCGCCGAGTCTCCCTTTGAGCTGACAAACCGCTTTCGCTACTCGCCTTCGGGCACATCGAAAAAAGCCTTCAAATTGTCCATCTCCCACATAGTGTCCTGATACCCCAACTCCATCATTTCATGAATAAACGACTCATGAAAAAGTAGGTAACTGGCCGCGGTCGCGCCGCCGCCCTTGGCGGTCGCACCGATGGCTCTGAGAAAAAAACGCAGACTTTTTGGCAGATAACGCACCTTCCGACCCGCAATGCTATCCACCGGTTTGGAGGGCGATATCACCCGATTATCCACCGCCCGAAGCGGTAATCCATTGGCCTCACGCCGCTCTTCGGGGACCAGTTCAATCAGGGCGTTAATACGTTCCAGATGCTCCAGATCGCCCTCAAGGGCATCAATGAAGGCACTGTTAAACAGCTGCCCAACAATCTGCGCCATGGACGGGGATTTACGTGTATAGGTGCGTTTGCTCCGGTAACGTTTATCTCGATTTTGGCTGACACCAATTACGAACAGCGATTCGGCGCCCAGGTGCAGTGCGGGGCTAATGGGCGCCAATTGACGCAAGGCTCCGTCACCAAAATATTCGCGGTTAATACGCACCGCCGGAAAAATCGTGGGAATGGCCGAGGAAGCAAGCAGATGTTCCAGCTTCAAACGCGTGGGTAAACCTACTCGCCGATAGCGCTTCCAGCCCTGGAGCGACGGCTCGCCCTGAAAAAAACTGACTGACTCGCCTGAGGTATATCCCATGGCGGTAACCGATATGGCGGACAATTTGCCGCTCTCAATAGCGTGATCCAAATTATCAAACGGAATACGACTACCCAGCAATTGCCACAAGGGTGCATTATCCAGCATGGACAAGGGCCGCTGCCGCCCTACCCCTTCGTTAAAAAGAGACAGGCCCAACAGCGCTAAGCCTTTCGCCAGATCGTACCAGCCGTGACGATAAACGTGACCGACGGTGAGGTTCTGCCAGATATTAGCCAGTGACGCCACGGACTCACGGAAATTACCAGGGTGGGTCGCCAGCGCCAGAGCGTTTATGGCCCCGGCCGAGGTGCCACAAATAATGGGAAACGGATTTTCAGTCTCAGGTGGAAGAATCTTGGCCAGCGCCTGCAACACACCAACTTGATAGGCTGCGCGGGCGCCGCCCCCAGATAGTATCAACGCTCTTTTCATAAGCCGTTTGGAAACACTTGCGTAAGTAGATGGCGGAGATGGGGCTCAATGGCTCAACGGCTCAACGCCTGGATAATAGTGCCGACGGCTATTCCTTTAACGCGCGGCGCAGCACTTTGCCCACGTTGCTCTTGGGCAACTCATCGCGAAACTCCACCTGGTGGGGGACCTTATAAGGGGTGAGTTTGGTCTTCGCGTGATCGCGAACTTCTTCTACGGTCATGCTGCGGCTGGTGACCACGTAGGCTTTCACAACTTCGCTACCCTCGGCATCGGGCACGCCGACCACCGCCGCTTCCAGTATATCGGGGTGGCTGGCCAGCACGTCTTCCACCTCGTTGGGGAAAACCTTAAATCCAGAGACGTTGATCATATCTTTTTTTCGATCAACGATTCTGATGTAACCGTCTTTTTGAATAATCGCCATATCACCGGTTTTGAACCAGCCCTCGTCGTCCAAGACGTCCTTGGTTTCTTGAGGACGATTCCAGTAACCCATCATCACTTGCGGGCCGCGCACACAGAGTTCACCGGACTCTTCATCCAACGATTGCGCGCCATCGTCGTCAATTACCTTACATTCGGTTTCCGGCAACGGTACGCCCACCGTACCCGGTTGAATCCGGCCCGCTGGATTGCTGGCCACCACCGGCGAAGTTTCCGTCAAACCGTAGCCTTCGTAGATGTCCACGCCGGTTATCTCCTTCCAGCGTTTTGTGGTGGATTCAGTCAGCGCCATGCCGCCGGAGGACGTCAGATGCAAATGGCTAAAGTCCAGTTTGGCAAAGTCCGCGTTTCGGCATAGGGCATTGAACAGGGTATTGAGCCCCACAAAGACCGTGAACGGTTGACCTTTAAGCATTTTGACAAAGGCGTTAATGTCGCGGGGATTAGGTATCAAAAGGTTGTGATTGCCCAAAGTCACTGCTGACATACAGTGCAAAGTGAAGGCGTAAATGTGATACAGCGGCAGAGGCGCGACGAACATCTCGGTTCCCTTCCGCAGCAGATCCTGCATATGGGTATTGAGCTGCAGCATATTGGCCACTAAGTTGCGGTTGCTCAGCATGGCACCCTTGGCGATACCTGTGGTACCACCCGTGTATTGCAGCACCGCCAAATCGTCCGGTGTGCGCGCCACGGCCCGAAATGGCTGGGCCGGTTTTGCCAGGGTGGTACGGAAACTGACTTGGTGTTTAAATGAAAACGGCGGCACCATTTTCTTGATGTGTTTGACGGCAAAGTTCAGCAACATTCGCTTTACCGGAGAGTGCAGGTCCGCAAGTTCCGTCACAATTACCTGCTCAACGTCCGTCTCATCCACCACCTCAGCGGCATTGTGGGCGATGTTGGCGAGCACCACGAGCGCCCTGGCACCGGAGTCCTGCAGCTGATACTTTATTTCATGGGCGGTGTACAGCGGATTGGTATTCACGACCACCAGACCGGCACGCAGCGCTCCGAACACCACCACGGGATACTGCAATACGTTGGGCAATTGCACCGCGATTCGGTCACCCGGCTCTAACTGGGTATGGTGTTGTAAATAAGAAGCGAAGCGCTCTGTATACTGCTCCAGCTCTGCAAAGCTGATGGTTTTACCCAAGCACGTGAAGGCGGGTTTGTGGGAATAGGTCCGACAGGCCTCTACGAACACTTCCGCGACGGTCCGATGATAATTTAACGCCATGATGCGGTGCTCCTTACGATGTGAGCGCCGACTGAGAGCCGACGCTCTTAATGCTTATTTTGATTATCAATTGGACCGGAACGGGTTTCAATTCACAGATCGCAAGGCCCACCTCCGGCCCTCAGTCAAACACGACGTCCAGAAAGCGCAACGTTTTACGCCAGGAGTCGGCATCCGCTTCGGCATCATAGGCCAGCGGCATGTCAAACGCGGCCCCTTTTTCATCGGCGTCGGGGTTGGTGAAACCGTGCACGGCACCTGGGTAACTCTGAAGTTTATAATCTACGCCCGCCGAGCGCATCTCCTCTTCGAATGCCTGGACCTGCTCTGGCGGCACCATGGGGTCAGCAGCGCCAGTAAATACCCGCACTTTAGCGGTCACATCGCCCTCGGCGGCTGGCGACTCTGTGCCCAACATACCGTGATAACTGATCACGGCATCCAGATCCTCGCCTTGGCGCGCCATGTGCAGTACCACTGCCCCGCCGAAACAATAACCGAACGCCGCCGTTTGGTCAGGGTCCACAGACGGGTGTTCGCGCAGTATATTGTGGGCGGCACGGAACCGACGCTCAGCGGAGTCGATATTGGCCATTACGGCTTCCATGAATTCATTGGCCCGCTCCGGGTGGTCGGCCTGCTTGCCGCTGCCGTACATATCCAGCGCAAACGCGGTGTAGCCCAGTTTTGCCAGTAGTTCGGCGCGTCGACGCACATAGTCGTTGTGACCCCACCACTCGTGAACCAGTAGTATCCCCGGCCGCTGCCCCTCAATCCGGTCGTCATAGGCAAGGTAGCCAGTGAATGACTCGCCATCCACCTCGTACTGGATTTCTTCGGTAACCAACTCCGCTTGTACCCAGCCGCTGAACAGCAACAACAGAGTGATAAAACAGCGTTTTTTGTTGAAAATTTTTGGGTTCACTGACTCTGCTCCTTTAGAGAGGTAACTGCCACCATGACACTCACAATTCTGACAGTTATGACCATTATGAATTTTCGAAAGGCCTGCCGGGCATCTTTAGCTCAGGACGCCAAAGCCGAGATCGCGTTTTCAATCGCCTGATAGTATCTCTTGGGTAACGGCGGCGGTAAAGCCCCAGATTTCGTACTCCCGGTAACTGTAAGCGGGTATCCGGCGGGTGACGCCGGCTGCGGAGAACTCATCGATACGCAAGCAGTTTTTGGCACTGAACCAATTCAGCGGCACTCGAAAAATGGTCTCCAGCTCATTGGGGTCGGGCACCATCGTGACATTGTGCGAGACCAACCCCACAAAGGGAGTCACTTTGGTGCCGGCGAGAGTTGAGCTGGGTTTGATGGCCCCCAAGATGCGCACCTGTGCGGGAGGCAGCGCGACTTCTTCGTGGGTTTCTCGCAAAGCCGTGGCCAGCAGATTGGGATCCTGCGGCTCCCACTTCCCACCCGGGAACGCCACCTCGCCAGGATGAGCTCGAAGGTGTTTAGCGCGCAGGGTAAAGATCAGTTCGGGGCGACTTGGGTGATCGGTAATCAACGCCATCACAGCGGCCTGCTGCGAGGATAAGCCAGGCGTTTCTGCCAGTTCATTTGCGGGCCGCAGCCGGTCCTGCAAACGTTGTACAAAAGAATTCATAACCAGAAATTACCAGAGGTTATCCGGATCCGCTCCATCGAGAACGGGAGCCATGATCGCAAAACCTCGCTGAGCGGCCGGTGCGCTCCCTACGCGCCAGTAGCCTCGTGAAGGTGTCTTGATTGGCGCTTTATAGATCCATCAAACGCCAAACATCGTACGCCGGTTCCTCGTAAGGATGGGCGCGACGCAGAGCACTCAAAACATCATTGATGCACTCATCGGCACACACCAACTCGACCCGATATTCGGGCACATACTCCACCTTCCCCTGCTGCCCCAGGTAAGGCTGACTGCCTTCCAGTGGTCGGAACTGACCTTGCCCCAATACTTGCCAGGCGCAACTATCGTAGTCACCCATGCGGCCGGCGCCGGCGGAAAATAATGCGCTCTTTACGGCTTCCAGGTGACTTTCGGGAACGTAGACCACTAACTTGTACATAGGATGACCAAGGGTTAGTTAACACTGTATTAAATGGCACGGTACATAATGCCAGGCTCGCAGCGCACCATTTCAAATAAATTACCCGCCCCTGCGAGGCTCTCGGAAGAGCCCAAGCACAAAATACCGCCGGGCTTTAGCACACCATGCAGTTTGCGTAAAATCCGCTGTTTGAGCTCCGCGTCGAAATAGATGAGCACATTGCGGCAGAACACCACATCAAATCGACCTAAAGACATATAAGGATCAAGCAGGTTCAACGCTTTGAACTGCACCCGGTCCCGTATGACGGGCTTAACATGCCAGCGATCATCGCGCTTATCGAAGTAACGAGTTAAGCGCTCTTCCGACAAACCTCGGGCAACAGCCGCCCGGTCGTAGCTACCCGCCCGCGCCTGCTCGAGCACAATGGACGATAGATCGGTAGCGACAATTTGCACGGGCCGACGCAGCACACCCATGGTTCTGTTCTGACGATACTCCTCGACGGCGATACTGATGGAATACGGCTCCTGACCCGAAGAGCAGGCGGCCGACCAAATTCTTATGGGCTCAGTGCTTTTTTGCTGGCCCACCATCAGGGCAGGAAGAAGTTGATTTTTCAGGTGTTCAAACGGATAGATATCCCGAAACCAAAAGGTTTCGTTGGTGGTCATGGCGTCGATGACCTGATCCTTCAAGCGTCGGCTGTTTGGCCTGTTGAGCGCGACCAGCAGAGCACTAAATGATGCAAGTTTGTGCTCTTCCAGCAAGCGACGCATCCGGCTGGATACCAGGTATTGCTTGTTATCACCCAGTGCAATGCCGCAAGCGTCTTGTAAAAACTGTCGGAATTGATCAAATTCCGCCTGATCAAAACAATCCCGCTGCCCTGCCGCTCTTGTCGTCATAATCCTCGCCCTAACGCCCTATTGGCGGTCAATGTACAGGCGTATTGCCCAAGCGTAAGAGAGGGCTGCACTAGGTTTGGTGCTATGCGGCCGTCCGCCCGTTGCTACCGCGGGGCCGTGACAGAAGCTGCGCCTGCCTTGGCTAAACCCACGGGCCACCCACCACGCCATCATTTCATCGTCGCTACAGGTACAGGATACGCTAATTCAGGGGTATTAGTCCCGCTCAGCATTCAGCAAATTTTCCCCGTTCATTTCCAGTACACGATCGCTTACACAGCGCACCAATTCGTCGGGGTTAAACTTGGCGAGAAACTTGTCCGCGCCCACCTTGTTCACCATAGCTTCATTGAACACACCGCTGAGCGAACTGTGCAACAGGACGTAAAGGTGTTTCAAGGCGTCGTGATGGCGAATCTCTGCGGTAAAGGTATACCCATCCATTTCAGGCATTTCAATATCCGAAATGACCATAACCAGTTCTTGGCACGGATCTTTGCCCTGCTCCAGCATGGCCAGCAAATAATCGAGCCCCTCCCGGCCATCTTTCTTAAGCGTCGTACGCACGCCTACGGATTCCATGACCCGCTGTACCTGCTTGCGTGCAATACTGGAATCGTCCACAACGAGCACATGCTTGGCGACTAGGTGCTGGCTGGAGGCCGAAGTCGCCACCTCAGCGCTCACATCTTGGTTGACCGGCGCGGCTTCCGCCAGGATCTTCTCCACATCCACAATTTCCACCAGGTTGCCATCCACTTCCGTGACGGCGGTCAAATAGTGCTCTTTCCCAGCCCCTTTGGGTGGCGGGTGAATATCGCTCCAGTTCATGTTGACGATGCGCTCCACCCCACGCACCAAAAACCCCTGAGCCGTACCGTTGTATTCGGTGATAATCACAAAGCAGTTTTCCACATCCGCCAACGGACGGCGGCCTATGGCCAGATTCATATCCATAATGGACAAGGTACCGCCGCGAATGTGAGCGACGCCGCGAACCACCGGGTTACGCCCGGGTATGGCGTTCAACGGTGGGCACTGCAGAACTTCACGTACCTTGAACACGTTGATCCCGTACAGCTGCGACCCTGATAAGCGAAAGAGCAGCAACTCCAGGCGGTTTTGGCCCACCAGTTGGGTGCGCTGATTTACATTGTCTAATACGCCCGCCATATTTTACCCTCGCTATCGTACTAACTACGTTCAGTTTACCTTAAATTGCGCCTTTTCATGCTTCTAGTGCACTTTTTGCCCAGAATGGTGCACTTTTCCGGAGGTGATGCACCTTTCCCGGAAGAAATAGAACGGCACACTCTTTGCTTAATTAACTATCAGTAACTATTGCGGCCGAAAAGCGCCATTCTTTAGGCACCCGTCTTTGGGCATCCATGGTGCCAGAGCGGTCTGTTTAGCCATACCGCGCCAAAATGCACGAAAGGCTTGGCCGCCTCGCTGTTAATTAGGCTGTTAATTAGAGAGTAGAACAACTTATGAGTCGTGGGGGCAATGATCGAGCGTCGGCTTACTCGTTGCGGCACTTCAGATCGGTCGGCCGGCAGTGGTTGCGCGGCCTGTTGATCGCAGGGCTGGCTGTGGGCGTCGCGGCGCCAGCGATGGCCGAGCGACAGGACTTAGAGCAACTTCGCGCTCAGGTGGAGCAGTTTCTGCTAAACCACTACGCCCAGTCGGGAGCCAAACGGGTGGATGTAGAGGTGGGGCACTTAGATGCGCGCTTACAGCTAAGCCAATGCTCCGAGAATTTGGAACTGGAGCTCAACGATGCCAGCAACAGCGGGGGCAATATTAGCGTACACACCCGCTGCCGGAGCGGGCAGCCCTGGTCCATCTACGTGCCCGCTCAGGTGGATTTATACCGCCCCGTGGTGGTGGCCGCACGCAACTTAAGCCGGGGCACCCGCCTGAGCGCCAACGATGTGGCGGTGGTATTGCGTAATACCAGCCGCTTGCGTCAAGGTTTTGTCGATGCTGAACAGGCTGTGGTGGGCATGGAGCTGCGTCGCCCTTTGAAGCGCCACGAACCATTTCGTACCGGACTATTGGTGGAACCGTTGGCGGTCAACCGCGGTGACGAGGTTCGGCTCGAAGCTGAAATAGGTGGCATCACGGTAAGTACCCGTGGGACAGCCATGAGCAGCGGGCGAGTTGGTCAGCAAATACGGGTAAAAAACAACAACTCCGAGCGTATTGTGGCGGGGCATATAATCGCCCCCGGGCATGTCCAAACCGTACGCTAGCCCGATATTGCCCGGCCTAGGCACCGACTTATAACGTCGACCAGGTCACACTTATGACAAATGAGCATTAAAGTTATAAAGTTGCCCGCCGAAAGCGAACCTGTAGAGCTCTACGTGGGGCTCGCCGGCAAGGCTGGCATCATCAAATAACGTTGGGGAAATACCATGACTATTGATACCAATAACGGCATCAGACCCGGGCACAACGCCAATACAGCCACAGGGCGTACGCAAACGACAGCAACTCGTCCTGGAGCGGATAGCAAAAGCCCGAGCTCCAAACCGGTTGAACGGAGTGACGTGGTGCTGAGCCAAGAGGCGCAGAGCTTGGGTCGTCTGGAAGACAAAATTAACGCCCTGCCAGAAGTAAACAGTGAGCGGGTGGCGGAGATTCGCCAGGCCATCGCGGAAGGGCGTTTCCAGATCAACGCCGAGCGTATTGCCGAAAACTTGCTCAATCAAGACGAGCTGCTGGGCTAAACCTTACACCTAAGGTGCTCGCGCTCTGCCCCCCAACGCAGAGTGCGTGCGTCCGCGCCTTCTGATGATTAACCCACGACGAGCTGAGGTGCTTATGCAACCCTCCCCCGAGATCTTACGCGCGATGCTGGCACAAGATACCGCCGACATCGAACAACTCGCCGAACTGCTCACCTTTGAGCGCGACTACCTGCAGACCCGGCAACACGAACAGTTGCCCGAGCTAATCGAAGCTAAGGACCAATTGCTGGCGCAACTGGGCGCCCGCTCCCAGCAGCGCCAACAATGGTTGGTCCAGGCGAATCTGAGCCGCGACCAACATGGCTGGGTGGAGTTTCTTCACAGACAGGCCGATACGCGAGCGCTCATTGAGCCCTGGCAAGAATTAATCGAGCAATTTTCCGAATGCCAGAAACTGAACGAGATCAATGGCAAGATTATCGGACGGTCCCGGCAGACCCTGGGTCAATTGCTTAACATCCTGCGCGGCCAGGCGAGTGGCCCACAGCTCTACAATGCCGACGGAGCCACAGCACCGCAGAACGATTCCCAAAGCTTGGTTAAGGCCTGATTTAACAGGTTGGATTGCGGCAGCGATATCCCTACAATAGCGCCCGGCGTAGATACGCCCCGGTAGCTCAGTTGGATAGAGCAGCCGCCTCCTAAGCGGCAGGTCGGACGTTCGAATCGTCTCCGGGGCGCCATTTGCCTGTCCGACCAAACACCAACCAAACAGCCTTCTCCAGCCAAATCGCCAATAGATAATCCGCTTATGAATCTTGTTCTGCTCTTTGATGAGGATCTGGTCCACGCTAACCGGGCCATCATCCAAGACGAGCGGCGCCTGAAACATATCCATACGGTGCTCCGTGCCCGTGTGGGGGAGCGTTTGAAAGTCGGCTTGCTCAACGGCGGCATCGGTTACGGCACTCTGATCGAAATCAGTGCCGAAGCGATTCAACTGGAAGTGACCATTGAGCAGCCCGCACCACCCCCTCTACCGCTGACCTTGATACTGGCGTTGCCGCGCCCCAAAATGCTGCGGCGTATCCTGCAAACGGTTGCCACCTGTGGCGTGCAAGAGCTGATTTTACTCAACAGTTATCGAGTGGAGAAAAGTTACTGGCAAACCCCTCGCTTGACCGAGACGGAGATTCATCGGCAATTAATCCTGGGGTTAGAACAAGGTGGCGCGACACAGCCGCCGACAGTCACCGTGCGCAAGCGGTTTAAGCCCTTTGTGGAAGACGAGCTCGGGGCTTTGGTCAAAGGACGTCAGGCGTTGCTGGCACATCCGAACAGCGGGCCGCTCTGCCCTAAGAACACGGCGGGTGAAGTGGTTTTGGCGGTCGGACCAGAGGGGGGATTCATCCCATACGAGGTGGAAAAGATCCTAGCGTGTGGGTTTCAACCGGTACACTTGGGCGCGCGCATCCTGCGCGTGGAAACCGCAATTCCGTTTCTGCTAGGGCGTCTGTTTTAGCGGCGCCCCGTTAGCTCGACGCGCGGCGGTCCGCCGGCGCCTTCTGACTCTTAAGCATGTCGTTAAAGCGCTCCAAAGGCACCGCAGGGCTGCAGTAATAACCCTGAAAATAATGACAGCCGTATTCTTGCAGTAAGTCGAATTGGGCCTGCTCCTCCACGCCTTCGGCAACCACCTCCAGCCCTAATAACCGAGCCATGGTGACAATGGTTTCCACCAGCACCCGGTCATTGCGGTCATCCGTCAAATCGCGCACAAAGCTTTGGTCAATTTTTAACACACTTACCGGTAGTTGCTTGAGATAACTGATAGAGGAATAGCCGGTGCCAAAGTCATCCAATGAGAAACTGATGCCGTGCTTGGCCAGACGCGTCATTGTGACAATGGCTTCGTCAATCTTATGGATCAGTATGCCTTCGGTGACCTCAATTTCCAGGGACTTTTCGGGAATGCTGTAACGCGCCAGGGTGGCCAGAACATCATCGGCAAACGCCGAGCGACGGAACTGCCGGGGGCTGATATTGATGCTCAAGCGCATACCGTCCCGCCATAGTCCAGCGTTCTGCCAGTGCACCAGAGTGGCGCATGCGCGTTCGAGCACCCACTGCCCCACTTCCAATATCAGGCCCGAGGTTTCTAGCACAGGAATGAACTCAACCGGAGAGATGGTCCCTTTAACTGGGTGATGCCAGCGCAACAGCGCTTCCGCACCCACAATGGCACCACTGCTCATGTCGATTTTTGGTTGATAGCGAAGCTCGAACTGCTGCTCTTCTAAGGCCCGGTGCAGATCGCCTTCCATGACCAGTTGCCGGCTCACTTTGTCCGCCATGTGCTCGTTAAAGAACTCGATGGAATCGCGGCCTTTCTCTTTCACCTGATACATGGCGGTGTCCGCGTAGCGCAGCAGTTCGTGGACCGAGCTGTTTTTTTCCGGATACATGGCCACCCCGACACTGCCGGTGACTCGCAACTCCAAATCATCCACCCAGAATGGACTGGAAATAACACCACGGATTTTTTCGCTGATCTCCCCCGCGCGCAATGCCGCTACACTCATGTCGCTATCCAGCACGGTCAACGCCACCACGAACTCGTCGCCACTGAGCCGGGCTACCAAATCTTCTTCGCGCACCGTTCCGAGCAGTCGTCGCGCCACCTCTCGCAGAACCATATCGCCCACCGGGTGGCCCAGGGAGTCATTGATATTTTTAAACTGATCCAGGTCTATAAACAAAACCGCACCGCAGTAGCCGTGGCGTTCGGCGCGCCGGACTTCCAGCTCCAAACGTTTCACCAGCTGCACCCGATTGGGCAGATTGGTCAAGGCGTCGTGATGAGCCATATGCTCCATTTTCGCCTGGGCATTTTTACGCTCGGTAATGTCCATGGAGACCGACAGTGCCACGAGCTCATCGTAAAATTGCAGCGGCACTATGTGAGTTTGTAAAAACAGCTTTTGCCCTTTGGCCGTAACAAACTCCTCTTCAGACACGTTGATCGTCCTACCTTGCGTGATCACCCGCTGATCTTTAAGCAGTACAGCGTCCAGGTCAACAACCGCATCCTGAAGCAGATCGCGGGCGTGCTTATTACGCATTCGCTCGGGCGTGTACCCCAACGCATCGGCGAGGGCGCGATTGGCGAATAAATAGTGCCTAGTAGCGCTGCGGGCACCGATCATAACGGGCAGACTGTCGATAATTTGTCGCAGATGCTCTTCGCTTTTGCGCAGTGCCGACTCCACCGCGTGCCGCTTCGTCAACGATCGCACGACCGAGTCCAGTAACTGGTTGCCGCCGGCAACCAACGCCGCTAACTCATCGCGTCGGCCCGGTAACGGCGTCAGGCGCCGGACGCCGGGTCGATCGGGGCTAATGCTGCGAACTTCCCGCGCAAGACGGGCCAAAGGTTTGGTCAAAATCAGATAGAAAACACCAAACAATAACAGCACCAAGAGCATATCGCGCATCAACCCAGCGGTCAGATTACGCCAGGCGCGCTGATAAAAACTGCCCAGAGCGCGGTCCACATCCAGGGAAAAGCTCAATTGGCCGTGTACCGAGTCACCGTAGCCGGGGATGAGCAGGTCCGCATGGTAATGGCGGGATTCATCGGCGATGCGTCGAGTCAGCCAGCGGGTGGAGGACTCCGCGCGGTTCGCACTGCCTTGCCCCAGAATATTCCCCAGCTCGTCACTCACCGACACCTGGTAAATAAAATCGTAAGCCAGAAGCCCGTTTACGACCTCCGCTGAGAGCTCATTATCCAGAGTGTGCACCGCGCGTACTGCGGGGGGCATGGTAACCTCAATGATGCGTGCGGCAATCTGGTCGAGTTCGCCTTGCTGGCTTCGGTAGTCCAGATAAATCTGCGCACTGGTGACCATCAGCCCCAGAGCAAACGCCACTAGGATGCCAATTTTTGCCAGCCGAAACGAAATGCCTTGAAAAAAGGATGGCGGCTTATGCATGGACCCAACCGTTATTGATTTTATATGTTGACCGAGATGCGCCCCTCAACCCGTGCGGGCGTCCTCGCCTAAGGTATTCCGAAATACGTTTTCAAAAACAAGGTCTTCAAAAGAGTACCTAAGAATCAGTATAGAGCATCAGCGGATAAAAACGACACATACGCGAGCCCGAGCGACCGGTATCGCGATCGCTGCAGTCAATCCTGCTGTCCTTGGAGCGAGCGCCGCAGCGGGACGCTATAGCTGCAAGGCGGGAATAAAGTGGCCTACGACTTCGGTCGGCTGGGGCTTATCAGCTGCCGGCGCGCTGGGGCTAAGCGCCGCAAAATCAAACAGCTGAGTATCGGCCAGCTGTGACGGCGCCACGTTTTTGATGGCGGAGAATATGGTTTCGGTACGCCCTGGGTGTTGGCGGTCCCAGTCGGCAAGCATCTGCTTGATCACCTGCCGCTGCAGATTTTCCTGAGAGCCACATAAGTTGCAGGGGATGATAGGAAAGCCTTTGTACTGTGCATAAGCGGCCAAATCGCGCTCTTTGCAATAGGCCATAGGGCGAATGATTACGTTGCGTTTATCATCGGAGAGCAGTTTGGGAGGCATGGCTTTTAGCTTGCCACCGTAAAACATATTCAGAAACAGCGTCTCGATAATATCGTCCCGATGGTGTCCAAGGGCAATTTTATTGGCACCGATCTCCTGTGCGAAATTGTACAAGGTGCCGCGACGTAAACGGGAGCACAGACCGCAGGTGGTTTTGCCTTCCGGAATGACGTCCTTGACGATGGTGTAGGTATCACGCTCGACGATGTGGTAGTCGACGCCGAGGCGGTCGAGCACGTCGGCCAGGGGCTGCACCTGCTCGGCACGGAGCTCCTCGAGCCTCGCCCGGCACCGCACCGGCAGCTCGGCCTGCTCGAGGGCGCGGACCGCCCGGGCGGCCAGGCTCG